>JANQKU010000061.1 GCA_028280955.1 Opitutaceae bacterium
ATGAGTATTACTGTGATCTTACTGGCTATTTCAATGTTTGCCAGTTACTTGCCGACCCGAAAGGCGGCTCGTATCGATCCTTTAGTGGCTTTGCGGCTGGATTAAGCCAAATGTAGAAAGTGGCTCTAGAGCAATACTAAGCCATTTTTGAACAAAGAAATTAAATGGTTTTTTCTGAGTGGAGAGGTATCCCTATTATTGAGACATCAACTTTAGCTTCAGAATAGCTGGGACACTGAGGCTATCGATTATTTCATGATTCATTACCATTTGATAAAATTCTACAAAGGGTAACTTTCTGATTTCCGGTTTTTTAATCAGGTTTGTACGTTTAGATTTTCTGGCACACCTCAAAAAAGAAAATTTCTGCAACCTTGAGCTGAGTTTTGAGGTATTAATGATACAAACGTACAGTGAGATTGATACTTAGGAGAATTGAGAGCAGGTAAATGAAAAAATTGCAGATCAGTTTCTTAAGACAGAAAAATGATCGAATACGTTATACTACGATAAAAAGTGAAGGTAATAAAAATAAATACCGAAGAAATTAATGCCCATTTACGTAAAGTTTCATGGGCTACAATGAATCTTTTCAAATTAACTCTCTCTAGTCTGATCATCCCTGTGGTTATGTATGGTCACAGCATAACTACTTCGGATGGTGCTGAACTTTATGTAACTGTGAAAGGTGATGGAATACCTTGTTTATATATCCATGGAGGGCCTGGGGCAGGAAGTCATTGGTTGAAGAAATTTTATGGAGGATTCCTTGAGCAGCGATTTCAGATGATATATCTTGACCAAAGAGGAGTATGCCGTTCGACAAGTCCGATGAATGGGGATTTTAGTATAGATCGGATCATTCTAGATTTTGAAGAAGTTCGAACGAGCCTAGGTATTGATGAATGGCTGACTCTCGGGCATTCATTTGGAGGTGTATTGCAGATGAAATATGCTATAAGCTATCCTGAATCGATCAAAGGGATGCTGATGATCAATTGTACCTTGAATGCCAGAGAATCACTCAACAAAAATTGGATACCAAAAGCATGCGAATTTCTTGGAATTGAAAACCCGAACTGTTATACCGATGATACGGTACCGCTCATGGATCGCTTAAGCTTCTTAAGTCAACAACTAAAGGAGCAGGGCATGATGTGGAAAATGGGGTATCAATTGGAAAAAAATATGAGGATTATGAGTGAATCCTTCAAAGAAATACCAGAGTGGAATCATGATTTTGAGTCTATTGCCCTTACGGTGGATGATTACATGATGGACTATAAACCAAATACCGTAGATGTTGAAGTACCTGTCTTGTTCTTTTATGGACGTAAAGATTGGATGGTGGGACCTGAGCACTTCCAGAATGTGAAATTTCCTAGAATGATTCTGTGGGGAAGTGATGTCGGTCACATGCCTTTTCTGGAGAGTCGAGCCGATTTGGATAGAGCGATTGATATATTTCTAATCGAATCCTTTGAAGATTGGCCACTGAATGATATTCAACTGAAATAAGGAAAAATATTCTTGTTATTGTTGCATTAATTGGAGCCTCAGAATAGCTGCGACACTGAGGCTATCGACTATTTCATGATTCATCACCATTTGATAGAGTTCTGTAAAAGGCAACTTTCTGATTTCCAATTTCTCCGTTTCATCGGGTTGCTTTTCGTGAAAGGATAAGTCACGGGCGACATAGAGTAAGGCTTGTTCTGTCGTTATTGAATTACTCATATCCATTTTCTGGATCAGTTCCCATTTCTGAGCTTTTATTCCCGTTTCTTCGAGTAGTTCTTTTTTAGCAGAATCTAAAGGATTATTATGGAGAGGGCCACCTCCTGCAATAATTTCCCAGGAGAACTTTCCCTCAAAAGGAAATCTTTCCTGGCCGACAATCCATGTATTGCCTTCTTCATCCAGAGGCACGATACCAATGGCCAGGTTTTTTAAATGAACGACTCCGTAAATTCCTTCACCCCCATTTGGATTGATGATTTTGCTTTCTGTAACGCTCATCCAGGGATTGTCGTATTTTAACTCGGAAGACAATTCTGTCCATTGGCCTCGTTTCCTGGGAAATCGATTTTCTTTTGTCATTTCCCTTTCATCTTTCTTAGAAAATTCGTTTTGATTTAAGTCTATCTATTTATCTTTTGGGTGTGAAGTCTAGTATTCGATGATGATCAGATCGTGGAGGTAGAGTTTGGGGATAGTGAAGTGAGCAGTGAAATTACCATCATTTTCAGAGATTTCCACCTCTATGCTTTTATCAGGATGATAAGCTGAATAGATTTTTTTTGGTTTTTCGGGAAGGTCGATTTCACATACAATATCGTAGAGAGGGACGGCATCTTCAATAATTTCAATACTTTGGCCTCCTTGCCAACCCAAGACAGAATTGCCACGGAGTTGCGGTTGTGCGTAGAGGAGATGGAGTAATTCTCTTCTGGGTTGATGACTTCTCATCCAACTGATTCGGCCACTTGAGGGTAGATTAACTCTAAGAGGCGCTTGGGGAAGTAACCTCCGAATGGCATTACGCATTGTGTATTTGAGAAGTGGTTGGCCAGTGTTGTAATATTCTTTGAAGATAGGATGAGCGAAGTAGATGATGGGACCATCTTCGAGAATTCCTTCTGCTTTCTCGCTGGCGTTATCCTTATAAGGTGTATGTTGGTGAGAGCAGAAATGTTTCCAACTTCGGTTGAAGTGGGGATCGAAAACCTGGGCTAAGACAGTGGCGCCAGTAGTTTGAACCGACATACCTCTTTGATAAATGACAAAGGGGCTTTTGACGATGTCTCCTTTCGAGTTGAGCGTGTCGGATATTTTCAGGTAATCGGGCTTAAACTCGCGTTGACCGGAAATTTGCGCCTGAAAGGGCAATGCAAATTCATCACTGTCTGGTTTAAGAAGTGATTGGCAGGAGGCGATAATTTTGCCTCCATTCTTCACAAAGGTTTGCAGTTGCTCGGTTTGATCTTCGTCAAGTCGTATGATGTCTGGCAGAATGAGGAGTTTATAATGGCTGAAATCGTTTTCCCAGTCGATGACATCAAACATTTGTTGTGTTTCGAGCAGTATTCGAGAAGCGCCTCCATCGTTTGCATCAAGATCACGATCTTTGTGATGGGCTTCTGCACTCAAAATGGCGATTTCGGAAACGGAGGTTGCTCCTGGCAGGTAGGATTCAATCTGTTCAATACGTTTATAGGCAGGCCCCATGCGTTCATAGGTATCGAGATCCATCTGACCGTTGGGATGAAGTTGATCTCCAATGGAACAACGGGCTCCCAGGGCGACCATTTGAGCACATTCATATTCAAGCGCTGTGGGTGTTTTGTAACCTCCGAATTCTCCCCAGGTTGTATGAAATTTTCCGGTCATACCCAGGAAATCGATATCCAGAGTAGAGGTATAGCGAGCGGAAACAGGGAAGTGATCGTAACCCCACCCACCGGTGGGGAGCGATTCTAATTCCAGATGAGTAAAGTAAGGCCAGCGTTCCCGATCACCTTTGTAGATGTGGCCGCTATTGTGGAAAATTCTGACATCTTTGGATACATTACGAATGGCTTCATAGTATCGTTGATAGTATTCCATGATGATTTCACGATCATTTTGCAGTCGATCTTTGGATACATCTGGATCTAAGCCTCGTCTTTGCATTCGTTCGATGTTTCGAGGACTGACATCTTCCCAAGGGAGAACAATATCGAGAAACAGACCTTCAGGATCATAGCGTTCAATTACCTCGATAGACTGGCGTATAATTCGATCAACCAGTTCTGGATGAATCACTGAGACAGGATGCCAACGAGCTCCCAGTTGATCTTGTTCGGCGCGCTCTTCCAAGTTCGGAGATCCTTTTCGTTTTGTAGGATTGGCCTGCATGACTCTCCATTCGGGATGTTCTTGAGCGGTCAATTCATCCCATTGAATGGTTATATATACAGGGGTCTGGATGTTTTCCTTGCGGCAGGCTTTAACCATATCACCCAGAAGATCGGGATTGGCCAGTTGTGGATGAGGAGTGCCGACCTCAGTGGGGTAGTAGGACCATCCATGATGACATTTTCCGAATATTGTGATGGAGTTCACATGCCCGGTTTTCAGGGCATGGACGAATTGTTCGGGATCGAACTGAGAACCCACTCCTGGCATTTGTTCGGAAGTGTGAAAATCGAGGTGGACCTGGCGATAAGGGAAAACGGATTTAGACGACATAAATTTTTGAGATTAAGAGAGAAGAAAAGAGTTTTAGGTTTTGGATGATCGGGGTAAATTACCTCGAATCAACTTCCACGCGGACGATGCGGTGATTGCCGGATTCATCATGATTGAGAAAAGTTGATTCATCGAAGACGACGCGAAATCGATTAGGAGATAGCGCTTGAATATCGGTATAACCGGTTCCTTGACCTTTGTAGAGGAGGAGAGGTTCATTCCATCCAGATACCTGTTCGTCAATAGCGGACATGACATAGACATCCCTTGTCCCGTATGAGCAGATGATTTTTCCATTTTTAAGTTGGAGGAGTTGGGGAGAGACTCCGGGAGTTTTGAATTGAGTTTCGAGCGTCCAGGTTTTTCCCCCATCTTTGGAGCGAGACATGGCCATGGGGCTTTCCAGTTTTGTGGCGGTACGGAAGATCGAAATAAGATCTCCATTGGATAAAAAGAGAATGTCCATTTCAGCAGGGCCTTCATCACCGAGGGATTGGTCGTCGCAGATGGTTGCCAGGTATTGCCAGCTTCTTCCTTTATCAGTTGAAGAGAGGACTCCTATAGTGAATTTTATGTGTCCCCAGCCTCCCTCTTCAGTGCCAGTCTGGCCATAGCAGCCACAGAGGAGTTCTCCATTGGAACCTTCTCTTATATGACCCCACATGGCGTGGAGTTCAGCATCTGGATTAAAGGGCAGACCGGAAACGCGACCTTCGGATGTGCTCCAGTTTTTGCCTTCATCATTCGAGGAAAGGGTGGTGGCTATCCAGGCATCACCATTTGGCTTGGTCATATGATAGCGATGGCTGATGAGGCTTCCGTCGGAAAGTTTTGTCCAGAAGAGTCTGAGCTGTGGTTTTATTTCGAGGCCGGGCCATGACTCCCAAGTTTCAGCCTGGTTATTAGATTGAATGCATTGGACACGATCACCCTTTGGGCTGCCATGAGGACCCTCTCGATAGGTCATGAACCATTGATTATCCGAATTTTCGAGAAGAAAGGGGAAATGTAATTGAGTACCTGTTTTTTCGATTAGAGTACGTTTTTCGATCAGTTTCATAAAAAGGGGTAGAGGATTGGAGCCGTTTTCGTCTCGATTATTCTAGAAGTGCTGACTGAAATCGATTCCTGAGGAAGGCGCAAGAACAGGATCAAAAATATTACAAGAGGCTAAGACAGTCTTTGGGAAAGCGATGGATTCTTCTTGTTGAGGAGAGCGTTTTTGCTAACTTACGACGGCTTCTTAAGAGATGCTATCGTTACACATAACATGCTCTTAACAAACCTCTTATGATATCTTATAGATGATGGATGGAAATGAATGCTCGAGAAAGATTTAAGGCCACTATGCAGTATGAAAATCGTGATCATTGTCCTTTGATCGATTTAGGGTTTTGGACTGAATGTTTCGATTTCTGGCAGGAGCAAGGATTACCCGAGAATGTCACTGCCAAGACGACGGATACTTATTTTGGCATGGACGGTTTTATGCGCTATTATCTCTCACCTGAGGGGACCGATAACAGTGGGTTGGCTGATCGTGGCATGATTGTAAAGGAGGGGGTGCGGGTTGGGCTGACACCTTTT
>JANQKU010000069.1 GCA_028280955.1 Opitutaceae bacterium
AAAAAAGTGACGAGGAAGACAAAGGCATCGGGAGGAGTTGTTTTGATAACGAAGCGAATTTGTCGTGGATTAATAAGAGAAAGCGCGACGAAAACGACGACGACGGCGAGGCTGGCTTTGGGAATATAACCAATGAACTGACCGAGTCCTAAAAAAAGTCCGATGCAAATAAAACCACAGAAGATACTGGCGAGAGGAGTAGCTGCTCCACTGGTCCAGTTGAGAACGGATCGAGTTAAGGATCCGGAGGCTGGCATCCCGGAGAACATGGCACAACTGAGATTTGACATGCCCATGCTGAAGAGCTCCTGGTTGGTATTGAGTCTACTCCCAGACATGGCCGCGAGGGATTTTCCAATGGATGAGCCTTCTAGGATGCATAGAAAGGCGATTGCCATGGCTGCACTGGCGAGAACGTTGATGGTTCTGAGATCGAAGCTGGGAATGCTCATTTGCCATGAACTGGGTGTTACTGCCTGAAGCTTTTGAATACTCCAACCGAGTTCATTCATACCCAATCCGACAAGACTCATTAATATGAGTGTTATCCCTACATTGGGTAGCTTTTTAAGAAAACGTTTTAGCAGAATATAGGTGGTTGCTGTTAATAGGCTGAGGAAAAGGGTTGGCAGGTGAGTAGCAGGCAGGTTTTCCAGCGTTTTTTGGATGACGCTGAAAAAAGTAGAGGCACCTGATATACGAAAGCCTAGTGTATACTGTATCTGGCTTGCCATGATAAGCATGGCTGCAGCTGTGATGTAACCCACGATAACACTTCTGGAAACATATTGGATGAGACTGGCGACATTGAGATAGGAGCCGACAATTTGAAAAACAGCGACTAAGAAGAGAAGAATGGGAAGGAGGATCAGTTTTTGAGCATCGGAAACACCAAGCGCCAGAAAGGTACTGAAAAGCAGAACCGAGGTTGCATTGGTCGGACTCAGCATAATGAAGCGGGAACCTGCGAAGAGTGGTCCAATGATAGTGGCGATGGCAGAACCAAAAATCCCATATTGAATGGGAAGTCCGGCTATCATAGCATATGCCATTCCCTGAGGAAAGGCGAGAAGAGCAACATTTAATCCTGCGCGAATATCCGATTTGAATCGCAATTGATCATACTGAGTGAGTACTTTCCAAATGGGAAAGAGATCGATGCTGCGAAAGGGTTTCGACGTCTTGTTAGCATGATTTCTTTTACGGACCGGTTCGCTCATTTTTGTTGATCTACTGATTCAGCTGTTTTCGTTTGATCCTGTTTAGCGGGGTCGACGTAAATGCGAATGTTGGCTTTTTGCTGACCGAGGAGTGTCTGGGCCCGTTTCAGAGCATTTCGGGTGGATAGGGTTGGGTTGGATGGCGTATCCATGAAGAAGTTTTTTCGACCGAGAGTTTCGAGCAAACCGGAATTTCGAAAAACTCTGAAGATTTCTCTGTGAGCACCTGAGACGATGATATGGCGATTATGATCTCTGGCAAAACGTAGAAGGTCTTCGATTGCCATCGCGCAGGTTGCATCGAGGTGGTGGGCATTTTTCATCCTGAGGATGATGACTTTGAGATTGGGGTCGTCGCAGACGCGTCTTGCTTGATCGAGAAAGATTTCAGCAGAACCGAAAAAAAGATCACCTTCGACATGAACGATCGATATATCAGGAGTGGTGCGCTCTTTCTTTTTTAGCTCTGCTAATTCCCCGGCTGGATTGAAATCATATTCTACTAATTCGGGTGTAGCGACTTTTTTGAAGAAAAAAATGATCGAAATGCCTGCTCCCATGTAAATGGCTGCATCCAGAGGAAAAAGTAAACCACATATGATAGTGCCTATCAGAACTACTGGATCAGATTTTGAAGTCTGAAAGATAACGCGCAGATAGTGCCGGTTTATCCGAATGATGGCCACAATGACAGCAACTGTTGCCAGAACAGCGACTGGTATAAAAGAAAAGAGTGGGGATAAGGAGAAAAAGAGTATTAGACAGAAAACTCCGGAAAGAATTCCAGAAATGGGGGTTATTGCCTTTTCGGAAACATTAACACTGGAACGTATTCTTGAAACAGATGCAGGTAAACCGACAAAAAAAGATTGTCCGATATTAGTTATACCAAGGGTGAACATCTGTTGATTTGCATTAAAATGTTCACCTGATCGTGCAGCTAGAGCTCTTCCTGTGATAGATGCTTCCAGAAATGAAAGAAATGCGATGGCTACAGCAGCCCTTGGCAGTTGCCCCAAAGAACTGAAGCTAAATGCTGCAGAATTGTCTGAGAAGAAAAAGGCCTTTTCCACATTTACATATTGAACTGAAAAGTTGGTGAAGGATGAAAATGCCCAGATGATAAAAGAAAGTATGGCGAGAAGGATAAATGAGGTAGGAATACGGGGAGAAATCCGGTTGAGGATCAAATAGCCCAGCAGTGTGATGCTTGTTATACCGAATGTTATCCAATGGATGTCCTTTATATGGCTCAGAGTGTCACTGATGGAATGAAGAAAGACACCTGTTTCCATGGTATCAATACCGAGGAGATGGCCTAGTTGATTAGTTGTGATCAAGGCGACGGCTGCTATAAGGTAACCGGAAATGACGCTTCTTGAGATGTATTGTGTTAAGCTTGCGATACGGAACCAAGCTCCAATTAGTAAGATGAGCCCAGTCATCATCAATAGGATGGGGAGGGCGGTCATTTTTTCGATCCCAGTCATTTGGAGATTATGAAAAATGCTCAAAATGAGAATCGATATAGCATTGGTTGGTCCGATGATGAGGGACTTGGACGAAACAAAAAGGCCCCCGATGATCGATGAGATGATAACTGCGTAGATTCCGTAATGTAATGGTAGCCCGACAATAAGAGAGAATGCCATTCCTTGAGGGAATCCGATCAGAGCAACTGACAAAGCCGCCCGACTATCTTGTCTAAGCATATCTGCAGTGTAACCACGGATGAAGTGGGTAAGTGGAAAGAGAGATATTTGCGGTAAGATGGCAGGCTTAAAGAGAAATTTGAACCATTTGAGCCATATGGAAGTCAGCGAATTCACTTGTTGGTTTTTGGGAAGGGAGTATTATTCTCTAGAAGTCGTGTAAGAAACCGGCAATTTATTTCTGGTTGTTTAGATGAGGAATTACCAGATAGTTCTTGTTCGTTGGTTGATTGACAAACCGACAGATTGTATTTCAAGTCTCTCCTTTACCTATGAATATCCTTCTGGCGATTTTCTCTTTCATTCTCGTTCTCGTTTGCTTGTTTATGATTCTGTTCATTTTGATGCAGAAGTCACAATCTGGTGGAGGTTTAGGTTCTGCCATGGGTGGTGGCATGGCAGAATCAGCTTTTGGCGCTGAAACCGACAATGTCTTAGTCAAGTTGACCCGAAATGCAGCGATTGTCTTTTTTGTTCTGAGCTTTGGGCTTTATTTGGGCCATCTCTATGTGAAAGGTAAAGAGAGCGCTATTAATGAAGAGTTACCTGCTTTGATGACTCCGGAACTAGTTCCGATTGAAGAGGAAGGAGAGACTGCATCTGATACGACGACTGATGAAATATCTGATGCGGAAGAAAGCGTTTCTTTTAAACTGTCAGAAGAAACTGCAGCGGCTGTTGAAGAGGAACCCGAAGAGGTTGCTCCGTAACAAATGGTCAGCGCTGCGGTTACACCGTTTATGCGCACAGTATTTTTCATTTTAAGTCTTTTCCTTTTGGGGAGCTCTGTTGAATCTTCGGCTCAAAGGCGAAATCGGCCAGCACCATCTTATCAACAACCTGAGCAACCTGACCAGCAAAAGGGTGCAGCGGTATTAGAAGAATTCCGTGGAAAAG
>JANQKU010000134.1 GCA_028280955.1 Opitutaceae bacterium
GTAGAAGTGACTGAGGGATGTCCAGCAGTCGCAAGATTTCCTCGTCCCACTCACCTGTGTTAATATCGAGAAGAAGAGTGCGGGAGGCATTGGAGATATCTGTGATGTGTTGTTGGCCTTCTGTCAATTTCCAGACGAGCCAGCTATCAATGGTCCCAAAGGCGAGTTCTCCTTTCTCGGCTCTGATTCTGGCGCCTTTTACGTTATCCAGTATCCACTTAAGCTTGGTGCCAGAGAAATAGGGATCGAGGAGAAGACCGGTTTTCTGGTGAAAAAACGGTTCGAGATTCTCGTTTTTGAGTTTTTCACAAAAGGCGGCGGTTCGTCTATCCTGCCAGACGATAGCGTTTGTGATAGGTTCTCCGGTCTTACGGTCCCAGACGGCGGTTGTTTCCCTCTGGTTAGTAATACCTATAGCAGAGATATTTTTGGCTGAGAGTTTCTGAGATGAAAGAACTTCATCAATGACGGCACTTTGGGTCTGCCAGATTTCGTTCGGGTCGTGTTCGACCCACCCTGACTCAGGAAATAGTTGGTTAAATTCCTTTTGAGCGACAGCCAGAACATTTCCCTGGTGGTCAAAGAGAATGGCGCGGGAGCTGGTTGTGCCCTGATCAAGTGAAAGAATGGTTTTCATGCGCAATGTTGATTACCTTAAATAAAATAGGCATAATGTGAATGCTTTAGTTTGCCTTTAAGTGGAGATCTCTATCTCTATTGCCTACATGAAGGAAGGGTGGGTTCATTTGGAACGAAACATTTTAGCTACCGTAACGTCTTTAGAATCTGGAGAGTTTCTTAGAAAAGTAATATTTCGTTTTAGTTAGCCGACTTGACCCTTTGGAAAGAACAAATCATTTTATTCAGTCATGAAGTCACATAAATTTTCTGAGCGTCGATCTGCTTTCACCCTTGTTGAAATGTTATTGGTCATTGCCTTGATTGCGATTTTGGCCGGAGTGGCCATCGTGAATGTAGATAAAATCTTTGGGGGTAATCAGGAATCTGTTGCGAAAATATTTGTTACACAATCCATGAAAGCCCCTCTAACCAGCTATCGTATCCACATGGGATCCTATCCAAGCACAGCAGAGGGAATACAGGCATTGTTGACAGCTCCATCAAGTAAAGCGGATCGATGGAAGGGCCCTTACCTTGATGTCACGGGAAACAAGGTGCCGGAAGATCCATGGGGAAATCCTTATCAATATCGTTATCCGGGAACGAGAAATACCGGAAGTTATGACTTGTATTCCTGGGGTGCGGATAAGGTGGAGTCGGACGATGATATTGGAAACTGGTAAAAAGATTTTCTGAGCTGGGGAGGGAACTGTAGAAGATGAGAGAAATACCAATGCGGCTACGGTCTAAATACGGAAGACGTTGTCATGCTTTTTCTCTGGTCGAAATCCTTTTGGTCATCGCTTTGCTCGCTCTTTTCAGTTCGCTCTTTGTTCTCAATCTGGATTCCCTGATTGTTCAGGGAGAAGCGGATTCATTGGAAAGTGAGTTTTGGAGAGCGACTCGGGAAGCTCGGACATTAGCGTTGTACGAAAGAGCCCCTCAAACGCTTCGGTTTGATGAAGAAGCGATTGCTTTTACCGTTTCTGGAGCAAATGGGGAAAAAAAGTTTTCTGTTAATACGGAAAACTGGTCTGAAGAAAGTGATGCAGGCGTAACGTTTACTCAGCGCTTGGCGGATGGCAGCTACAGCTTGATTCAGGGGAATTTGGTCACAACAAAGGAAATTCCATTTGTGCGTTTCTTTCCGGATGGGACCTGTATGCCTTTTTTGGTTGAATTGAATGTAGGTGAGAGCCAACGAACGATTGAGGTGGATCCGTGGACGGGAGCAGAACTTCTTCCTGCAGAAGAGGTGGAAACTTGATTCGATGAAAGCAAATATCCACTTAGGTAAATCTGCTTTTACGTTGCTGGAAGTTTTATTGGCACTCGCTCTTTTTTCAATTTCGGTCGTTGTGTTGAGCGCTTCTTTTGTGAATGTCCTCACGAGCATAGAGGCAGTTAAAGTAGATCAAACTCTTGAACAGGAAATGGCCTTTGTTCGTTCGATGGTCTTAACAGCTCCTGATTTGGACATCCTGGAAGAAGGAGGAGAGGTTTCGACAGGGGGACTTGGCTTTGCCAGATGGGAAGCCATAGCGGAACCGACGGAGGTGGCGGACTTATTTAAGGTTGAAGTAAAGGTGACTTTTGAGGGACATGATGAGGTGCCGGAGAGAGTTGTTGAACAGTCTTTGCTCCTATTGCGTCCGGCATGGTCAGATCCATTGGAAAGGGAAGAACTGCGAGCCATAACCAAGGAACGGTTAGTGGAAGACCATTTGAGGAACAGACCGCTATGAGTGGGCGCCTATCAGGTAGGCAGGGGGGATTTACGCTGATGGAAATTCTTTTGGCGGTAACGATCGGTGCATGGGTGATTGTTGCGGCAACAACCTTTGTTTTCTCTATGGGCGAACTGTGGGGGCGGGGAGGAGAAGATCGTTTATTTGACCGGCATGTCAGAGGTGTCAGTCGTTTCCTGGAAGGTGCCTTTCGGGAGGCCGCCAATGGGGCGCAATCTTCATCTAGTCAAAGTCAGTCAAGTGGTCCCATTTCCTGGAGAATCCCGGAGGGTTCTGATTTTGAAAATGAAGAATTACTTACTTTTGAGCTTCCGCAAAGTCCGGGGCTTTTGGTTTGGCCGGATGAACCATTGCCCTATGTGGTTTGTTCGTTACGACTCGATCGCAGTGAGGGGTTATTTCTTCTCTGGAAGTCCCGACTGGAGATAGATTTTGAAGATGAATCTCCACGGGAGACTCGTATTTCTCCCTTTGTTCGGGAGATATCTTATTTTTATTATGAGGATGAAGTTGATTCTCCGATCTGGGAAGAGAATGAAGAGCCGTTAACAGATATCCAAAGACAGCCTATTTTACCGGATCGGATTCGATTAACTTTTCAGTATGAGAATATGACTCGCACGGCGGATTTAGTTCTTCCAAAACTGGTGTCGGGGGTGCCTTTGTTCTGATGATGAGGAGTGAAGATCAGATGAATTTCTTGCAGCAGAGAGCGCAATGGCAAGATACCTTAAGCGCAGGAGGAAAGGTTTCCCGTCGGAAAGGATCTGTCCTGCTTTTGATTCTGGTGATGATCGTGGTTGTGAGTTTTGCTCTCATTGAATTTACAGAGCGGGGTCTATCTGAAATTGCGGGGGAAGGTTATTATGTTGAGCGCAGTTATCTCAGAACCGAGGCGTATTCAGCGCTTGAAACAACGTTGGCTGTCTTGGCAGATGTCATTTCTATCGATGGTTCTTTGCAGGCGCCATTACAGGGTTGGAATGATCCTCTGGCCTATGCGGGTGTCAGTTTGGCGGAAGGAACTTCCGCAACGATACGTTATACAGATGAGTCTGCTAAATTACCTTTGAATTCATTGGATGAAGGAACGCTTTATCTTTTATTTACAGAAATGGAATTTGACGTGGAGGATAGTCTAAAGCTGACGAATGCTTTGCTGGACTGGATTGATGAGGATGATGAAACCCGTATCGATGGGGCCGAGCTGGATGAATATGGAGTAGCAGAGATACCTTTTGCCGCTTCTAATAGCCCTATCCGGCGATTGGAAGAGCTTTCTATTGTCGATGGTTTTCGCTCCCTTTTTTTTACGGAAGAAGGTCATCCGAATGAATTTTTCTCCCGATTTTCAGAAGTGGTTTCTCCATATGGAAATATGTCTATTAATGTAAATGCTGCGTCCGAATTGGCGCTTACCTCTTTAGGGGGATTAAGTGAATTGCAGATCGAAGCGATTGTCGACTATCGCTCCGGAATGGATGGTATCATGGGAACAGAAGATGACCGCTATTTTGCATCTCAGGATGAATTATTGGAGGTAATCGTGGAAATGCCTGAAGGAAATACGCTTAGCGTAACATCCAAAGTAATGTCTATCGACATTCAGGTTACCGAGGGGAATGCCGATTTCTCCCTTAGAGCAGTGGTTTCCTTGGACGGATCCGGTTCATTTGAAGACTCTTCGCAAATAATTCAATCAAACTCCACATCTTCTTCACAAACAACAACTTCGAATCAATCTGAATATCCGTTTGTCTTTTTGGAGCTTACGGAGAACGTAGCGATCAACGAAACAATTGCCTCGCCAGAGATTTTCCCATCAGATCCGTCAGCTTAATGCCTTTACTTCCCGATAAATTTACGCGTTTGCTAGAAGTCACCCCTCCTGAGGTTGAATATGTCAGAGGGGATCGATTCTTTGTTCGTCAGGTTTCTCTACCCCCTGGGCTCAAAGGGCCGGAGCTCCATGGTTTCATTGAGTTATCTTTGGAAAAAATGTCTCCCTTCCCGATGGAACACCTTTTTTATGGTTTTTATATCTGTGAGGAGAGTGAGTCGGTGCTTATTTATGCTGCTTATAAACGTTGTTTTACAGCTGAGGAAATCCAGCAATGGGAGAGGGTGGAGTTTGTTCTTCCTGATTTTTTCCCAATACTCGGTTTTACTTATGAGAGTGATACCATTGTGATGGTTGAGGGGAAGTCCGCTTTATCGGCTGTATCGTTTGAGGCAGGACAAGTGTTGCCTCAAATGATTGTCAGT
>JANQKU010000157.1 GCA_028280955.1 Opitutaceae bacterium
GCAGATGATTCGAATCGCCCCGAGAGGGCTCAGCCATTTCCCAAGAGAGTGTTGGTTTTCAGCCCGGAACCCGCCAGTGAGGTCAATGGCATGGGTGGAACATTACGTCGTTTAATAGAACAGGGAAATGAGGTGCATGTTGTTTATATGACTTCAGGAAACAAAATGGTTTCGGATGGAGAGGCCACCCGATTTGTTCAGTTTTTGCAGGGTGTAAACGAAGTGGTAGAGAATGATTACGATGGCACCAACTCGTTTGGAGGGAGAGCGCTGGCAGCATTGCAGGCAAAGCAATCGGGTGATGTTGATTCGGAAGAAGTTCTTAAAATAAAGGCGCTTATTCGGGAGGGAGAATCCCGTGCTGCCTGCCAGATGTGTGGTATTGATTTGGAGCGTATTCGGTTTTTGAATCTTCCTTTTTATGAAACGGGCCGAACTCGTAATCTTCCTCTTTCAGAAAGTGATTTCAAGGTAATTGCTGCGGTGGTTAGTGAGATAAGGCCGCATCAGATCTTTACGGCTGGTGATTTGCAAAATCCGGGTTCGACCAGATGGATGTGCTTCGATGGTATTATGACGGCTTTGAAGTCAGTTTCGGAAGAGGTTTGGTTGAAGGAATGTCGAATTTGGTTGTATCGAGGTGGATGGGAAGAGCAGGAAGTTGATGAAATTGATATGGCTGTTCCGGTAAGCCCAGGTGAATTGTCCCGCAAGGCAGAAGCCATTTATCAGCATCAATCTCAAAAGAGTTCGACGCCTCCCAGTTCTCAGGTTGCAAAAGAATTTTGGTCACGATCTGTTGAACAGAATAGGCAAGTAGCCAAGAAGTACGATGATCTTGGGCTGGCTGAGTATGAGGGAATTGAATGCTTTCGTCTCTGGAGAAACCCAATTGTCTCTGAGTAGGAAAGAATCAAATCTTCACAAGAACTTTTATAATTGCTCTGTTAACCATTGAGCTCGGTCGGAGGTAATTCCGTCGATTCCGGTATCGATTAATTTTTTAGCCAAGGTGACATCGTTGACTGTCCAGGCGTATAGTTCAAGTCCGGCTTTTTTAATACCTTTGCCCCAGGTGATGTTCTGGGTGTTTTCCGGATCGATATTTACGCCAATGTCCAGACCTGTAAGATTATTTGTTTGAGCAATTTCGATGGCGTTTCCAAGGGAAACATTTTTGTTATCCGATGTATTTTTAAGATCGATGAGCCAATGGGTTCGGCAGGCTGGAAAGGTATCCCTTGCAGCGATGAGAGCTTCGAGATCGAATGCGATGAGACATATTTGTTGAGGGTTCAAGTGTGTCTGATGCAGAATTTCTGCGAGAGGTTGAACAATTTCCAGTCCTACTTTGAGCTCGATGGAAATATTCCCTTCTGGAGGAACCGTTTGGAGGATTTCGGAAAGGGTAGGGATTTTCTCTCCGGCCCATTTTTTCCCTTTATGAGATCCGGCGTCGAGCTCGCGTAGCTGAGCAAATGTCTGCTCAGCTACCAGGCAGTCCTTGCCGGCAGTCTTGCAGGTATTGTTATCATGGATAGCTATTACCTGATGGTCGCTGCTTAGCCGAATGTCTGTTTCAATAGCTTTTGCTCCCCGTTCCCAGGCCAGTTGCATGGAAGCAAGCGTGTTTTCAGGAGCGTCATAGGATTCTCCTCTGTGAGCGACGATGACGGGATGCATTTGAAAGCTGATTTTTGAATATGTAGAATTTTTTTATAAAGTAGCTTTGAAGAAAAAAGGGAGCCGATTTCGGCTCCCTTGGAAAATAGAATGAGAAGTGTACTTACCCGGCCGATTCTTGGATGAGATGGACGTCGCGCTGTGGGAAAGGGATGGAGATACCTTCCTGATCGAAACGAACTTTCACTTTCATATGCATGTCGAAATAAACACCCCAGTAGTCTGCCGTTGCCACCCATGGACGAACTTTGAAATTGACACTGCTGTCCCCATGTTCAGCGACCACGACTTGAGGTTCGGGGTCTTTGAGAATACGTTCATCTGAAGCGATGATTTCTTCCAGAACAGATTTTACTTTTTCCAGATCGTCTGTGTAGGAGACACCAAAGACCATATCAACACGACGGGTATCGTTGGCGGTAACGTTTGTGATAACTCCGCTCATGATGGCAGAGTTTGGCGCGATAATCTTCTTGTTATCGGGGGTTTTGAGGATTGTTACCAGGATCCCTATTTCTTCCACGACGCCAGTGGCCCCACCGGCGTCAATAAAGTCACCAATTTTGAATGGACGGAAGATGATGATGAGAACACCTGAGGCAAAATTGGCGAGAGATCCTTGCAGAGCCAGACCAATGGCTAAGCCAGCCGCACCAATAACAGCCACAAGCGAGGTTGTTTGAACGCCAATTTTATCAATCGCTGCGATGACAACAAAAACGAGTAAAATTGTGTAAATCAGGTTACTTCCAAAGGAGACCAAGGCTGGGTCTACATTCCGTTTTTCCATCATTTTGCGGATGCCACCTGTTACCACTTTGGCAACCCATCGTCCTACGATGAAAATTATCAGCGCGATGAGAATTTGAATCCCATAGGTTGTCAGAAAATCGATTCCTTTTTCAGCCAATTCATTTATATCCATACTAGTGATATTCGTAGCGGTTGCTTCACTAGCATCTGTGGCGGCCGCAGTTGTTGTTTCAACAGTATCTGCCGCATTGGTAGTCGTTGTTTCGATAGTATTTGTGGTGGGGGTATCTTTTTCGTCCATATCTATATTGGTTTTAACGGTACAATGAAAAGCTATTGATCATTGATGGAGGGGATCGTTTATGTTTCTGTTGAGTGAGATTGCAAGGCACAATGTCTTTTGGCAAATCTTTGAATTCTCTGGTATTGGGAACTGCTATGAGGCAGTGTCTCAAGACAACTGATAGCAATTAGATAGAAATATGAGCCGTTCAATTGAAACCCTTTATGAATCCTGTTTTGGAAAAACAGCATCCAGTGTTATCGCTTTGCCGGCTCATGGATCGAATCGAAAATTGTACCGGGTTTCAGATGGGGAAAGGACGGTGATAGGTGTTGAAAATGAGGATAAAGCCGAAAATCAGGCCTTTCTGGCTTTTTCTCGGCATTTTCGGAAGGCAGGACTATCTGTTCCGGAGATCTATGGAGTGGGGGAAAACGAAACAGTTTACCTCGAAGAAGATTTGGGAGATCAGACTTTGTTTGATTTGTTATCCAGTGGTAAAGATGTGGATGGGCAAATCGGAGAAGAGGTAAAATCTGTCTATGAAAAAGCAGTGCAACAGCTTTCACTCTTTCAGATTTCTGCCGGCAAGTCCCTGGACTATTCATTGTGTTATCCAAGGCATAGTTTTGATCGTCAGTCGATGATGTGGGACTTGAATTACTTTAAATATTATTTTCTCAAACTGGCAAACATTCCGTTCAATGAACAAAAGCTGGAAGATGATTTTGATGTTTTGACAGGGTTTCTCTTGGAAGCAGAAGATGACTTCTTTCTCTACCGGGATTTTCAGTCTCGCAATATTATGGTGAAGGGAGGGAAGCCGTGGTTTATCGATTATCAAGGAGGTCGTCGTGGGGCGTTGCAATATGATGTGGTGTCGCTACTCTATGATTCGAAGGCAAATCTCTCAGAGGCATTTCGTGCCCATTTATTGGATATTTATCTGGAATCTCTACCAAAAGATTTTTTAATAAACCGCGAAAAATTCTTAAAATATTTTCATGGATTTGTTCTTATCCGTATTATTCAGGCGATGGGAGCTTACGGTTTTCGAGGCTTTTATGAACGCAAAGCACATTTTTTGCAGAGTGTTCCCTATGCGATACGCAATCTGGAAAATCTCCTGGGCTCGATGCAGTTATCGATTGAGATGCCAGCGTTGACGGCAGCGCTTCAACTCATTGTTCGTTCAACAAAATTACGTGAGGTTGCATCAGTGGCGTTGCCGTTAAAGGTCGAAATAGTGAGTTTTTCTTATAAGAAAGGGCTACCTCATGATGATTCGGGGCATGGAGGCGGCTTTATTTTTGATTGCAGAGCTTTACCCAATCCAGGCAGAGAAGAAGAGTTTCGTTCACAAACGGGACATGATGAGAATGTTGTCCGTTGGCTTGAATCCAAAGAAGATGTCCACAGTTTTCTGGCTCATGTTAGAGGGATTCTTCATCAGGTAGTAGAGACATATGGAAGACGTAATTTTACTCATCTGTCAGTAGCATTTGGATGCACGGGAGGGCAGCATAGATCTGTTTTCTGTGCAAATCAGTTGGCTCGTTATTTAAAGGAGAAATTGGATATTTCCGTTGAACTGAGTCATCGTGAATTTCCAGAAACGTAAAAGATGAAAGCGATGGTTTTTGCAGCAGGGTTGGGGACTCGACTTCGACCTCTCACAGATGATAGGCCAAAGGCACTGATGGAGATTGGTGGCGTAACTCTTTTAGAAATCGTTATCAGGAGGTTGATATCTTTTGGGGTAGATCAGGTGATCGTCAATGTACATCACTTCGCGGAACAGATCGTTGAATACTTAAAGACTAAGAGGAACTTTGGTATTCATATTGAGATTTCTATCGAAAAGGAATTATTGGAAACGGGGGGTGGCCTGAAGCAGGCAGTTCGGTTCTTTGACGATGGACGTCCTTTCTTGATCCACAACGTCGATGTGTTAAGCGATATTGATCTTGGAGCGATGGTTGATTGGCATATTCAACAAGATGCGTTAGTAACTCTGGCGGTGAAGAAACGAAAGGCATCGCGTTATTTGTTATTCAACAAGGAACTGAACCTGAGGGGTTGGCAAGAGGGGGAGGAACTGAAACCTGAGTTGATCAACGATTCTGATGAGAATGAAGCGTTACTGCGACTGGGGTTTTGCGGGATACATGCTGTTTCACCAAAGTTGTTGCCTCTGATTTCAGAACAAGGACGATTTTCAATTATACAAACGTATATGCGCCTGGCCGGTGAGAAGCATCTGGTAAAGGCTTTCAATGTGAATAAATGTCGATGGAAAGATGTTGGAAAACTGGAAGATCTTTCACCTTTGTGAATAGTGAGTTAGGATTTCTAATAATTGGACGGTTGTGGTCGAGGCTATGTCAATACAAGCACTGCTAGAAACAAATGATGCATAGCCGGTTTTGTTTGAAATGTTAGATTGAAAGTATTGTCGGGTTTTTTGATGAAGGTGTGGATTTGTTTTTACCTTTCAGCCTGCCATCGGTAATTATAAAATAAAAATGTAGTGATGGATATATACGGCGTTGATTCATATTCACCGAAAGAAGTTGCTGAACGCGTCCAGACGGTTGGCGTTTCGAAAGCAAAGCTCTCCTTTTTACCTATGGTAGCTTTAGGTGTCTTGGCAGGTGGTTTTATTGGTTTTGCTGCTCTTTTTTATACTCTGGTGACAAGTGATGCTACGATAAGCTATACTGCTGCCCGTATTTTGGGAGGTCTTGCGTTCTCTCTCGGTTTGATTTTAGTGGTTGTAGCGGGAGCAGAACTTTTTACTGGGAATAATCTTATGGTGATGGCCTGGGTGTCCGGACGAATTTCTTTGAAGTTAATGTGGCGGAATTTTTGGATTGTTTATCTTGCCAATTTTGTGGGATCTATAGGACTGGCTGTCTTGGTTCTATTGTCAGGGCATTGGAAGGGAAATGGAGGAGCGATAGGTGAACATGCTGTGGCCATTGCTGAGGCCAAAGTATCCCTTCCGTTTGTTGAAGCTTTTATTAGAGGAATTCTCTGTAATGTACTTGTCTGTCTGGCTGTTTGGTTGGCCATGGCAGCCAGGACGGTTTCAGGCAAAATTCTTGCGATTGTTTTCCCCATCACTGCGTTTGTGGCAGCCGGGTTTGAGCATTGTGTCGCGAACATGTATTTTATTCCAATCGGCTATTTGATTGAACAATTTGGAGGAGTTGGAGTAGATCCTGTGATCAGTCTTGGGGGATTATTACAAAATTTAATCCCTGTTACGTTGGGCAATGTTGTAGGTGGCTCTGTGATGGTTGGAGCTGTATATTATGTGGTATATGTTTTCAGATCGAAGCAGGCCAGCTAGGGTAAAACAACTCTGTATCGTTTAAAAATGTGATAGCCCTCATCGTCTAACGGCTAGGACGCAAGATTCTCATTCTTGAAATCGGAGTTCGATTCTCCGTGGGGGTGCCATTTGATTAGAATGAGTGGCTGTTTGCGGATTCTCCAAGGATCTCATCGCTCAATGCAATGAGTTGATTCCGAATGGGAATGGCTTTTTTTGTGAATTGGCGTTGGTATTTTTCGTATTCAGCACGACCTTCGATAGTCTCAATTTCAATGGGAGTAAAACCTAGGGATGAAAGGTCATAGGGGCTGGCTCGCATATCTATTTCTCTTATTTTTAGAGCGAGAAAAAACGCATTGGCCATGAGTTCTGATGGAGTCCACGGAGATAACTTATAAGCCCATTTATAAAGATCCATATTTACATGGAGGCAGCCACACTGCTCCAATTGAATACGAGTATCCTTGGTTGGTTGTAGATAATTTAAAGGCTTGGCTTTTGGAGAAAAAAAGCGAAACGCGTCGAAGTGAGAACAGCGGATAGTCTGGGCTTCTGTGATTTGAGCGATTTCTTCTGGAGAAAAACGAAGGGGAAAATTGTTATGTCGAATGTTGGGTGTACGATAAACCATGGCCCACTCGTGGAGTCCATAGCAGGCAAATTGAGGAGACCGCTCAAAGCAACTACGGAGGAAGCTCCCAATCCATTGGACTGTTTGAAGCCGTTTAGGGGTTCGAAGGTTGGGATCTAAGGTAATTCCTTTTGTCGTTTTCAGATAACCGGGGCGGGCCAGAAATTTATCAGCCTGAGGGCCCTCAAGAATTGTTCCAATGCCGGGTTGCCAACGCCGGAGAAGTCCAGGTCTGAAGGAATAGTAGCCGAAAAGAAAATCGTAAACCGGGTGTTTTTCGCCGATAGAAGCTCTTTTTTGATGTGGGTCTACCCATTCATCCATCCGAGTGAGATGCCTTTGTTCTCGTCTCATCCATTCTGACTGAGAGAGGGTTGTTGTTGAAGAGAATGTTCGTGTGGGCATTTCTTCTACGGAATAATGGGTGCGATGAAATGGAGAAGGAATTTTTCTTTAAAAAAATCTCCTGAAAACCATGTTTTTAAATTAAATACTTGGTGAGGTTGTAATTTTGAACCTTGGAGTTCTTCCTGATAGGCAGTTCCCTTTAGATAAAGCAGTCCGTTTTCCAGTGAACTTTTCTTTCCAGGGCGAACCAATGTATTGGTCCAATCAATAAATCGGGGGAGTGCCGTCACGGCACGGCCAAGAATGAAATCAAATTTTGTATTCAGATTTTCAGCTCGGTCGTTTATGGTTGTGACGTTTTTCAGTCCGAGGCTTTTGATGATATCGTCAATGACGCGTATTTTTTTCCCAATGGAATCAACCAGGGTAAAGTGTGTTTCCGGAAAAACAATAGCAAGAGGCAATCCAGGAAGGCCACCGCCAGTTCCAATATCAACGACTTTTGTTCCGGCAGCGAAGTGAATGGCCTTAGCAATGGAGAGTGAATGAAGCAGATGGTGTACGATCAGATTTTCAGAATCTTTCCGGGAGATCAGATTTATTTTTGTATTCCAATCTTGCAGCAATTCTGACCATTCTTCAAGAAGCTGAAGTGTCGGGTGGGAAAATTCTGGGAAGTGTTGTTGGATTTTCTCCATGGAGTGAATATTTTCAGATCGCAGAATCTTTTCTTTTTATCTGGAGAAGCACAATCTTCGTTGGATGATTAAAGGGAGTGGAGTTAACAGGAGGGGAATTACAGATGGTTTCCGGATATCCGGTGCAGTCCGATGGAATGGGGATGATCTCTTGGATGGAAAGGTATCCATCTGCACAGAGACTTTCCAGTGAATGTATATAATCAGTTCCGGAGAGAAACAGTGCGTTGTTGATTGCTATCAATTTGCCATTATGGGCGATTAAGGGACGTACTTTATTGATAAGGCGGGTGTATTCTTGCCCCAGGTCGACTTTACCGTATTGAGTGGTTGAGAAGAAAGGGGGATCGAGAATGACGATGTCAAAGAGCGCCTTTTGTTTTTTTAGAAAACTGATTCGTTTAAAAAAATCGCCAGGGAGAAGTGTCTGCAGATTAGGTGGAAAATCATTCAGTTTGCTGGAGGCCTGAGCGATTTTCAGGAAGCGAGAACTTTTGTCTGTTTGAACAACGGTTTTAGCTTTGCCCGCCATGGCTGCGACTCCGAGACTGCCAGTGTAGGCAAAGCAGTTTAAAACACGTTTACCCTCAGAGTTTTGCAGCAACCATTTTCGCAGGTTTCGGGTATCATTGTAGAAACTATTATCCTGATTGAGTGTAAGGTTAAGCGCATAAGAGACTCCGTATTCGGTGATGTTAGAGTCGATGTTTTTCCCGCGGAGCAAAATGCCTTTGCGTTCCTCTGGAGAGCCTGCTCTCCGTTTTTTGAGAAGAACTGACTGAATCGATGGAAGGGCATCTCTGTAGAATTGAATGACTGGATCGAGCCACGGGAGGTCCTGTAATTCGGAGTGTTCATCAATGATCAGAGTTTCGCCGTACAGATCGACTGTAAGTCCTGGAAACCCTTCAGTGAAACCGTTAAAAAGTCTGATGGCCTGCTTTTCTGTCCCAATAGAAGGGGTTTGGCGCTGTTGGATCGCGGCAGTCAGCTTGTTTATAATCTCAGGCGTGGAAGACATACTCATGTCAGCTCAATTTGCTTGGGCTGAAGTACTTCTGCAAGCTCTGGCTTGCGCTTTCTTATATATGCTTCGTTCTTTTTGTTTACTGTTTGAATAGAGGAAAAAACAGACTGATCCAGATGGTCGTTGCTATTGGTTGGAGAACAGATGGTTTTTTGACCAGATTAATGCAACCAGAATTCCGAATACAAAATTGGAGCTAGTGATCTCACAAAAATGAACCCACCGCACCGTATCAGGAAAGAGTGGGTTAGGCACAACCAAAGGGGCCACACTGAGCAGGGCAAAGGCCAGGCCGACTGTGATAATTCTGCCCGGTCGTTGTGGGCCTATCATGTTGGATAGAAGTATACAGATACCTGTAAATACCGGACCGCGCACAAGCAATTGCAAAGCAATAATCTTATCAAATGACGGAATAGATTGTGTTGCATAAAAATCGTGCACTAATGGAAAAATGATCAAACCTGCGGTGATATAGAGGATCAGATAACTGAAATTACAAAAAGCAAAGCGCCAGAATTTGCCACCAAATGTGCACATTGGAATGGAGTGTTTACCTGGTAGAAGACCAGAAGACTGATGGAACATTATGAGCCACAATGGGAGGGTGAGTGCGTATTTGATCACAAGGAGGGTGATTATCCATGCGGGTTGGGGGATGTTGAGAAAAACGATGCCTTCGATCAAATTGATGACTGTGATCACTAATGGGACAGTCGATAGGGTCAGTGCTAATCGCCATTTACGCCAAAAAGTGTGTGATGCAAGAAAGGTTAAAGTGATGGCCACAATGGCGTTTGCTCCAAATGACCAGGCTAAAACATGTGATCTGTTGGCTTGCTGTAGGGGAAGGACGCTTCCACCTATAAGATCGACGGTAACAAAAATGACCCAAACCAGAAAGGTGGGAAGCCAGATAGAGGGTGTTTTCATGAGTGGTTGGGCTTTGGAGATTTTGCGTAAGCAATGATAGCGTCGCGGATCCACTGTAACAAGGTGTCGTAGCTTCTGACGCCGAAATCCAGGGCAAGACGACCGGAGAGAGGCATGCCTGGACCCTTATCCTGCAAAAATGTTCTGAGATAGGTTAGATGTGCAGCGAGCAGTGGTTCTGCGCTTTTCAGGTAACTGAGGGAGCGTTTTGGTCCAAGGGCTTCATCCATCAGACTGAATTTCATCAGGAGCAGGTCGACGTTGCGGATGATTTCGAGTTGTGTGACAGGTTGTTTTAACCATTTGCGTAAAACGGCGAGTCCCTCTGAAGTCAGATGGCAGATGCGGCAGATTCGTAAGCTGTTTCCTTTGGTGATCTTATCCTTAATAAGCCCTTGTTTTTTAAGACGGCGCAGAGCTGGATAGATTGCTCCGGGGCTGTCGCTATAATTCATCAAAGGGGTTGTCGCAAAAAGCTTACGCAGGTCATAGCCTGACTGTGGTTGCTTCTGTAGGAGTCCAAGCAGGATATACCCGAGCAGAGTAATTTTTGTGTTTTTCACGGTTTCAGCCATATGGTACGATTCGTACCATATGGCTGCTGTTGTCAAGTTGGAATGGATGAGAGAAAAATTCAGTTGGTGCAGTGGAGTGTAACGGAAAAATAACTACAAAGCTATTTGATCAACGATTTTGAGTCCGTAACCATCAATGGCCACTACATGACGACTGGTGCTGGAAAGAAGCCGTATGTTTTTTAAGCCAAGTTCAGCGAGGATCTGAGCGCCAATCCCATAATCACGAAAATCCATTTTGGCTTCTGCTATTTCTTGCAGGTCTGTTTTTCCGGATGCTTTGAAATGAAGTCCTCCGTCCGGTTGTTCCATGTAGAGGATAACCCCGTGTTTTTCAGCAGCAATTCGTTTGAGCGCAGAATCTAGTGAACGATGACTGGATATATCTGAGCTGTGAAAGATATCGCTAAGAAGGTTTTCACTATGGACTCGAACGAGAGTCGGTTTTTCATCCAATGTCCCCATGGTAAGGGCAATGTGTTTGCGATCATTTAGAATATTTCGAAAAACGTGTAGTTCAAATGCTCCGTAGTCTGAGGAAAAAGGTTGGCGGGCGATACATTCGACTAATTTTTCCCTCTCATAACGAAATTGAATGAGATCAGCGATGGAGATGAGCTTCAGGTTGAAGCGGTCTCTGAATTCAAGCAGCTGAGGAAGGCGTGCCATTGTGCCATCTTCGTTAAGAATTTCACAAATAGCACCGCTTGGATTGAGCCCGGCCAGAGTAGCCAGGTCAATGGCGGCTTCAGTATGCCCTGCTCGTTCCAGAACGCCACCCGGTTTGGCTCGCAGGGGAAAGATATGGCCTGGCTGGACGAGTTCATCTGGCCGGGTTTCAGAGTCGGCCAGCAACCGAATTGTTCGACAGCGGTCATAAGCGCTGATTCCTGTGCTGATTCCTTCAGCTGCATCGACGGTTACGGTAAAATCAGTTTTATGAGATTCACGATTTTCCTGTACCATTGGGTTAATCCCCAAGCGCTGCAATTGAAAGCTGGTTGTTGGCACACAGATAAGCCCACGGGCGTGCTGGATCATCGTATTGATCGTCTCAGGAGTTGCTTTCTCTGCGGCCATAACAAGATCACCTTCATTTTCCCTGCTTTCATCATCTGTCACGATGACAAGTTTTCCTTCTGCAATATCCTGGATAGCAGATTCAATGGAATCAAAAGTGGATTTTAGATGATCGGTCATGTTCTATAGATATGTGGTCTATTCTAGTGGAGTTAAGGAAAGAGCAAAGAATAAACATTGAATTTATGAGTGGAAAAAATCTGGACAGACAGGATGGATTTTGGGCGAGTATAAGGTGGTGAGATATGAAAGACGCGATTGATCAGTATAATCAGGCGGGTAAAACGGAATGTGGCGGTTTTGCTCCGGTGCAATGGCCTGATATAGCCTTGACGGAAGAAAACATGGTTCTGCTGGTGGAGGGAGTTTTAGCAGAGCGTCTCAATTATGCGGAAATCCTCTGGGGGAATGAAATGGATGTGGAGTCTGTGGATGAGCAGATAGAGGAAAGCAGTCGGTTGTTGGAACTACAACTTCGCTATGCTCCGGAGGGGGTCTATATTCGATCACGCATGGAGGTAATGGTCACTCTGCTGGATCAAGAGATGATCGATTTAGAGTCCAATGATTTGGTGGAAGTTGAAGTTGAGGTATGTCTTTCTCATACTGAAAAAAATCACACTTGTCCCTTTGTCGATGTAATGGGAGGTAACGTTTGTGTTCTTTCTGATGGTCGCATGATACGGATTGAAGCATACTCTTATTTGGTGCTACCGGAAGATGCAGTTGATTGGGGAATGAATGGGCTAGGCAAGCTAAGATAGCTATTTCCAGTGCCCGGAAAGAGAGTGTTTCTTCCCGAGTTTATTCTTGCCTAAAGCTCTCTTAGAAACTTAAAAAAAGGGTGAAGAGGGTATCGCATTTTGTTATCGAAAGGGGCATCGAGGCTCAGTATTCGTAGGGAATGCAATAGGATCATTGGTATTAATACAGTTTTGTAGTGCCTTTTTAGGCTAGTTCAGTTGAAAGGTTGGGAGGTTTTTGGGAGACATATGTGTGGAATTATTGGGGTTTTTGATTTAAAAGTAGATAGTCGTGATCTGAGATTTCAGGTCCTTGAAATGGCGAAAAAAATTCGTCACAGAGGTCCGGACTGGTCAGGGATCTTTTGTGGAGAAAATGCTATCCTGGCTCATGAGCGACTTACAGTTGTGGATCCTGAGTCAGGAGCACAGCCACTTTACAGCAATGATAAGAATGTCGTGTTGACGGTGAATGGAGAAATTTATAATCATGAAGAAATCCGCTGCCAAACCATTGGATCTTATCAATATCAGACGCGATCTGACTGTGAAGTGATTCTAGCTTTGTACCAGAAAAAAGGAATTGATTTTTTGGAGGATCTAAATGGCATTTTTTCTTTTGCTCTCTATGACAAAAAAGAAAATTGTTACCTAATTGCTCGAGACCATATTGGTATTATTCCTCTTTATATGGGATGGGATCAGTTGGGCAATTTCTACATTGCTTCAGAGTTAAAAGGATTGGAAGGGGTTTGCAAAAAGATCGAAGAATTTCCTCCAGGGCATTATTTATGTAGTAAAGAAGGAGCTGTTAAGCGGTGGTATCAACGTGATTGGATGAAATACGATCGTATTAAAAATAATAATACAAGTATTGATGATTTGAGAGAGGCGTTGGAAGAGGCTGTTCATCGTCAGTTGATGTCTGATGTTCCTTATGGTGTTTTGCTTTCAGGAGGGTTGGATTCATCAGTAATATCTGCGATTGCTAAAAAGTATTCCTCTCGTCGTGTCGAAACAGGAGATGTCAAAGAAGCGTGGTGGCCTCAGTTACATTCGTTTGCCATTGGATTGGATGGATCGCCGGATTTAGAAGCGGCGAGACAAGTGGCTGATCATATCGGTTCAGTGCATCACGAGATTCATTTTAGTATTCAGGAAGGATTGGATGCCATTAGAGATGTCATTTATCATTTAGAAACCTATGATGTGACAACCGTTAGAGCTTCCACGCCGATGTATTTGATGGCGCGGGTTATCAAATCCATGGGTATCAAAATGGTGTTGTCAGGTGAAGGAGCTGACGAAATCTTTGGCGGGTATCTGTATTTTCATAAAGCCCCCGATGCTGAAGCTTTTCACAATGAAACAATCCGTAAGATTAATAAATTGCATTTGTACGATTGTCTAAGAGCAAATAAATCTCTTGCTTCCTGGGGAGTCGAAGGCCGAGTGCCTTTTTTGGATAAAAAGTTCATAGATGTGGCGATGCGCCTGTGTCCAAAAGATAAAATGGTGCAAGATGGAAGGATGGAAAAGTGGGTTATCCGCAAAGCGTTTGAAGATTATCTGCCTGAAAGTGTTGTCTGGAGACAAAAAGAGCAATTTTCCGATGGGGTTGGATACAGCTGGATCGACACTTTGAAGGCGCTGACGGCAGAAAAAGTATCTGATGTTGAGTTTGAGAATAGGGATTTTCGCTTTCCTGTGAACCCTCCTCGATCAAAAGAAGAATATTTTTATCGTTCGATTTTTCATGAACACTTTCCGTCGGATTCAGCAGCTTCTTGTGTGCCTTCTGTTAAATCTGTCGCTTGTAGTACTGCTGAAGCTTTGGCTTGGGATGAAGCTTTTGAGAAAATGAATGACCCTTCAGGTAGAGCCGTAAAAACGGTACATGTCAGTGGGTATTGAAGAAGAGACTGTCATCCAATATGTTGTTGAGGTAATTTAGCACTGATAGATTGGCTTGCTCAATCTATCATCTTTGTTATGGCAGAGGGTGGGCCTGAAGGCATCTAGAACTGAAGGCTGGCTATGATTCCTTTTTATGTATTAGTGATAACCAGCATTCTCTTTCGAGGAATGGGAGTGTTTGGCCTTTGCCGGTTTTCCTCTATGAGGAAGTCGATCTTGGGGGGAATGGTTGCTATGTTTCTTTTCACAGGGAGTTCCCATTTTTCGGAAATGAAGTATGATTTTTTGGCTATGGTTCCAGGCTCATTACCGAGAGAATTATGGGTAATTTATCTAACCGGGGCGTTGGAGATAATTGGGGCCATAGGTTTATTGATTCCGGCTACGCGGAAGATTTCGGCATTGGGTCTGATTCTTTTATTAGGGTTAATGTTTCCGGCCAATGTTTCCGCTGCTTTAAATGAAGTTTCTTTTCAGGACAGACCTCCAACTTCCTTATGGTTGCGCATTCCTTTGCAGGTTATTTATATTGTTGGGTTGGTTTGGTCTGCGATGTGGACCACGGTTAAACGATACGAACTGGAGAGATAGCATTGAGTTCCAAATCCGTAAAAATTTAGGTTTTCTGGCTTTTGTTGGATTGAGTGCTTCCCAGTTGGTTACATTTATGTGTAACTTGAGGGTTCCTTTTGATGACTTTACCAAGAGATGAAAATTCCGGTTTATTGACGGAAAAAGAACAAAAAGACGGACAGCGAACGGCGCTGCTCTTCAATCTGTTTGGTCAATTTATTCAGTTTATTGTTCTGGGTCAATTTTTGCAGCTCTTTGCTTCAGACGTATTGGGAATGGAGCCTAAACGAATTGCGACTATTCTCAGTATTATCCCATTAATGTTGTTTTTGCGGATTTTCATTATTGAACGGGTTCGCAAAATCGGACGGGTAAAGCTACTTGTTTGGGCAAATGTTATTCGGCTTTTATCGATAGTAGTCTTATTGGTGCTCCCGATTGCCTGGATTTCTTTTAGTGTGTTAATCACAGTGTTGGTGATTTTTTCCCTTGCTCACCAATTTGGGATGGGAACCGTCTGGCAACCGCTTTTACGGGATATCACAACGGTAAAGGATAGGGGTCAGTTTTTTTCCCGCATGAGGTTAGCTTTTACCTTGGTGAACACGGTCATATTGGTGGCTATCTCCATTTTTGTGGGCGAACGGGTTACCGCTTTTAGTTATAAGGTGTTGTTAGTATTAGGGATTCTTGGACTCATAAATTCAATTTTCTGGGCGAGTAAGATACCTGATGTTGAAAGCAGAAGGCAGAGTAGAACTCCGATCAAGCCGAAGCGATTGGGGTTCCAGAGATTCATTAAGACATGTAAAGAATCTCCTTTATTACGAAAACCTCTGGTCATCATTTCTTTGTTTCAGGTGGCTGTAATGCCGATGATGGTTGTTTATTTTCGGAAGATTCTACACATCCCGGCTGATTTGGTATCCGTTTACCTGCTCATGATAACTTTGGGCTCCGCTATTTCTTTTTTGATCTGGGGAAAAATAGCCGATGCCATTGGGTTTCAACCGATGTTAAAGGGATTATTGGTTTTAAATATTGTGATTGCTCCTTTGTTTCTGCTCGTAGCACCCTTTGATCAAGGGGTTGGAGCAATGGTTGGTTCGATTGATATTACCCATGCAATTACCTGGTTAACATTAATTTTTTTAGGACTGGCGGGTGGAGCTTTGGCTTCAGGTTCTGGAATTGCCATGACGACGATTCAGCATTACCATGTGAGAGCAAAGGATTCGCTGGAGTCGATGAACATCTTTGACATTGTGATGGGGTTGATGACAGCGGGTGCGATGTTCTTCAGTGGGTATTTAATTGAGGAAATAGCTCTTCCGGCTGGAGTGACATCTACCTTGGGTGGGTTTATTCATTTTGACTGGGTAAAAGTCTTTTTGGTTGGAGTTATTCCGGCGGTCCATTTGTGCCTTTTCTTTTTAGTTGGAAGGTTGCCCAATACTCGTCCTGCCTATGCGATGGACGACTTTTTTGGTTCCCTCTTTAACAGTCCGGTCAGGACCTTGATGGCTCAGCGCAATACGTTCCATACGGATGAAAGAGTCAGGGTGGATTTGGCTCGTTGGCTAGGGCATAGCGAGAATCCACTGGCAATTGATTCCTTAATTGAGCTGACGAGAGATCCTTCTTATGATGTAAAGGTAGAGGCGGTTCGAAGCCTGGGGTTAAGCCATTCGACAGAAGCCGGAGAGGTATTGTTGGATATTATCAAAGATGGAAAGAAGCAGCATCTGGTGGATCATGTAGCTTGGGCTTTGGGTGAACTGCGTTATGTTGAAGCGGTCCCGCAGTTGGTTGAACGCTTATCGCCTGATTTTCCTTTTCGTATTAGGGCAATGGCAGCGAGAGCATTGGGGCGGATGGGAGATCCATCGACGATTGAACCGATTGCAGAGACGTTGCGTGATCCTGATGTTATTCCTCATCTTCGCTCTTCGTGTGTAAAAGCTTTGATTTCTCTCAATGCACACGATGAAGCTGAGTTGGTTTTTGTTTCGTTCGATTTGCTGGATAACAGATACGAGAGTTTCGAGCTGATGGCTGCTTTCAGTGAATGGATGGGAGCTTCAGCAGAATGGCTTTTGCGGAAGAAACCAGAACAATCCATGAGAGAGGGATTTGTCTCTTATCTCAATGAGCAACCCAAGTCTGTTATTAAGAAGGAAAAAGCCGAATTGATTGAGGTTGTTAAGAACTCAGATCTAGAGGCTTTAAAACGTCTTGTTGGAAGAAGAAATTTGTTAGGTCATGAAAAGATGGAGGTTTTGTATCAGTCTCTGAAGGCTCATGTTACAGAATTGTCGGAATGGGGTCCTACAGCTTTATTGATTTCGATGATAATTGCTTCGGAGGATTGACCTGTGAGAAAAGAAATCCATTTGTCTGAACATGCCTCAGAGAGAACTCACTGATATTTTAGGCTCTTCTTCTTTTGAAGGAACTGTTTCCGGTCAAGTGAAACAACTTTCAGGATTCAAAAAAGGGATACATCGAGTTCCTGAAATGGTGAATGATACGACAAATCGTTTTCTAGCAAAAATCTGTGAGACTGATTTGGTTGAGATGAGTGAATCCCTTTACCAACGTTTGAGAGCTGGACTGAACTATAAACGACGGGATTTGAACCTTTCGATTGAGTCTCCTGTCGCTCTTTTGAGCGGAAAGGAGTTTACTTTTGAGATCCTATACGGATTGGCTAGCAAAGCCCCTTCAACTTATCAGATGATTACGACTTTATCGGGATTGAATCATGTGGGAATTTTGAAGAGCACTGTCTTTAATGAAATTTGTCATGGATTATTCAGCCGATTTTCATATGGCTTAACAGATGCTGTCCAAATAGAGGAGGTGATCGATGCGATTGAGGCGTATTCAAAACCTGGTATTAGGGTTGAGTATCCATCGGATTGCCGGGAATGTTTTGTTTTTCTAGAAGGTTTCTCAGGGCATATTCAGTTTACACGATTTTCGCTGGATATACTATTATGCACAAAGTCTTCGCCTAAAACTTTTCTGGGTGGATTTGAGTCTCTTAGAGGTGTCGGTATGCCATTCGAGGATTTGTTCCAAGCTCTTGAATAGAGCTTCAATCTCTTAAGCCTCCTGGCGTAATGCCTGAAGGATATTACGTGAGTGATTTCCTATTTTTTCGATATTGTTCAATACATCGATGTAGAGAATTTCTCCCTTTACCTGCCCTCCGCTTTGGAGTCGAACGACTGATTCTTTACGAAGAGCCTTACGGAAGCTATCGATCTCATCTTCTAATTCATTGGCACGCTTCATATCTTTGGAGGTGACTTCACGAGTGAGGCTCTCCCGATAAAAGTCCATAAATTCGAGGATAGATTTTGCAAATCGTTCCACTTCATTGCGGGCTTTTTCCGGGATCTCATATTGCTTTCGATGGTTTCTCTCAGCTGAAATAGTGAGACGATAACAGCAATCACAGATATCTTCGAATTCTGCAACAATGCGCAGTAGTGCTGTCACCTTTGTAAGACTGGTTTCGCTGAGTTGACCAGCTGAACATCTGAGCAGGTAGGTTGTTATTTCCAAGGCACGTTGATCGCTGAGCTCTTCCATTTTTTTGAGCTCTTCGATTTCTTTCTTCGATTTACTTTGAGGATTTTCGAAGAGGTCAGTGAACCCTTGAAACATGGTTTTCGTAAGATCGGCCATGCGCTGGATTTCATTCTCAGCTTCTGCCAGATTGAGTTCACCGGTTTGGGGCAACGGACTGGAAAGATAAGCAAATTTTTCGGGATGGGGTTCTTCTGCTGATTTGTCTTTTACAAATCTCTTAACAAGTTTGGCGATTTGAGGAACGAATCCGATGAGAAGAGCGATGTTGCAAAAGTTAAAGAGAGTATGGAACAGAGCCATATGTATGGGAATATTCTTTTGATCAGTTGCTTGTCCTGGAACCAGAGCATCCACCATGTTAACAAAAGGAGTAAAAACAATCAGCATCCAGATGACACCTATCAGGTTGAAGATCAAATGAGCGCGGGCCGAGCGGACAGCCGCCGTGCTTGTCCCAATTGCGGCCAGGTTTGCCGTGATGGTTGTTCCAACATTTTCTCCGAGAATAATAGCGGCGGCACTGGGGAAATCGATCCATCCTTTATAAGCCATCGTGATAGTAATTGCCCCGGCGACCGAGGATGACTGGACGACAATGGTAAGGATTGTACCAACCACAAAAAAGAATAAGACTGAAAAGATCCCGTGGTCGGTATAATGTTGGATAAAGGAGAGGACTTCCGGGTGGCTCTTAATATCTGGAACAGCTGTCTTTAAGAAACTTAGGCCGAGGAAGAGGATCCCAAATCCAATAAGAAGTTCTCCAAAGTCGCGGACATGTGCCTTTTTAAAGAAGATCAGGGGAAGCCCAACGCCGATAATTGGTAGAGCGATTTTTGAAAGGCTGAATTTGAAACCTAAGGCCGAAACGAGCCAGAATGTGCCCGTGGTCCCTAAATTGGCTCCCATGATGATACCGATAGATTCGACTAAGGTGAGCAGCTGGGCATTGACGAAGCTTACCACCATGACAGTGGTCGCGGAGGATGATTGAATCAGCATGGTGACCAATAGCCCCGTAAACACTCCCAGAAAACGATTCTGGGTCATGGTCCTCATCAATGCGCGAAGTCGATGACCTGCAACCTTCTGGATCGCCTCGCTCATGACTTTCATTCCAAAGAGGAAGACACCTAGACTACCGAGAATTGTGAACAATGAGGAAACCGTGTTCATACGTAATAATAGATTGGGAGCAGTGGGGATTTTACGTGGTCGAGCTTTTCGTATTAGCGGAAAGTCAGAGGAAATAAGTGATGGGGAACTCTGAGCAATAGAAATCCGACTAAATCTAACAAAAATCTAATAATAACCTAACAATTCCGCCTGAGGTAGAATCAATTTATGGAGTGTGATCCCGGATGTAGCATTTTATGAACTGCCCAAGAAGTTAAAATGATGGCAGAAAAAATTTATCTGCTCAGGGGGACAGTTTTGTGCCAATCAAGCCGTGGAACATCTTTCTATCCAGATGAAACGTTTTTTGATGGATATAAAAAATTGTTCCCAGGAGATGCCCAGTGAAGGAGAAGTTTGCCGTGTTTGTTTGCTCTTTTAAACTTACGTTGAAGGGTCTTTGCCTATGGTCCCCGATAGGCTTTTTAGATAGGCTTCGGATTGCACATAGGACAGATATGTCTTTGCTTCTTCGAGTTTTTCTTGGACATTCATTCTTTCTGCTTCTTCTTGATAAACAGGTTTTTGCAGAAATTTTGTGAGTGCTTCTATCTTTCGATGGACAAGAGTGATCGCAAATTCCTGCTGAGTTTTGAGCCTTGCCTGATACCATTCACTGTTCATTAGGGCATCCTTAGAAAAGAGTGATCGAATATCCGGGTGGCGGAGGTCTTTACCTTCGAAGTTTCCCTCAACCATAATGTGAAGCAGAGCTTTCAGCGGTGGACAGGCCATCGTGATGGTCTCATCTTCAAAGTAGAGCTGTGCCACCTGTTTTTGAGTCGAAACAATGTTGTCGATGCCATCCACAAAGGTGGGCATGTCCTGGAGTTCAGGTTGAAGCATCTCTTTGGTGAAGACGGTTGCCGGATTGCTAAAAACACGTCCAAAGAAAGCCCGCACAAAGCGGTCGGTTATGCGGTAGCCAAGACGACTGGCTAGAATGGTTTTCCCTTCAAAAGCAAAGTCCTCACATTTTTCGAGATGACCATTTTCAATCAGATAAGCCGGGGTCTTTTCGTGAGGAGACATTCTCGACCATACTTCAGGGACAAGAAGGCTGATGTCGTGAGCCACTTCATATTTTGGGCCTACGTAACCTGCCGCAGTCGTAAAGACCGGAGCTTCGGTCACTAGATAGGAAACCAATGCATTGTTGAGGTCGATGATAGGAGGGAGCGCATTGAAAGGGCCCTTAGTCAAAGCGCCTTCTGATCCCGCTCCAGTGGTAGAAGGCGATTTTCCTGTCAGACTCGCGATGAAATCCATGAAGAGTTCGGGAAGCTCTTGGTAGTGTATAGGGCTGTAAACCGCCAAGGAGCGGACGCCTGTTTTTGAATCAGGGGGGTTGTTACGCCTCCCGGGAAGAACATTGTTCACAGGGGACGGGACTTTATCCTCCACCGGAATCCTCCGGTAGAGCCTGGTGCCCAATTGTGCCAGGTAATTACTTCTTTCAGCTTCGAGGTCAGTTCTTATCTGTAGGTAGCGTGGATTTTTTGTAGGAGAGCCGTTGACAAGACGGGGTTGAGCTGAGGAAACAAGGTAATCGGGGCGTTCGTCTGCAGAGGCAAAATCCTTGATGACATTTTGCATGGGTGGAGTGAATTGATCGAAGCGGATAACATCTTCAACTATATCCTGGGCTGTCTTGCGTGTAATGGGTTCATAGTTTGAAAAGAAATTACCGTCACGGGCAAAATCTGTTTCGGTTTGCCTGTCATAACCTCGTATGATGGCATCATCCGGTCGTTGAAAGAGGCGGTATTCACAATTTGTGACAAATTTCCACGATGATTGATCCAGGTCTGGATTTAGTCCTTTGAGGGTGTTTTGGGGCACAATGATCGAAGCGGTGATATCGTCTTCTCTTTGGATTTTCTTGGCGGGGAAGAAGTCCTTTCTGAGGCTGAAAGTTCTCCACGAACCATCTTCGGCAAATCCAACTCTCAGATAATGTGTAACAATTTTCTGGTTGCGGTATTTGAGCTCATTTCCGGAGACTCCATCGATGACATCAACACTGAAACGGTGCCGCCAGTTGTCGCCCCAATCAGTTTTAAACCGTCGCTTCACCAGAAAAACCAAATCACGGATGGGCCCCGGGATGGAACGAAGCCAATCATTGTATTCATCACTATAATCTGGGCTTGGGGTTAGTAATTTGACGACGGAACCAAGAGAACGATTAGGGCTTAGTAGAGGACGTCCTTCGGGTTGATTTGTTGTGGCATCTCGGAATCGTGTTCGGTAGTCTCGGTTGATAATTTCTTCGACGAAATCAAAGTCTTTTTTGAGATCTCCCACAAAGACGGGACCGTTGATCATCGCATCAGAGATTGATTTTGAAATTTCGGATTTTCCACCTCCGGAGACAGTGCAGGGTTTATGGCAGAATGTTCCTTCTGCAGTTGTCCCGATTAGCCGCCACCTGCGTCCGCCTGCAGGTTTGACCATTTCGACTTTGTAGCCAGAGGGGAGAACGTAAGTTTTTTCTGGAAGGAGTTTAAGTGACTGAGGTTTGTCTTCTTTATGCCAGAGAATAATCTGATCTTTCAGATTAATTTGGGCGCTTTCCGGAAGGTAAATAATGTTGGAATAAATTTTATCGATGCCAAACCCTTGGGGTTGTATGTGCATCAGGTCGGCATAGCGTTCCGATACTTCAGCAAAGGTATGATTTACTTGGGGAATGTAAGGACTCAGATTGAAATCTTCTCCCAGGTCGTAAGAGGGAAAGGCAATGGCGCCTCCTGCGTGTTCTTCTTCGCTCAAACCGTGTAGGTTGCAGGCATAGCTGATTTGAGTTTTAACTTCCTTTTTGCAGTATCCAAAATAATTATCTGCGATAAGGGTCACCATAACACCGCGATGGTCTCGACAGGTTACTTTGAAGGCGGAGCCATCGTTATATTTCTCTTTTTCGTTTTCCCAGCACATTCCGTCCTTTTTCTGACGAACTGTCGCTTCGTTTATGTGAGGTAGCCCAAGTTCCTTCTTGGTTCGGTGGATCAAATGAGGGGCCAGGATCACACAGCCAGTTTGGCCGGACCAGTGTTTCACGTCGAGTTGGGCATCGTGATCGGGAAGAGATGGGTCTCCCGCATTGCCGAAAATTGATTCGACGAAGTCCAGATTACTGACGAGATTACCTGGGGCGAAGAAACGGATCTCTAATGATTTCTCTTCAGAAAATCCCGGAACCTCCGGGCAAATGACAGGGCGTAATAAAATTGAGGCAAAGAGACGCGCTTCGTTTTTCTGAGTGGAGGTGAAAGGCAGCCGTAGAAGGTCTTCTGGCGGCTGAAGTGCGTGATGCAAGAGTGCGGCAAAGGTTTTTTTTGGTACTTCTTTTTTGTCTGCAGGGACCGAAAATCCTCCTTCTACGATGTGGAAGACGCCTTTAGTTGTTCGTCTGTCGCTAGAGGGATTATGAAGAACTCCCTGCTTAGTGCGATAAGAGCTGACAATATCAGAGGTAAAAGAATCTTTGTCTGGAGGGAGTGAGAGAAGGCGAGCCAGGCCATGTCTTTCAAGAATCAGAGAATTTTGGGGTAGAAGCGGTTTTTCTGGAGAGATAAATTCAGAAAGATAATCTGTCAGAAAATCATGGATACGTTTGTCAGCTGGACAGAGATAATCGTTGAGAAGACGGTTTTTTTCCTGATACCCTGCGATGAGGGAGTGGTTTAGATTGAGATAAGGATAGTCTTTTTTATCTCCGAAGATAGGAAATCCCCGTGAGGCAAGCTTGATATTGATAAACTCAATGAGCCGTTCCCTTTCCTCTAGTGAATGATTGATTTTTGGGCCTATACTGAGGGCGGTCTGGAGATCCATTTTTCGTCAATTGTAGAAATATTGATAAGTCTGGCGGGAGATGGGAATTGATCAGAGAAGGTTTTTATTCAGTTGATGCTCGTCAAGAGGATTCATTGTATAGACCATACGTCTCATGAAATTCTAACAGCATCTTTGATGCCTGAAATGAAAAAAGAAGGTTGTCAGAGTGTTGAGAGCATTTCCTTATGAAAGGGCTTTAACGCTTGCCACTTTCCAGAATGAACCTTTTTTACCCAATCTGGATTGGCAATGAAAGATCGGCCAATGGCGAGAAGATCTATTTCGCCAGATTCGATCAGAGAGAGTTGAGGCATGGGATCCGTCACTCGATCTGGTTCATTGTTATTTGATTTATAGTTTTCTAATGTGATGGAAGTACAGGTGGATCCGACACCGATAACGGGAAGGTGGGATAGTTTACGAGCCCAACCTGCCAAAGTTAGATGAGGATCATCAAGGGGAAATGCGGGATCTGTAACCCGACGGGTGCTTATGTGAAGAATGTTTATCCCTGCTTTGGCCAGTGCGTTTACCCATGTCTTGAATTCTGCCGGAGTGGGAAATTTGACTTCTTCAAAATCATCGGCTCTCCATTGGCTTGTCCGGAAGATAAGAGGCAGTTTTGATCCGACGGCTTTTCGGACTGCTTGGACGATTGCTAAAGGGAAACGCATTCGATTTTCCAGTGTTCCACCATATTGATCGGTCCGGTGATTGGTGGCTGAACTCAGGAATGAATCGAGAAGATAGCCGTGGGCTCCATGGATTTCAATCGCATCACATCCGATTGATTGAGCCGCTTTTGCGGCAGTGACATAACTTTCTGTGACTTGGACAAAATCTTCAGCAGTCATTTTTCGGACTATTGGTCCAATCCTTCCATCTATCTGAGGAGGCGCTTGGGAGATCGATGGGCCAATTGGGTCTATAGCCCGTCTTCCTATGTGCCAGAGCTGAGGCACAAAGGCGCTGCCTTCCTTGTGAACTGCTTCGGCTACTTTTTTCCAGCCTTCCCATTGTGCTTCTGTTTCAAAACGGGGAACGCTGAAAGAATCATGAGCATGCTTGCTGTCAATGAAGGTTCCTTCGCTGATGATAAGAGCTGTTCCACCTGCAGCTCGTCGTCGATAGTAGTTGATGATTGACTCCGTGGGAATGCCATCTTTCGGAGCCATCCTTCGAGTCATTGGCGCCATAGTGATACGGTTTTTTAAACTCAAGGCGCCCAGTGTGCAGGGTTTGAAAGCTCGCAGATCTCTGTATCGATTGGTTGTCATCTTTATGTAGCAGTACTCCGACTTTTGAGAATACTGAGAGGAATGCAACTGTGCTTCTAACTGTCTATGGAATGACCTGTCGATTGACTTAACAAAAGCTGTGAAGGATGATTCTGATAGAGAGAACGCTTGTCTTGCCTTTAGGATCCATTATGGAGGGCTGACGTAATGACTACCTACTGGCAGATCCTCGGACTCATCGCTCCAGTTCTGGCTATCATCGGCGTCGGTATGTTGTCGCGCCGCTATGGTCTTTTGAAAAAGGAAGCTGATGTCAGTTTAATGAAACTGGTGGTCGATCTGTTTTTTCCATGTCTTATTTTCGAAGCGATCATGGGAAATGAGGCAATGACGCAATCAGCCAATATACTGCCTCCCGCCTTAATGGGCGCCGGGACTATCTTACTGGGGTATTTATTTGGATTTTGGGTGGGGAAAGGATTGGGTTTTTCCCAAGGAAAGGGACTGAGGACTTTTGCCTTTTCAGTGGGGATATACAATTATGGCTACATTCCGATTCCGCTGGTAGAGGATCTTTTTGGAAAAGAGGCTTTGGGGGTTTTGTTTGTCCATAATATGGGAGCGATGGTTGTTATTTGGACGGTAGGTGTTCTCATTCTTGCGGGAACGAGTTCTCGGGAAGGCCTCCGTAAGCTTATCAATGCCCCGAATATTTCGATTATTTTGGCGATTTCACTCAATGGAATGGGGGTAGCAGACTATATTCCCGATTTTGTTCATTCGATCACCAAACCTTTAGGAGCCTGCGCTGTTCCGGTGGCATTGCTTTTAGTGGGTGCTACCTTGGAAAGTTATTTTGGTAAGATCAGGGAGGTGTTCGATTGGAAGATCTGTACAGGGGCTACATTGTTACGGCTAGGATTGTTGCCTTTAATTTTCCTTTTCTTGACCAAATATTTACCACTCTCAGAAGAATTGAAAATGGTAATGGTCATAGAATCTGCAATGCCTGCGGGGATTTTTCCCTTGGTTATTGCCCGACATTATGGAGGGCAACCGATGATGGCAGCCCAGGTAATCATCAGTACGACATTGATGGGATTGGTTATTATTCCCATGTGGATTGAATTTGGTATCTGGTTTATTGGGTTATGAGGTCTATTAATTTCTTATAATCAATAGATTACATTTAAAATAAGTCGTTTTTATGAGGTTAGTCAGGTCAGGCGACTGATTTACTAGGTAAAAGGGGAGAGTTTTCTCTAGAAAACATTCCAGATTTCTGCGCATTTGCCGAAAGAATAGGTAAGCGAAACTCCTCAATTCTTACGAGAGAGGGGTGAGCATGATAGATTCAACTTAGCTACCTATGATAAAAATGGTTTTCAGTATTATTACCTAAAAGTGAAATTTTCAAACCGGACAGCACTCTACGAGAGCAAAAGAGCGATGGGACACATTCAATCAGTGTTTTTAACAGATAATTTACTCGGTGATTTCTTCTCCTTGGTGAAGGAACACATAGGCCTGATTTTGCGAAAATCGGCGATGGAAAACCAATACTGCTAAACGAGATGATAAAGACGTTTTTTTCAAAAAAGAAGACTATCCATCCTCAGCTCAAGAAGCAGTTGAAGAGAGTTTATGGGGAAGATGTTCCTCAGGATTCAACCTTTCGAAAATTGTTGGACCATATTGATGAGGCTTATTCTCATCCAGAGGAGTTAACAGGTGTACAGGCCGAAAAACAGAATGTTTTTTTGGAGGGAGCCCTGCAGCATATTTCTGAAGCATTGATCGTCACAAAGGCAAAGGGTGATACGGGTAAACCTTCTACTGTATACATAAATCAAGCACTCCTAGACTTAACGGGGTTTACCAAAGAAGAGGTAATTGGAAGTGATCCGAGATCTTTGATAGGGGCCAAGGCAGACCGTGCCATTCTCAAGGATTTTCGTAAATGTCTCAACGAGGGAAAGCCTTTTTCCGGCCAGTTTGTCCTGAATGGCAACGGGAGTTCAGAACATTATGTAGAGGGAAATTGTAACCCCCTGAAAAACGAGAATGGTGTGATCACTCATTGGATTCACATTTTACGTGATACCTCCGAGCAGGACGCTATCGTTCGGGCACTGCACGAGAGTGAACAGCGCTATCGTTCAGTTATTGATAATATCCGAGAAGTTGTCTTTCAGACGGATCGTGACGGGCACTGGATTTTCCTCAATCCAATGTGGGAAGTCATTACAGGGTTTACAGTCGAAGAGACTCTGGGGACTCACTTTTCGAATTATGTTCATCCGGATGACAGGGCACTGAATCAGATTTTAGTCCAACCTCTTAGGCGTGGAAAAGTTGAAAATTTTCGGAATGAATTTCGCTATCTGACAAAGGATGGAGGCTATTGCTGGATAGAAGTTTTTGCCCGGCTTACCATTAATTCGTCAGGTGAGATGGTAGGCTTATCTGGGACGCTTAATGACATAACCGAACGTAAAAACTCTGAACAGAAACTACGCAATTCGGAAGAAAAATTTAGGGTTATGTTTGTGACCTCTCCTGTCGGAATGGTTTTAACGGAGCTTGATGGAACATTTGTCGATGCCAACCAGGCATTTTTAAATGTGATTGGCTATAGGGCTGTTGAAACGGAAAATCTAAGCCTTCTGCAAATAACACCTCCAGAATTTATCGATCAGGATCAGGCGCAGTTTCGCCAGATGGAACAAGAGGGTCGCTATGCGCCTACTCAAAAGGAGTATCTCCATAAAAATGGCAAACGTGTTCCTGTCTTGACCAGTGGTATGTTGGTCAAGGGATCTAACGGTCGTCGACAAATCTGGACTTTCGTTGAAGATATTACGGAACGGAAATTGGTAGAAGAAGAGCGACAAAAAGCAATGGAAGCAGCGGAATCTGCGAACAGAGCTAAATCAGATTTTCTGGCTACGATGAGTCACGAAATTCGAACTCCTATGAATGGCATTATAGGGATGACGGGGCTTTTGTTGGATACAAATTTAGACAATGACCAGAAAGAATTTGCAGAAACAGTAAGGGTGAGTAGTGAGAACCTCCTTACGATCATTAATGATATCCTTGATTTCTCCAAGATAGAGTCCGGTAAATTATTGTTGGAGAAGCATCCTTTTGATTTGAATACATGTATCGAAGAGGCTTTGGATTTATTGGCCCCAGCAGCTTCCAAGAAAAAATTGGATTTAGGCTATCTTATGGGAGAAAATATCCCACAGAGGATTGTGGGTGATATTACTCGTTTACGTCAGGTGATTGTGAATCTTGTGGGCAATGCCATAAAGTTTACGCAGCAGGGAGAAGTTGTGGTCGAAGTCATTCGTATGGATAACCCAAAGACATCCATAGAGAATCCAGAAAATGAGCAAATTAATTTAAAATTTGGAGTGAAGGATACAGGTATCGGGATACCCCAGGATAAGGTAAATCGATTGTTTCAGCCATTTTCTCAAGTAGATGCCTCAACTACGCGTCAGTTTGGTGGCACTGGATTAGGCTTGGCCATCTGTAAGAAACTGACGAAAGTTATGGGGGGCGATATCTGGGTTGAGAGCAAAGAAGGTCAAGGCTCTACCTTTTTCTTTACAACGAAGATGGGGGTCTGTGAGGTGACAGGTAGCATAAGAGATAAGCAACCGATTGCGGAACTCGCAGGAAAGAGGGTTTTAGTGGTAGATGATAGTAAGACCAATCGACGGATTTTGCGTATTCAGATGGAACGTTTGGGGATCTCTGTCTTTGAAGCAGAAGATGGAGGGAGGGCTTTGGATCTGGTGAGAAATGGAGAGCAATATGATTTGGCTTTTATTGATTACCAGATGCCTGGTTTGGATGGAATTGTTCTTTCTGATGAGATTCGCAAAATTCGATCTGAAAAAGAAATGGCCTTAGTTTTTCTTCCTTCTGTCTCAAGAACGGAGGAGGAAATTCGTTTGGCAAGAATCAATTTCCAAGCAGTCATATCGAAGCCGATACACTGTTCTCAAGTTTCAAGTGTCCTGGTCAGTTTATTGAACAAAGAAAATCAAAATGATAAAAAGGATACTGATTCATCGGTACCTGTGGTCGACAAGCAACTGAGTGAACAATACCCCCTGAGAGTCTTGTTAGCTGAAGATCACATGGTGAACCAAAAGGTGGCTTTGCGTGTGCTCAAGCAGATGGGTTATATTGCAGATGTAGCGAATAATGGGAAAGAAGCTTTGCAAGCTTTGGAGCGCCAGGACTATGACGTGATTTTGATGGATGTTCAGATGCCGGAATTGGATGGTCTGGAAGCGACACGGGAGATCACCAAAAAGTGGGACGAAAATATCCGACCTGTTATTGTTGCCATGACGGCGAATGCAATGTCTGAAGATGAAGATCGTTGTCTTGCGGCTGGGATGGATCTATATTTGAGTAAACCAATTCGAATAAGTTCCTTACAGGAGGCCCTTACGAATGCTTATGAGATGAAACAATCGAGATCTAATAACGATTGAATGAATTAAATACTAACACAGCAATAAACAATGAATGAATCAAACACTACAGCCATTAATTGGGATCAATTCTCCATGGTCATGGGAGAGACCACAGACCCCCAGGATGAAGAACTGACTGAGTTATATACTATGTTTGTCAGTGATACGGATGGACAATTATCCAACTTAGTCGACAGCGATTTACCAGATGATCTTGATAGTGTGGGTAAAGATGCTCATCGCATCAAAGGAGCTGCTTCGAGCTTTGGGTTCGAAGGGTTCTCGAAGATTCTTAACCAGATCGAAACAGAGATAGAATCTCTGGGTAGAGAAAAGGTGAAAGAGCTTTTGAAATCTGCTCTTGAGAGCTTTCGATCATCGAAAGAGATGGTTTCTTCGCGTTATACTTATCTTGCCTAAGAGGGCCGCTTTAAACAGTTAGAAGGCTAGTAGTTGTGTCTTCTTGACGAGCCCTCTTATTTGTCGAGGCAATTGACAATATGAGTATATAGAACATCTCCCATCGTATTTGCGCTGAGGAGGCGATTATCTCCATGAAAAAGTGATAATTCTTCCCGTAGTTGAGCTACTTTTTCTTGGGTGGAGATATCATGCTGTTGCATGCAGGAAATCAGGTCTTTAATCTGATCTTGCACAGAGTGAAAACGCTTCGCCATAAGCGTTCTTTCTTCGCGTTGATACTGTCGCATTGTCTCAATATTGAGCAGTTCCAGGCACAATTTGACGACAGGATTGTTGTCTTTGAAAAATTGTGGGAGGTAGATGTTTTTTTTCCCTTCGTATGATTGCTGATCAAAATCAATCGGTCGCACACGGTATTGTTCATCTTCAAAATCAGGTGTGATATCGACGACGTAATTATAGGATCGCATGTCGCCCAAGAGTCGAACGAAACAACGTTCATTGAATTTAATAAACTCTTTGGCGACCCGGACGAGATTTCGGTTAGCTCGTTTGAGGTAACCGCCTAGAAATCTATCGCCGGGAATTCCAGAGACATGTTCTTCAATAAGGGTTTCTCCTTTAACCAGAAAGTGGATGCGACTGGGAGAGAGAAGTTCTTCCAATTCAAGTCCATAGATACGGGATGAATCCGCTTTTTTCACATAAAAGTAGTCGTAGTTGTCGTTAAATTGATTAACAATACGGATTCTAAAGGGTTTGGTATTTCCAAAGACACAACAGTCAATCCTGTCGACGACAAGATGTCCTCTTTCCGAGTGATCCCCATCGGCTTTTAAGAGGGAATAGATAACAGCCAGGCCAGTATTTATTTCGGTGGCCAGCTCACCATTGTAGATAACTGTTTCCCAAAGTGTATCTTTACCATTTTTATCGAGTAGGGGAATGGATTCTGAGAATCGAGTAAGATCACTATACTGTATAGGAATGTCTGCTTTACGGCGATGTTGGGCAAGGTACTGACGCAGAGGTTCTGTTATGGGAAAGTAATTTTTCTTTTTTGAAATAGCCTGCATGAGTTTGCCTTGAGAGATAGACCGGAAGCTGGAAGGAGAGAGTATTGATAGAGGCTTATACATCACTCTTTCTGCCAATGGGGAAATTTACAAGGTAGATAACGATATTATCGATTGATTCAGAGATAGTTTTATCAAAGGAGCAATAGGCAAAGATGAGGGAATAGATACAAAGAGACCTTGTTCATGAATGAGCAAGGTCTCTTTGGGTTAGTAGAGATAAAGTTCTATCTTAGAAATTCCATGAAAATTGAGCGCTGATGATACTGGCAGACGCATCAAAAGATCCAAGTAGGTTATGGGTCTGGTCATCTGTATTATTGATCGGGGCACTGCTAAGGAAGAGGTGAGTGTAAGCCAGATCAAATGTTGTTTGATCAGAAAGTTTCCAGTTCAACCCAATGGCAGCTCGGACTCTGTCTGCGTCTGGTATACTTGGGTGGCGGAGTTGAGCGTTTGCTACAGGGCTTTCATCGAATCCGCCGCCAAATTTCAAGGTTATAGAATCAGATAGATAATAGCTCAGGCCCAGTGAATAGGCGACAGCATTTTCCCAGCCATATACAGTGGTGGAATCCGGTGTGGTTGGATTGGAGAAATCAACTGTGATTTGATCAAAACGACTCCATCTGGTCCAAGTGACGTTTCCCATAAGTGCCCAGCCTCCTTCGAGATTACTGTAAAAGTGAGCGGAAGCCATTTCTGGGAGGGTTACACTCGCAGAAGCGGATTGATTGTAGAAAGTCGGTGCAAAAGGAGCTGGAACATTTGTGAAGACAGCATTTCCCGAAACATCATGGGAAGCCTTTGAGCGATAGTGCATACCATAGCGTGTATTCTCGGTTGCCTGATAGAGAAAACCAAGGTTGTAGCCGATGCTTATGTCATCACCTGAAACAGTGACTTTTCCATCAGCAGAACCGGGGAGAAGTCCTGGAATAGACATTGTATATCCGATAAGACCAAAATCAATGGCTTTGCTCAGCTCAGCATCAATATGCTGAATATTAAGACCTACTCCCAAGGAAAGTTGGTCCGTGAGTTGAAGGCCGACAGAAGGGTTAAGATGTAGCGCTGTAATTTCAGATTTTATGGCGTGATAACGGCCAATCCAGGCATCGTCGTATTCCGTTATAAAGCCAAAAGGAGCGTGTAGCCCAATTCCGGCGACAATACGGTCATTTATAGGTATGGAGTAGTAAATGTTGGGAATGAGAACGGTTACTCCTCCATCATTTCCGGTGTTCCCGACAATGGGGAAAGCTCCGGCTACAGTTGATCCCTGATCAACATAATCGATAGAGACTAGAACGGCATGGGCTGAAGCGACAAAGTTACTTTGTTTTAAACGGGTAAGTCCCGCTGGGTTATAAAAGATGGTCGAAGCATCGGAGGCTTCGGCTGCATTGGAGTAGTTCGTTCCTGCACCAGAGGAATTTTGTTCCATCAGAGCAAAGCCTGCACCAACTGCCTGGGAAGTTGTGATAAGAGTAGCAACTGCTGCGAAAATGCAGAACGAGAGACTACGATACACTCTCTGAGGAAGGTATGCTCTCGGTGAAAAAATAAGATGTGTAGACATTTTAATAGGGATCTGAATTTTTGCTAAAAGAGTAGTTCTTTAGGGAAAATTTCGACCCTCAAAGGGTAAACTTAAGGGGAATTACTTATCCTAGGGATGAAGACTCGTGCGCAATTACCTCTCTGAGAAAGAAATATAGGAGGATAAGGTATCAGGGTAAGCTAGTGGACGGTGGGTTTTTTAGTTGTGATTCGTAATCTTGTTTTTCAAAAGCAGAATATAAGATGAACGAAAAACAGGGTGATGTATTGATTGTGGGAGGAGGTGTCGGTGGCTGTGCGGCGGCTATAGCAGTTTGTCAGATGGGCTATCGGGTTGTGATGAGTGAAGAAACAGAGTGGATTGGGGGTCAATTGACCTCACAGGGGGTTCCTCCCGATGAGCATGGATGGATAGAAAAGTTTGGGTGTACTTCTACATACCGAAAGTTTCGGGAAGGCGTGCGCCGGTATTATAGAGACCATTATCCGTTAACTTCAGAGGCAGCAGAGAATGAACACCTTAACCCTGGAAATGGATGGGTTTCGCCGATTTGTCATGAACCCAAAGTGGCATTAGCCGTGCTGAAGGAAATGTTGGTGCCTTATGAAAAGTCTGGATTGCTGACAATTTTGCTGAGGCACAGGGTGATTGAAGCCGAGTTGCGGACTTCGGGAGTTATTTCGAAGGCTGTTTTACGAAATTCTCTGTCTGATGAACATTTGGAAATCAAAGCGACTTATTTTTTAGATGCTTCGGAACTAGGAGATCTTTTACCTTTATGTGGAGCGAAGTATGTAACGGGAGCGGAGTCACTGGAGCAGACGGGAGAAGCGAGTGCTCCCCCAAAGGCCTCCCCTGATAATGTGCAGTCGATTTCCATGTGTTTTGCCATGGATCATTTGGAAGGGGAGAATCATGTGATTGAGATGCCCGAGATGTATCCCTATTGGGGGGACTATGTGCCTCAGCTCAGTCCTGCCTGGCCCGGAAAGCTATTGAGCT
>JANQKU010000249.1 GCA_028280955.1 Opitutaceae bacterium
CTTGCAGATCCTGCTCCATGAGCACATTACCTAAATCCTGACGTTCGACGATGACGAAGCGACCTGAATCAAAGAGAGCCGACTCGAGCATCATGGCCAAATTTTGCCCCAATTCCCATTGCCCTCTCCAGTTAGCTTGATTGTCGAAATCGGTCACTCCTAAAGCGTGCTTTATGCCATGGTATTCGCCCATATCTTCACGCATTTCGGCAGAAGAGTCCTTTGTTTTTGTCTTCTTTTTCATCAGACCGCCGAGTTGGGCAGAAGCGGTAAAGGGCTGTATGAATGAGAGGGTTAAAGCCACGAAGCAGAGGTAGAAGAAACTTGTTTTCATAAGGGTCGACTGATTGTTAAGAAAGTGTTAGGATTCAAATGATTGAGATTCCTTTCAACGGTCTTTCGATATTAACAGAGAGTATGGAGAACTGAGATTCAATTTATCAAAGCAGATCGAATCCTCTTGTCAAATAACGATCGAGTATCGCAGGTAGTTAAAAAAACTACCGTTGTTTCGGTAAGGAAAATAATCCGATTTTTTATCCAAAAATTTTGATCTTACTCATCCAAAAAACGTTGGAGCTTGAGCAGTCTTTTGGGGTTATCGATAAACAGCCATGTGGCGATTTCCTCAGCACGTGATAAACTGATCGATCCATCAGTAACTTTTTGTGTCAGTGCGGCGGCGACGTTTTGACGAGCGAGAAGCTGGTGGCCATAAACTCCATCGACGAAACAGTAATCACCTCCAAATGCGCTGATTTTATTGGCAGGCACAGCGTCGAGCCATTCAACAAGCGCTCGCCGAGCAGCTTCTGGGCTGATAATGTGCCCCCAACACATATTAATGAAGACATTCTGAAAATTTTTGGCGAGATTGCCAAGTTCCATAATATAGGGGTAGCCCATGTGAAAAACGTCAAACCGAACATTTTGATATTCCAGAAAGAGATTCGACAAAAGTGTTGGATTGGAATCATAGATAATATTACCATTTCCTTCCTGCAGACCGGTGTGTATTTGATAGACGAGTTGGTTGTCATCAGCCACGCGACAGACAAAATGCATCATCCAATCAGAAAATACCTTTGCTACTTTGATAGGGGGTCGCCAGTCCGGTAAATTTTCGTTGTTAAACAGTTCATTGAAAGCTTTCTCAGCATCTGAGTATGTGACTTTTTCGTAGAGTAAACTTCGTTCGTAGGCGAGAGCATTTTTGAGACAAACCGCACGTGTGTTCGCAGTGAGATGTTTTTCGATGTGTCGACGGGTAGCTTCCATCCAGTCGGTAAGGGTATGAACTCCAATCCCCACTTCTGCTCCCGCGCTACGCATTTGACGGTAGTGAGTGGGACAGATAAAATCGTGTGCCCGCATGGCAAATACAAATGGGTCATCGGTTTCCTTATACGGAATGGGCATTGGGTCTACGACCGACAAGGCTATGCGTGATTTCTCTTTCAAGACAAATTTGTAATGTTCGCCGGCTTTTCGGGCTGCCGTGAAGTTTTCATTAAGCTGTTCGATCGTTTGGCTATTAATAGTGTCTACACCATAGAGATCCCTGGCTGCTATGGCCAGGGCACGTCCGTATCCCGTGCTTTCGGCCGCATGCCAATACGGTTGGACAATTTGCCAACGATTTTTGATAGCTTGCCGGCTATCTCGGACAATTGATAGATCATTATCGTTCAAACCTGCGGACACGAGATCACAGGAGAAGTAATGGATGAGCCATTCGGCGAGGACATCGGTCTCTTGCGGGCGTTCTGATTCGAATGGTAAATGTTCGTGAGTATCAATGATGTTCAATGCTTGGATGTGATCAAACAAATGGCTATATGTGTCCATAAATCTCTCCTTTATTTTAATACCTAATGTCGCTCAGACGCAGACCGAAACGGCTTGTTTTCGTTAGAATGAAGGAGAAGGGAATGATAGCAAGTATCCTTTGTTCTGACGACTTCGGATCAGCCTCCAGTCGATTCACATGGTCAGTTCCCAGGAGGTATCTTTTAACTTGAGGAAGGTAGCTAAGCGCATCACTTCTGCTTCTAACTCTGTGCGAAAGTCAGGATCATGAGGTCGTTTGGTTACGTATCCAACATCCACGTTTACTTTTTCATTAACGACATTAGCATTGGCCCATCCGATGACATCATCAATCCAGAGAAGTGGCAAAGCATAGGCACCGCGAAGCCGCTTTGCGGGAGGTGTATACGCTTCAAACCGATAGGTCCAACCCCAGAAGTGTTCAAATCGTTTTCTATCTCTGACAAGAGGATCGAATGGTGCCAGGAAATAAACCTGACGCGGAGGTTGAGCATAGCGTTTTTTAGATATCGGCCATAGATAAGTATGTCCATCGATGGTCAGTTTTTTAAATTCACCCGCTTCGATTAATTCGTTTAGAATCTTCCGTCGACCAGCAATAGAGGGAATCAAATACTTAAAATAGGCAGCTATCCTCAGTAGCGCTTTTTCGTCTACTGGAGCGAGAATACTGGCTACGATGTGCATGAGTTTTTGGAATCGTTCATTCTTTGAAAGCGACTGAGTCGATTTGGTCATCGCCTCATACATGCGAATTCCCTTTTTGCGTCCAGAGATTCGAAGAAGGCCTCGATGGTGTAAATTTTCGAGTACCCGTTTCGTTGCCTTGGAGTAACCGCCCCAATCATTGATCACACGTTTAGAACCAAAATGTTTTTCCAGTTCGACGGGATGAGTCGGACCGGAATCACAGACGACAGCAAGAACCTTCTGTTCAAATTTAGACAGGCGGCCGGTGTATGGGCGAGGGTGTAATAACTGCCAGGTTTGGTGTGGTAAAAAGCCGTAGGCATAAAGAAGATCTTCTTCGATATGAAGAGTGGCGTAACGCCGTTCGAGATCTCCGGCTCGGTAGTCTTTTACCCGGTGGCGTAGAATCAGATCCTGAGATCTTGCCGGCGAGCGAATCGGATCCGCCTGAACAAACCCAAGATGGTTGATGGCGGCTTTCAATGTCTTGGGAGGAAACAATGAATGAGAAATGGCGTGAGCTCGTAACTGGGCAATAGGGGACATCTTTATCTAGTTTAAGACAGATTCATCGGAACAGAACCTGCCTGTATGCTTACATGAGAAATGATTCTGGCAACATTAAATAGTGAATGTTTGTTCAGCACTAAAGAAGATCAGAAATGCCGCTAGATCGTCCGCAAAATAACAGGTTACTCCTGTAGTAAATCAGCGATTTTAACTGGCTGGCCGGTCTTCAGAGATTTACGAGCTGCTATTCCCAACAGAGCTGATATCGCTCCGGCTTGGGCGCCGGCATATCGTTTGGTGCGGTCTGCTTTGTCCCGTCCATTAAAAATTTCATACATTATAGCGGGATCAGCCCCACCGTGGCCTCCTTCTTTACGGGCGACTTCAATAGTTTGCCTATGGTCAAATAGAGGGAAGTAGCGAATATTTTGTGGCGATGGTTCAGGGAAAGGCAGACGGGTGGCTCCACCGTGAAAGGCATCACTTTCGATACGCCCTTCAGTGCCGTTAATTGACAGGCGATAACCTTCGTAAGGGAGAGAGGCATTTAAAGAGTAGCTCATCATGGTACCTCTGTTATAGAGAACGCTCAGGCTGAAGGTATCCCAGGTATCGATGTCTGAATCAAAAATACAACGATCGGCATAGTAACCATCCACTTCGGCAAAGGTTTCATTTTTCCCAGGGTTATTGAAATTGATTAAGTGTTCATCCTGTGCTCCTTCGCCGGTCGAGTGACGCAGGTAGTATTGACATTTCTCGGGACAGGTTGAACAGCGTCGTCCGTCAACTTTTGAAGGGTTTTCAGGCCCATCAACTCCATAGTAATTCAAGGCTCCGTACGCGAATGCTTCGACTGGTTGCTGGTCAATCATCCAATTGACCAAATCAAAATGGTGACATGCTTTGGTGACTAAGAGTGATCCTGATTGTTTTTCATAGCGATTCCAACGCTTGAAGTAAGATGCCCCATGAAAGGTATCCAGGTAATAATTGAAATCGACCTGCGTTGGCTGTCCGACAGCACCATCAAGCACCAGCTCCTTAATTTTTGTATGAACCGGAGCATAACGATAGTTGAAGGTGATACTTATTGTTGCGGTGCTCTTTTTCTCAGCTGCAAGAATTGCTCGGACCTGCTTGGCATCGATTGCCATTGGTTTTTCGCAGATGGCATCAATATTGTTTTCCATGGCGGCAATAAGAAAGGTGTGATGGGTGCCATCAGTTGTTGAGATGATGACGGCATCCGGTTTGGTCTCCGTGGCCATTTTATCAAACTCGGTTTCATTGTAGCCGGGTAAGGACAGTCCGTTTGTTTCGTTGAAATCATCAATACGTGCATGATTGCTGTCCAATAGCGCCACTATTTCCGCAGTTTCGTTGTAATTTTGCAAAATTTGGACGGTATATGCTTTTGACCGCCCACTAATTCCGACTATGGCATAACGTTTTTTATCCATCAGCGAATATTTTGTATGTCCGGTTTTG
>JANQKU010000038.1 GCA_028280955.1 Opitutaceae bacterium
CGACATTCGAACCCATTCAGGACAGCATCGAAATCACACCTATAGACAACATCACATTAAATCCCAATTTTACGGATACAATAAACCACGCAGACTTCAACTCTTTCACAAAAAACATCTTCTCGTCTCCGATTATCGATCTATCATCTCTCGATACACAACCAACCCCGATCACAACCGCCACTCCTGTTCATCCCTACGAAAAGAAAAAGGCCGGCATAGGTGGAAATGTTCTCGTGGAATTTCTCATAGATCCGAACGGACGTGTCGTGGATGCGCACATCGTTCACTCCAGTGATCCGGCCTTCAATCAGCCAACCCTAAAGGCCATCCGAAAATGGACCTTCACTCCCGGTCTCAAAAACGGAAAAGCCGTGTGGACACGTGTTCGAATACCTTTCGAATTCTCAGTTAATAATTAAACATATCGACTGATTCAGTTTTCAGTCAGTATTGAGCATTTCCAATGGTGTAATACGAGCTGCCCGGAATAAAGGAATAAAAACAGGCAGCAAGAGCAACAACACCGAGAATAATAGCGACAGCCAAAAATGATCGTTGGAACGTTAGAACACTCAACAATACAGTAACATAAACAAACCTGCTTGAACAATCTACAGTATTGAGTTGCTATTTCTCAGAAGACCTTCCCCTCACATCACAAAATAAGTGAGATAATGAAGTTGATTTTCTCTTTCATTGAAAATTCTTATAGGAAAACTTGGGATTAAGCCAAATGGGCATGATTACACCAAACTTTTTGCTGCTTCCCGCACGTAATATTAGGTAATCTATGAACCATAAAACACTCTTAGTCTTCAACGGACACTCACATCTTTTGTAATACTAATAACCGCATAAATCAAAATAACCGTGAGCCAAACAGGAGGTCAAAGATCAATCAATTCACACAACAGCAAATCACTTAACTCCCATCACCTCCATTGGTTTCGTTTTAAGTGCTCGCAAACACGGAACACCCATACCGACAAGACAGGTAACGCAAATTAATAAAATTGTCCAAACATATGGTTTTATCAATAAGTTAGTAACTGTAATCTGATCGCCTATAGCCGAAACACCTTCGCCAATAAACGAATTAATTGCATAAGGCAGACCCATCGCTCCGATAAATCCAATAGTCAATCCTGCTCCAATGGTAATCAGCCATGGCTTAATAACTGAGATGGCTATATCAAAGCTATTAGCTCCAACAGCCATTCGGATACCAAACTCCTTCTGTCGTTGAAAATTTGTAAATTCAATAATTGAATACAAGCCTACTAAGGACATGACAAGAATAGCCCCACCAAAGATCGCTCCTACAGTTAATACAGTATTAAGCACTCCAAATACAACATCGAGCCGTTCCTTAATCGTAAGAATGCCTCCAAAAACCCTAGCTTCAGGAACTACGGCTTGGATGATCTCACGCGTAGCTCTTCGATAATTGCCTCCTCCTGTTCCTTCAGTCCCTACTAAGACTGTTGGAACCCAACCCTGTCTTCTTGTATAGGGTATCATTATATTTCCCTTAGGAGGGAAAGGCATCATAGATTTCAAATTAGGAATAACACCTACAACTGTTGTCCAACCTGGATCCTCCGATTCCTTCGCCCCTCTAACCTTCAGTCTCATTCCAACTGCATTGCTCCCTTTGCAATACACATCTACAAAATCAGAATCGACCACACAAACATTCGCAGATTGTAGAATATCACCATCATTTATCATTCTACCTGAAAGAACGTTAACCCCATAAACTTCCAACAAACTTGGAGTTACCAAGTTAACTTGAGCACGATCAGCAGGTAAAACGTCTTCTCGGTCTTCAATCAGAATACTTTCACCCGTATTCCCCACCCCCAATTGTGCATTAGTAAGCGCTACAGCTCTGACTCCGGGCACTTCGCTAAATCGACTATGTAATTCTTTGTAGAATTTTTCTTGTGAACCATTTTCTCCAGCACCAAATCTACCACTTTCATTAATGACCACAGTCGATAACACCGTTTTATCATCGAAAGGAAAATCTAAAATCTTAGCCCAATAACCCCACACAAGAGTATTAACTACCAAACATATAAATATCAGTAATGACGAAAACCCAACCTGAGAGATAACAATAATTTTAGATAAACGACCGACATAAATACTCGAAGTGCTTTTTGTATCATCCTTCAATATTCCAAAAATTTCGATTTTAGATGCGCGAAGTGCTGGAATAAGACTTGCCGCTACCCCTGCAACAACTGCAGCTCCTACCGAAAATAGGATAACATCAAAATTCAAAGGGAATCCATTCAATCCAGGATGGCCTTTGAAATATGTCAAATATTGCGTCAAGTAATTAAGCCCTCTCTGCGCCAATAAAATGCCCAGAACCGCTCCTAACCCTGACAATATAAGCCCATCAATAAGAATCTGAAATATAACATTCCTTCGCTGAGCACCGAGACTACATCGCACAGCCAATTCGTGAGCACGGGCTGTAGTTCGAGATACAATAATGTGAAAAACATTAGAACAGGCCAACATCAAAACCAAAAAGGATATTCCAATGCCAATTGTAAGAATCGCAATGGCACCAGGACTCGTGAATTTCTCCTGAAATGACGTCAGACGGAAACGCTCCAACTTCATATTAACCATAGGAAATGATGTCGTCAAATTTGAGGCAATTACACCAAGCTCAGATGAGGCCTCATTCTTATTCAATCCCTCCTTCAGCTCTCCAACCACAGCAGTCAGATTAGGTGCAGAAGCTCGATTAGACGATTCCATTCCTCTCCAATCAGTTGCTATCCAAAATTGTAAATTCTGCGGAAACGCGAACCCCACCGGCATAACCCCTACCACAACACACTCCTCGTCATTCACCATCAATATAGATCCCAATATTTCCTTATCTCGAGAATAGAAATCATCCCAAACTACATCAGAAATCACTACCTCACGCACTAAATCCTCATTAGAACCTTGTTGAGAAAAAACACGCCCAATTTGCGGGTTTGTATTGGCTAAATCAAAAAAATTAGACGAAACAAACCCTCCGGTATATCTCTCACGATCAGCCCTCTTCCCCGGTAAATGGAACCATCCCCCCAACACCTGAATGCCAACAAATTTTTCAAAAGACTTTGCTTCATCTCGGATGAACTTGAAGTCGAAACTGTTAATTGCTAATCCTCCTGGCTGCCCCGTTTCCCATTGAACGAAAAGGTGTCGCTCGTTAAGATCGGCACCAGCGCTCATATCAAGAACCTTACTAAACACTGTGTACATCATCGTTGAGATTCCAATCCCCAATGATAAAACAAGAATCGATAACAAGCTAGAACTTCGATTACGAATGCTAATTCGAAGACCAAACAGAAAGTTATTTACCACATTCACCAAAACATTTATTCCCCATGACTCACGGCATTCTTCCTTAATCTGCTCTACACCTCCGAATTCCTTCAACGCAGCTTTATGAGCTTCCTCACGATTCATTCCCTGCTCCATCAAGTCGTCGATCATTTCCTCAATATGGAAACTCATTTCGATATCCAACTCCCGTTGCTTTCTGCTCAATCCAAAAACAGAACGTAAGGTATTGATGAACTCCCGTATCCAATTCACCATGATCAATCAGCCACGCTCTAAAATCGAATCGATCACCGATACGAATTCCTTCCATTGCCGTTTTTCGATCTCAACCTGATTGAGCCCGAGCCTGGTCAGTTGATAAAACTTGGCGCTTCGTCCCTTCTCTGTCTCTCCCATCCTCGACTTAATTAAGCTTTTCTTCTCTAAACGATGTAGAGCCGGATACATCGACCCATGCCCTACTTTTAGACTCGAATTGGAGAGGAGCAAAATCCTCTTCGAAATATCATACCCATGCCGTTCTCCTGACGCGAGGATCCGCAAAATCAGCATGTCCAAAGTCCCTTGCAGTAAATTCATATATCAAACTTCGATATATGGATTTACTATGTCAAGCTCCGATATAAGAAATAGCAATCATCCCCCTAAAAAACCTTCTGAAATACCTGTGAACTAGAAAGTGCTTCGCCCGGTTTCTTTAATGACAGACTTATACCTGGGCAAAAGACCCTTTTTTTGGTGGGCTGCAATCAAGTCATCACACATCGCCCAGATCTTATCCAACGGTAAGGTCGCTGCTGTATGAGGATCGGCCATGACAGCATGATAAATGTGCTCACGTTTTCCAGACAAGGCCGCTTCAACCGTTAACTCTTGCACCGCTATATTACTCCAGCAAATAGCAGCCAACTGCGGCGGCAACGATCCGATAGCTGTTGGTTGAAGACCCTGAGCATCCACTAAAGTAGGTACTTCCACGCAACAGTTCTCTGGTAGATTCTTGATCAAACCTTTATTAGGGACATTCCCGTAAACAACTCGAGCCGTGTTGGTTTCCCTCGAATGGATAATATAAGACCCATATTCATGCGTCTGAGGATTGACCGTAATCTCTCCCCTGCCACCAAGTAGATCCTTCTCTGTCTTTTTCCAGCTCTTGATAATTGATTCACAACGTCTAATGTATTCATCAATGGGAATATCAAAATCTTTGATGACCTTCTGCCCATGATGGATAAAATAGGGCGTGTATTCACTCTGATGTTCGGAAGATTCTGTCACAAAATATCCCAGTCGCCGCATCATCTCAAAACGAACCTTATCCTTCTTGAATTTTGGATCCTTTAATAAACGGAACAATCTTGGATAGGCATCCTTTCCTCTGTATTTATATTCGAGAAAAAATGCCATATGGTTAATCCCGGCCACCTTGTAGGTAACATCCTCATACTTCAATCCGACATAGTCTGCCAACTGCTTGCTCGTTCCCTGAACACTATGACACAAGCCAACCGTTGGAACACCCACAGCCCAATCAACCGCCATACAATTCATGGCCATTGGATTCGTATAATTGAGGAAAAGACAATTAGAGGCTCCCACTGATTCTATATCACGCACAATTTTGATGATTTCAGGAATCGTCCGTAAACCTCGAAAGACACCACCAACTCCCAAAGTATCGGCAATCGTCTGCTTTAGACCATATCGCTTGGGAATTTCAAAATCGATCAACGTTCCCGGCTTATAGCCACCCACCTGGATGGTACAGATCACATAGTTCGCACCTTTAATCGCTGTCTTTCGATTCAATGTTGCGCTCACCTTTGCCTTTACCCCCAACTTGGCAATGACCTTTTCCGTCATCACTTTAGCCACTTTTAAACGATCCGAATCGATATCCATTAAACAGATTTTACTGTCGGATAACTCAGGAAACTGAAGAATATCTGAAATCAGGTTTTTTGCGAAAACAACAGATCCCGCGCCAATGAGTGTGATTTTTGCCATAGCTGGTTACATTCAGGTTTACACAAGAGTGTGTGAGGTAATGAGAAGACCACAAAGAGTGAATTCTCTCCTTTGTAAGATTGCCTTTTCATGATCTATTATATCCATTTTGTGATATTTCAATCACCCACTCATGGATTCTTTATCAGACATACTTCTCAAAACGATCGCAGCAGCAAGGGAAGTTCGACGATCGACCAGCTATTATTGGAATAATCGAAAAAGATCCAAGGAATCGCTTTTTGTGATCCAACGTACTCTATCCGGTTCTTGCTCCTTTGAGTATGAAGAAACCAAATGCACTGTTCCCCAGGGCTATGCCATGCTCTACACGCACAATGAACCTTCTTCCTATGGTGTAACGGAGAACAGCCTCATTCCCTATGATCTCGAGTTCATCCTCTTTCAAGGACTGAGTGCTCAGCATCTCTTCTCAACCATCCGTCATGACTTTGGATCTGTTATCCAAATGAAAGCAGAGGGGGAAGCCGCTGCAAAATTCTCCGACCTCATCAATCGCCTCCGTGATCACAGAATGCGTGACCATCTGCACGAAACAGAACTCATCACTTCCCTGCTCATTTCCATTTATAGAGAGCAGCTGGAACAAACCGGAACAAATGATCCCATCGAACTCGGCTATCAAACCATTCAAAACCATTTCTCCAGCCCCATCAACGTGAAAGAAATTGCCCAAAGAGCCAACCTATCACGAGAGCACTTCACTCGCCTCTTTATTCAGCGCTATCAACTTTCTCCTGGAAAATTACTGAGAAACCTCCGTTTGAAACAAGCGCAGACCATGCTGCACCTCACAGCATTACCCATCAACGAAATTGCCCTCTCCTGCGGCTTTACCAGCAGCAATGCTTTCTGCCGCGCCTACCGCAATCAATTCGGACAAAGCCCGGGCATTGATCGAACTTTCATGGGTTAAAAAGCATTTTCCCGAGTACAAAATATATTTGTTCTTCCATATCTTCTTGGCCTGACATTTCTGAAAAAGAAAATAATACTTTTTTATCTACTTATGCTATGCCTTTCAGTGATGCTACCCACCCCACTAAGCCCATTATCCAATGGGATACCCCCAGTGCTAATTCCCAAGGATCAATGCCTCTTGGCAATGGTGATATTGCCTTAAATGTATGGGCTGAATCGACGGGAGAGATTCTGCTCTATCTCAGCAAAACAGACAGCTGGAGTGAAGACGGGAGGTTGCTCAAACTGGGACGCCTACGTTTTCACTTTTCCGGCCTCCCTTCTAATATCCACAAAACCTTTCGCCAGGCCTTGTACGTAGACCAAGGGTTTATCCTCATTGAATGGGGAAAAGATTCCGAAAAATTATCCACTAAAATCTGGGTCGATGCTAACCATCCCGTTGTTCGATTCGAAGCTGAAGGTCCTTTCGCTTTCAACCTAAAGGTATCACTGGAACTCCGGCAAACCGAGCGAGAGGAAATGATCGAAGATATCTTTCACCACGGGACCATCGGTAAACTCTCCCAATCAGAGCCATTGTTCGTAGAGCCCGACCATATTTTAGATGGAGGAGAAAATCGTCTTCTCTGGTGTCATCGTAATGAATCCTCTGTCTGGGAAAATACCCTAAGACACCAGGGCCTGGAGTCACTCATTGATCAAAGTTCAGACCCTCTTCTGCACAGAACATTTGGCGCCACCGTCCAAGGGAACGAATTAAAAGCAGTTGATCCTAAAACCCTGTCATCTGATCGACCACAACAATGTTTCCGAGTAAATATTTACCCTCTTACTGCCCAAACGGGGGCACTCGATCAATGGATTGAAAAAGTGGAAAAATCCATTACGCAATGCGAGCAAGTCACCTGGGAGGGAGCCATCGAACAACACCAACAATGGTGGAAAGCCTTTCAGGAAAGAAGCTGGATTCAGCTTTCAGGCTCCGATAATGCCGAAACCGTTTCTCGTGGTTATCTTCTCCAACGCTTCATGAACGCCTGTGCTGGACGAGGTGACTTCCCCATCAAATTCAATGGCAATCTCTTTACCATGGATGGCATTTTTAGAGAAGATATTCCCCACAAAGAAATGGAAGGAAAACCATATGACGCTGATTTCCGCCTATGGGGAGGAGGCTACTGGTTCCAAAATACCCGGCTTATCTATTGGAGTCTTTTAAAGAGTGGTGATTTCGACCTCATGGAGCCCTGGTGGAAAATGTTCCTCTCCGCTCTTCCTCTCGCTAAAAAACGGGCCGAAGTCTACTACCAGATAGACGGAGCTTTTTTTCCGGAAACCATGGCTTTCTGGGGATCATATTTAAATATTAACTACGGATATGATCGCAAAGGGAAGAATCCAGATGATGTAGAGAATAAATATATCAAACGCTACTGGCAGGGAGGCCTTGAACTGAGCGCTTTTCTATTGGACGTCTATGAACACACAAACGACCAGGAATTCCTCCGTCAAAAAGCGCTCCCCTTAATCTTTCCCATTCTTTCTTTTTACCATTCCTACTACACCGAAAGAGATAAAGACGGAAAAATACGCTTCTCGGAAACACAATCCCTCGAAACCTGGCATCATGCCGTTAACCCACTCCCAGATATCGCAGGGTTACAATGGGTTCTCGATCAACTCTTGGCATTACCTGAAGGAACATTATCTCCAAAAGACCGAGCTAAATGTACCGCATTTCGCCAAGAGTTACCTCCTTTACCAAAACGCAGCTACCCCTGGCAGAAAAAGACAAAGCTGCTTCCTGCTCTGGAGTATGACACATACATGAACATGGAAAACCCAGAACTCTATGCCGTATTTCCTTATCGCCTCTTTGGAGTCGGAAAACCCGGATTGGAAACAGGCAGATACACCTATCATTCACGTCGGGAAAAACGTTCCGGCGGTTGGCATCAAGATGGTATCCAAGCAGCCCTGCTGGGTCTGACCGAAGACGCGCAGCAAGAGGTCACCCATAACTTCACCCACTCAAACCCTGATTGCCGCTTTCCTGCCTTCTGGGGTCCCAACTATGATTGGATCCCCGATATGGATCATGGCAGCACTGTCGTTATCGCATTGCAGAACATGCTGATGCAATCGGATAGAGATAAAATCATTTTACTACCGGCTTGGCCGGAAAAATGGGATTGCGACTTCAAATTACATGCCCCAAAGCAAACCACCCTTACCGGAAAAATTTCCAAAGGAAAAATAGAAAAACTCATCGTTTCTCCGGAAGAACGTCGAAAAGATATTTATATCCCAAATCCCCAAAACCAAGAAAAACTCATCCCCTTCCAACAAGTTGATTAAGCGCTTCGATCATTAATTTTTACGACAGAACCTTGCACTGGTTCATAGTATATGGAAAATCGAATTCCTTATGAAACTTCTCCTCTGGGATATAGACGGAACGCTTATTTGTTCAGGCCGTGCTGGCGAACATGCGCTCATCCGCGCGATGAAGATGGAATTCGGGGTCGATATCACAATTAAACCTCTCGAGCTCGCCGGACGTACCGATACTTATTTTTTCGGACAACTTCTCAAACGCCATGGCCTTTCCTACGATCTTGAAGCTATCCATTCCCTCATCGAAATCTACCTTTCGCATCTTCCAGAAGAATTACCCAAACGACCCGGGAAAACACTTGGAGGCATCCTTCCTTTATTAGAACAACTATCTCGTCGCGAAGACATCGCTCAAGGCCTTTTGACTGGCAACGTCGAACGAGGCGCTCAAATCAAGCTGCAACATTTTGATGTCTGGAAATACTTTCCCTTTGGGGCTTTTGCCGATGATAGCCATCTGCGCAACGAACTCGGTCCACATGCTATTCGTCGTGCCAGTGACTTCCATCAATTTGATTTCACGCCGGAAGATACCTTTATTATCGGAGATACTCCTTATGATATCGAATGCGGTAAAGTGATTGGAGCCAATACCATTGCCGTCGCAACGGGATCCCATTCCATCGAAGAACTGCAAAGCCATGAACCAACAGCCGCCTTTGCCGACCTTGAAGATCCAACTCTCTTTCTCAACCTGATTGACAACTCACCAACCCTTACCCCCACCTGATTATGCCCAGACCCAGCATAGCAATCGGCTCAGATCACGCCGGATTTGATTATAAGCAAGCTATTATCCAACACCTAACAGACCAAGGATACACCGTAAAAGATTTTGGCACTGATTCGGATGAATCCTGTGATTATCCTGAATTTATTCGCCCCACTGCCGAAGCAGTTGCTCGTGGGGAGTATGATTATGGTATCGTTCTTGGAGGCTCCGGAAACGGTGAAGCTATCGTGGCCAATAAAGTAAAAGGTATTCGCTGCGGGCTTTGCTGGAACAAAGACACTGCCAATTGGAATCGCAGTCACAACGATGCCAATTGCCTCTCACTGGGACAGCGAACCATCTCATTGAAAACAGCGCTGGAAGTCGTTGATATCTGGTTGAAGACACCCTTCGACGGAGGACGTCATGAACGTCGTGTCCGTCAGATTGAAGATTAATCTTCTACTTCACGAAATAGCTCACAAAAAAGCGATGACTAATGTCATCGCTTTTTTGTAGTAAAAGAGTTAAATCCTACTCGTTCGTCGATTTTATAACGGACAAATCGATAAGGCGCAATTTTTTTACCGAAACCCCATATCGTGATACGACGTCAGTCAGCCGACAATACAACTTTTCTCCTCCTCGAACTAAAAGCAATCAATCAACAGCCAATCTTGAGTTGAGCGATCAACGACTACTTAGTTCCTACCCAACCTCATCATATCCGAGTCGTCTAAGCGTAGGGTTCACTTTTCGTCCTAATACTGAAAGTAAACTGTGAGGCCAGTCACTCCAGCCATAACTGTTTTTCACAATTTTACCCTCCATCGCTTTTATCTTATTGTCTCCCATTCCCACAAATGACTGATCTCCAAAAGTTTCTAAGATAGAATCTTCCCATTCTTCGCCCACGAAATCAAACACTTTCTTCATCTCCAATGCAGGGTATTCAGTCAATTCCTCGTATCGAACTATTATGCAGCGCTCACGATTCCTTTCATAGAAATCCATCGTCCTTTCATTATTCTTTACCCACTCATCCATATACGTTTCAACGCAAAAACTTGTATCATTATTAAACGGAAAACCATCCCTTGAAGGAAATCTCATCGCACATGACCGAGCAACACTAAGACCATGGCGCATAATATAAATAAATCTCGCTTTGTATCCGAACATCTCATCAAGAATATCTAAACGATGAGGAATACGCAATTCTTTTGCTATCCATCGATTTTTCTTCTGAACTCTTGCGTAGTCTATATACGCATTATCAACAAACTTTCCGAACCTACAAAAATAATGCGCATACGTCTCTCCAAGCATATGAATAGCACGATATGCAGTATGTAAAAGAGAATCGGATTGCGCAATGCTTCCTGCCAGAAACATCTCAGGCACAACGCTAATATTTTCACTAGCATTCAAGAGTGATGCCAATAAAGTTGTGCCCGAACGCCTACATCCAATAATAAATGTAGGAGTACATGAAAACTCAACGTCTTTGAGCGGTTCTCTAAAGAT
>JANQKU010000117.1 GCA_028280955.1 Opitutaceae bacterium
CAGAGGAAAACGGCCTTAGAGACTGTGTCTAAATTATCCCTGAACAACATTCTGCGGCCTTTCCGAGAGAAAGGCCCGAATGTTTTCGACAACAATCGCCAATAAACGCGAACGGGCAGCTAACGTCGCCCAGGCTATATGGGGAGTAATGATGCAATTTTTCGCTGATAAAAGCGGATTCTCCGCACTGGGAGGTTCTGTCGACAAAACATCCAATCCAGCGCCTGCAATCACTCCTTCATTGAGAGCCTTGGCTAAAGCGTCCTCATCAATCAAAGGACCCCGTCCGGTATTAATGAGAAAAGCTGATGACTTCATCTGTCGAAGGCGGTCCTCATTGATCAGCTTGTCTGTCTCTGCCGTCAAAGGACAATGAAGACTGATAACATCACTTTCCGCAAAAACGGTATCTAAATCGACAAACCGGATCGAAGCATCCTCAGAAATCTTCGGTGAGTGATTATACACCAATACCTGCATATCAAAAGCACGAGCCAGCTTGGCCGTTGCCTCGCCGATCTGACCGTATCCGATAATTCCCATCGTCAAATCGCTCAATTCCACCAGCGGAAAATTCCAATAGCAAAAATCTTTGGACGCAACCCAATCCCCTTGATGAACGGATCGCGAATGCTCGCCTACGTGGGAGGCTAACTCTAGTAAATGGGCAAAAACCATCTGGGCCACAGATTGCGTTCCATAAGCGGGTACATTCGTTACAGTAATACCCTGTTCCGTGGCAGCTTCAATATCCACCACATTATAACCTGTCGCCAGCACACCAATATAACGCAACTTTGGCAACTGCTCTATCGCCGTTCGATCCAGTATCGTCTTATTGGTTAAAACAATTTCTGCATCCCTGGCTCTTTCCACAACCTGTTCGGGTGGAGTACGATCATAGACCTGACAGGAACCCAATTCTTCAATTCCATTCCAGCTCAAATCTCCCGGATTCAATGTTTGTCCATCCAAAACGACTATTTTCTCTATAAGCATCGCCATAGCCCTCTTCTTGTGAATATCTTCTTGCCCAGCAACCCAAAAGCTTAAAAAAAACCGCTACGGCTTTTGCCTCTTAAAAAAAACAAAAGTGACAGTAAAACTCGATCCAACAATTTTATGAAACCTACTATCGGATTTATCGGACTGGGAGTTATGGGAGCCAGCATGGCAGGGCATCTTCAAGAAGCCGGGTACCCCCTTCGAGTCTTCAATCGCACCAAAACAAAAGCGGATCATCTCATAAGCAAAGGCGCTGTCTGGTGTGAAACACCCGCAGAAGCTGCCAATTCGGCTGATTTTGTACTCACTATTGTAGGATTTCCAAATGACGTCGAAACTGTCTATCTCGGTGAAAATGGAATTCTTTCGGGCGCAAAAACCGGCTCCATCTTAATTGATCTCACAACCTCACGTCCCGATCTTGCCATCAAAATAGCAGAACAAGCCGGCAAACGGGCCATTGGCGCTCTCGATGCTCCCGTTTCAGGAGGAGATGCTGGCGCCAAAGCCGCACGGCTTTCCATCATGGTGGGAGGCAATGCTGAGGACTTTACCAAAGCGCTACCCATTCTTGAAGTCATGGGTGCTAACATCGTTCATCAAGGGAAAGCCGGTGCAGGCCAGTACACTAAAATGTGCAACCAGATCGCCATCGCCTCCGGAATGATCGGCGTCTGCGAATCAATGGCCTATGCTCAAAAAGCCGGGCTGGATACCTCCACTGTTTTAAAAAGTATCGAAAGTGGCGCTGCTGCCAGTTGGTCTCTCAGCAACTTAATGCCACGTGCTCTTAGTGGAGATTTTAATCCAGGCTTTTTTGTAAAACACTTCATCAAAGATATGAAAATCGCCATCGAGTCCGCCGAAATCATGCAACTCGACCTACCCGGCCTTTCCTTAGCCAAACAACTCTACGAAAAACTAGCTGAGAGCGGATGCGAAAACAATGGCACCCAAGCTCTGCTCAAACTCTACACAGACTAGTCAGGTAGAGAAAGATGCACTCCTCTACCCTGAAAATTCACTGAGAAATCAAAATCCTATTCTAGTGAAAAGGAATGAGAAGTGACGCCTGGAGCAACTTCTTTTGAGTCTCCATTTGGCGCTTTTAACACAGCCTTTACACCATCAGGAATCGTGACACTTACTTCAAACGTCTTTTCTTCAATTCTCCAACTCACGGCCAACTCACCTTTTGGCGTACAGATCTTTCCTTCAGCATGGTCCAATCCACAAGGTTGAGGAGAAATCAAAACTTCATCAAATCCGGGAACTGTTGGTTCGATTCCCAGAAAAGTCTCTACAAATTCGAGTAACGGATGCGCACTCCAGGCATGGCATAACCCTCGCCAAAAACTCGTTTCTTCTGCCCACGTTTGCAATCCGAACCCCTCCATGAAATGCCACGGAGCAATCAGTTTTGCAAAATCTCTCTCATAAGTCCCCAGCTTCCGACTTGCTTCAAAAAGATAGTGCACACCGAAAAAAGAAGCCATAGAAAGTTTATCATCATGCGGAAACCGCCTTATCAGAACCTCTCGCTGTGCTTCCGTCGGAACATCAGTGATAACCGCCCAGGCATTGCCGTATTGGCTAATTTCCGGACCTCCCGGCCTGTCGGTGAATAAACCCTCTTTTTCGGACCAAAAGAGCTCGCGAATATGAGAACGAATTTCATCCGCCTCTTCTCGTAGAAAGGCTGCCCAACGTTTATCACCTATCTGTTCTTCCAACCAGGCCAACTCATTGAGTCCATGAAGGTAATGGCAACTGATCACACACGTAGGCCCTTCCTCCCATCCGGGAGGATTACCCCTCTGCCAGTCAGGGCACCATTCCGTCGTATTCCAATAATCAAGATTTTCAGGCAATCCTCTTGAACCGATCCTTCGCCGGAACCAGTCGATAACAGCTCGAATACCCGGTAATAAGTCCGTCGTCGTTTCCCCATCTCCGCTGATAACAAAATAATCTCGTATATTGGAAACCCAATGCAGACTCCATGACGGAATTATCTGCATAAACCGGGATGGATATCGACTGTGGGTCAGACCATCTGACACTCTCGACCAATCAAATTGATATAACGCCTGACGGCTCAACCGATAATCACCGGTCGTCAGCATCGCAATTTTTGAGGTAATACGAGTATCACCTGCATACTGCATCTGTTCATAGTAGGGACCATCCTCAAACGTCTCATGAGAGCATAACCGCATCGTCTTTACACTCATATCCCAAAAACGCTCATGACTGGCATCTGATGAACGGAAAAACCCTTTCACCTCATAAGGATAAGCGGTAAATCGGTGATGAAGCGATCGGATCGTCAGTGGTTCGGAACCCGTTTCGATCGTCAATCCCACATAACGAAACATACGCCAATGAAACGTTTCGACCAGGTCATCATTCCCTCCTAAATGATACCGATCTTGCCAACCTGTCATCCAGCCCCGTCGATCGTACGTCCAAGTACTGGATTCATCCGCAAATTCGGAAGATAAATTAGCTAGAGACTGCTTTTTCCCCATCAGCACAGCATCATCCACTTCCCAATTCAAACGCAACGCTTCGGCATACTGTAGTCGAACTTCGGTTCTTTTTCCTCCGGAAACTGCTAACATGGGAAATGCAGTCGTTGGTCCGCCTGCATCGAGAATGACTTCCACTTTGGATCCTGAATCAATCGTTAAAGGCTTACCCTCCCTAATCAGTTCATTCCATCCCACAGGAGCCTCTTTCCCACCTGAAACAAAAACATCGGTGAAAGATTCTTCTTTCTCCTCTTCCAACATCGGAATCATCCGGGCCATCAAACCATAAGGACTTTTCGGATCTCTTCGCGTTTCATAGGATTCTGCCACATATACCTTCGACGCATTTTCCCATTCAACGTCATGATAACCCGCTCCTGTCCAACCTACTGGTTCCAGCTCACGATACACATCTTCAAAATAACCAATAAAGCCTTCAAACGTGGTATTGTCATTTTGGAAACGATAGGAAGTATCTATCTGCACCTTCCATTTTTCATCAGTAGACAAATCTATTTCCTCCTGTCCTTTTTTCGACAAAGACCCTTCCAGAACAAAGCCACCGGCATAAGTCATTACCGATGTCGGGGCTCCCAGACTATCCGGACGTGTTGCCACCTTCGAATAGTCCATCACCAGAGCCGACAGAACATTTTCTCCCTTTTGCAAAAGAGATGATAAATCGTATGTCTCGTAAAAATGATGCCGTAAATCACCCTTACCCGGGCCCCTTCCGATTCGCTGTCCATTGCAAAAGAAAAGGTAGCGACTATCTGCCGAAACATGAACCTCAAGCCTGGAGTTTTCAGGATCATTGCAATCAAAGGATCTCCGAAAACGTCTCACTTCATAATGGGAAGGAGAACCATTTTCGGCAATCGCATGAGATTGTTCTGACGACCAAATCCAATAGGATTTCAAAGACGAAAAAGGGGATTTATTCATAAATCAATCGGATGTACTGAACATTTAGGGGAAGATTCACCAAAATTTCAGAGGATCACCTTTACGGAAATTGATAAACAAACAAGCAGAAATCTTCCTGGTTGAGTTTCGAGAACAAAACTCCCATCACAGACAACAACAATTTTCACAATTACCCCTTCTGAAAATCCTCTCCCCTCTAAAATCATAATGACTCCCTCTACTGTTTTGACTGACAAAGGTTCCGACCGAGCCACTTCCTACAATATGAGTGCCAAAATCATTCGGCGGAATAATTATCTCTTCGTCACCTGGTTGCAAAGCCCCCCTGCTTCAGGAGAATCCCAGGAAATCATTCTCGGTCTATGTCATCCTCTTTCCGGTGAACTTCTGAATTCCTTTCCTCTAGGTGGAGGCATCGATAACCACTGCGGTGCTGCGTTGGCTCTGACGCCAGACAATGATCTGCATATGATGATTGGAGCTCATCACGGGACCTTTGCCCACCGTTTTTCGAGTGATCCGGAAGATCCTGACAGTTGGAGTGAACCTGTGCCCGTCGGTCAAAAAAGTTCTTATCCCAGCATGATAACCGATAAATACGGGAACTTACATCTAATCCTGAGAGAAGAAGGCCCTTACTGGCAGCTTCTCTATCTACGAAAACTCTATGGACAACCATGGGAAACTCCCAAAATTCTCTACCAGAACCCTTACACTAACTACACTCATTACATGCAGTCCATCAGTGTTGCACCTGATGGGAACCTATTACTGACCTTTCAAGTTTTCTACACTACCGATGACAATATCAATCACCTACGGGGCCACGGCTTCGTCTGCCTGGAATCTCCAGACAGTGGCGACAGTTGGTTTAATCAAGAAAAACCCTGGATACCCAACAAATCGCATACCCAAAAACCCCAATACGTAAAAGAAGGTCTGGATATCACCATTGGGAACCATTGTATCGCCGCTGATGGCTCTGCCTGGATACATAGCCGAGATCCCGATTCTCCTAATGGTATTCTCTGGTCCAAAAAAGAAAATCAATGGAATCCCATTGATTTATCCCACGCTTTTGGACCCGAGCATTTCATCGCGCAAGGGACCACCCCTTCAGCAGATGCATCCGGAAAGATACACCTCATCGTTTGTTCCCGACCCGATGGGAAAACTTGCATATGGGATGACCCTGAAATGGAACTCTTTCACCTGATTTTCGATCAAAACGGTAAATTCTTAGGTAAATGCCAAGTGACTCAAACTTCCACAAAGGAAGCTCACTGGCAACCACTGTTGGAAAAAACCAATTGGGCAGCTCCAGTTTCTTCGCAAGGTGGTTTATGGTTATTGCACACAGAAGGAAACAGAGGCCCAGGGTTAAAGTCAACACAAGCAACTCGAGTTGTTTTAACCCGCTTAGCGGAAACTTTTTAAAAAATCATACATAATTTTTCAGCTAAGCTCGAAAGCTTTCGGCTAAAATAGCTTAATACTTTTATAGGCAGATAAAATTTTCCTATTTAAAAAATCAAAAATTACGGGAATATTTTTATCATAGATGACTCTAATCTTTTTGTTCCTTCGAAAAATCACATTTTATCCTTCTCCCAATAAATATATTCCCTAAGAGAATTTATCACATTAAATAACCCAATATCAACTCTTTAGAGAACACATTTAAAATATTTTTAAATGTATATAATTTTCAGGGAATTTTTAGACCTTTCATCTCTCTTATCTCCTTGAGACTTCTAAAGGGAGAAGTTTTTTTGAAAACTTGAATACCCTTTAAAACTACTAATAAAGCTCCCAGGGGGAAAGTGAAGGCAAACTTTATCCCACATTATTTGTATTCAATTTCTTATGAATAAGATAAAAGAATACATTCATTCTTTTATTATAAAAAGAAAAAAAAGGGAATATTCTCTTTGTCTATTACTCTAATTCTTTGGCTCTAAAAAAAGAAATATATTGAATGCTCATTTTAAGAGAATTTATTCAAAAATTTTCTTAAAGATTAAAGTTTTGCAAATCTTTTATTATAAAACTTTTAAGAAAAAACATATAATATATTCTTAATAACTTAAGGTATTATAAAATTTTAGGGGAATATTTAACAGCCTGACACATCCTATAACTGTCTTGTCTTATAATATGTGGTTAAACAATGAATCTCCTGCAGAAAACTAACCTTTGATGCAGGAGATCGTTTCCATAAATTCTTATATTCACGGAAAACTAAATCGAGGAAACGTTAAATTTGTAAACTCTCCTTAGACTCTCTCTATACCCAAAGGATCTCTATTTCCCTCTGGAAATGTATCTTTTTTCTGGGGACATTCTGACCCTTTATCAAACGACTTTTCGGACGGCCTCAGGTTGGTCCCGATTAAGATAAAACAAACCAGAATAGAGCCTCCATATACCAATGGCTGACTCTAAATTAAGATAACCCAATATATGAAATGAATATAAAGGTTAGTTCAAACTACAGCAAGGCCGGTAAACTATTGGCTTTGTTTTTGGTGACGGCTCTCCCTTTCAGCCTCTTCGGCGCTCCAGGTGATGTACCTGCTGCTGTTTCAGCGATCTCTGCTGATGATATCGAAGGCGATGAGGATGTCGTAACCATGTCCAAGTTCGAAGTGATTTCGGACAAGGATGACAGATACCTGAAAACCAACGCTGTTACGGCGACCCGT
>JANQKU010000150.1 GCA_028280955.1 Opitutaceae bacterium
TCCGTAGCCGCTTTAACAGCAGCGACATCGCCAACGACTACAGCGGTGACCAATGCATTGCCCACTTGTTTGAGTGGACCGCAGAGTTCTACATTAGCAGACTTGAGCATTGCATCAGTGCCATGTACCAACGCAGTCAATCCACGAGTTTCTAAGAGACCTATTGCTTTTTGTGCCATAATATTTTTAGGGATTAATAAAGTTAAGAATTTGTTGTTTGGAGTGATTGGATTAAGCGTCGTGTTTCTCGGGCCACGACGAGTTCTTCATTCGCCGAAATGGCAAAAATACGGGTTTTGGAATCCGTAGTGGAAAGATCTTTTTCAGGCGTAAATTCGCTATCGTTATACCTTGGATCGATGCACAATCCTAGATCCTTTAGATCGCGACAAACGGCTTCGCGCAACCAGGGATGATTTTCACCAATACCTCCCGTAAAGACCAGCGCATCACAACCGCCCAACTCAATCATGAAGGCCCCAATCCAGTGGCGTATTTGGTGAATAAAGACATCCAGAGCACGTTGCGCCCTTTTGTTTCCGTCTCGAGCGGCCTGCAAAATATCCCGCAAATCATTGCTGACACCGGATAAGCCGAGCAAGCCGCTTTCCGTTGTCATCTTCCTTTCAATTTCTTCTAAGGAGAGATTCAATGTTTTGGCGATATAAGGAACAGCAGCCGAATCCAAATCACCGACTCGATTATTTTGCGGCAATCCGGACTGCGGACTGAGACCCATACTGGCCCCAATGGCTGCGCCATTGCGAATACCGGCAATAGAGCTGCTGCCGCCTAAGTGGCAGGAAATAATCCGGAGTGGCTTTGCCTGATCGACCGGCCCATTCAGATAAAGATTTCGAGTGGCTTCGGCCACATCGTCACGCCCGAGCAATTCAGCCGAACGCTCCGCCACAAACTTGTGACTGGCGCCATGAAAACCATAACGGCGAACACCGATTTCATACCATTCTTCCGGAACAGCATAGCGTGTCGACGCTTGCGTAGCCCATTGGTAAAACGCTGTTGCAAACAACGCAACCAATGGCAATTCCGGCGCCTTCGTCCTAAACTGGCGGATACCATTGGCATAAGCCGGATTATGAGCCGGAGCAATTTCCCGGAAACCATCCAAAGCTTCCAACACCTTTTCATCAGCTAAAACACAGCCGGAAAGATTCTTGCCCAGAACCGTTTTGAAACCAACCGCATCCAGATCGGCAAAAGAACTCAGATGACCCGCTTCCTGCAATTCTGCCAGGCATTCATCGATAGCCTGACCGTGATCCTCCACTCGTTCGTAACCTCCCTTGGCCAACAATACCTCTTCCACCTCCGTCATTGAAAAAAGACGGAACTTGAAAGAGGTCGAACCAAGGTTGGCGACGAGAATTTTCATCACGAAATCAGTTGAAAAAATCTACTTAGATCCACTTACCGAGTTTACCGAGGTCATCGTGCGGACGAGGAATCACTTGAACACTGATCACTTCGCCTATACGCGAAGCAGCCTCAGCGCCAGCATCGACACCTGCTTTGACCGCAGCAACGTCGCCCCGGAAAAATCCGGTGACCAATCCGCTGCCTACGGCTTCCCAGCCTGTCATTGTGACATTCGCTGCTTTAAGCGCGGCATCCGAACCTTCTAAAAGAGAGCATAAGCCCTTTGTTTCAATCATTCCTAATGCTTCTTGAGCCATGATATTTTTTAGATTAAATTTTTTGAGTTGTTGGTGATTAGAGTCCGAACTGCTTTAACAGATCAGCATGAGGACGTGGGATAACATTTGAGCTAACCAATTCTCCTACCCGTTCCGCTGCTGTTGAACCGGCTTCGACTGCGGCCTTTACACTGCCGACATCACCTTTGACCAGGACGGTAACCAAACCGCCACCTATCTGCACAAGCTTGACGAGACCGACGCTCGCAGCTTTGACCATGGCATCGCTGGCTTCAACGCTGCCAACATACCCTCTCGTTTCTATCATTCCTAATGAATCACTCATTTTTTTAGTTCCTCTTGCTGGATTTAATTAAGTTCAAAGAAAGTTTATTTCAGTAGCTCCACCTGTGTATCCGGTTGTAAACCACAGGCGTTGCCCTCGTCTGTATCGATGTGCACCTCCAATTTAAAATCGGGAGAAACACGTGCCAGGATCTGATCAAAGGTAACTGCACAGGGGCCACCGATCTTCAGTTTCATCATATCTCCAGGTTTCACTTTATAAAAAGCAGCATCATCCGGATGCATATGTACGTGGGGAGCCGCTCGGATCACTCCATTTTCCATCTCAAAGAAACCCTTTGGCCCCATGATCATAGCTCCCGGCGTTCCTTCAATATCACCAGAAGACCGCAACGGAATCTCAAAACCGAGAGCAATGGAGTCGGTATAGGCCAGCTCAACCTGATTAATATCTCTGCATGGCCCCAAAATACGGAGATTAGAAATAACCCGACTCCTGGGACCAATTAAAGTGATACTCTCCTCCGCAGCAAATTGCCCCTCTTGATAAAGCCATTTCATAGGAGTCAACTGATGTCCCTTCCCGAAAAGCACTTCGACCGCTTCCTGCGTCAAGTGACAATGCCGCGCGCTGACATTAACCACTAAAGGATTGGGAGCTAACGCCTTACGAGGGGTGGCCTGTGGTAAACGCTCATAAATCGCCCGGCGAACCAAGTGTTCTACCTCTGCTCTATGGGGAATGGTTACAGCTTTAGACATGAAAGAATTTGCTATCTAGATCGACAATATCTGCTCTTTTTTGATAATTTTGTCAATTAAATTTGCAAAACCTACCAAAATCTATCAAAACCTTAACAATATATGCAGGCCGAAGAGAGATACTCCCGAATAGAGAACCATCTGCAAAAAGTAGAATTCGCTTCCCTTGATGAATTATCTGAGCAACTGGATGTCTCTGTTTCGACGATTCGGCGCGACCTCACAAACCTCGAAAAAAAAGGAAATATTCGCCGCACTCATGGAGGAGCCCGCATTATCCAGCCCAAAACAGATGATTTCGTCTTTGCCACTCGCAACACACGGAAAACAGATGAAAAAGAAGCCATCGGTAAAGCCTGCGCCAATCTAATCAATACGCACCAAACTACCATCCTCGACGCCGGTAGCACCGTTTATCATGTCGCCTGCCACCTAGGAGAAAAATCTCCCCCCATCATTACAAACTCTCTTCCGATCACCAATCTTTTTTCCAACAATAATCTGACAGAAGTCGTTGTCACTGGGGGAATTATCTATCCACGACTAGAGGTTCTCGTCGGTCCGCTTGCCGTCGAATCTTTTTCAAAAGTACATGCAGACATTGCCGTCATGAGCGCCAGCGGTATTACCGCAGATGGCATTTACAATTCTCATGCCCTTCTCATTGATATCCAAAAGCAGATGCTTAAATCCGCCGACAAGGTAATCCTCTGCCTGGATCACACCAAATTTGACCGGCGCTCCATGTTTTTCCTCACAGATTTCGACCCTATTGACTGTATCGTCACAGATTCCAAAGCCCCGATGGTTTTAGTGGAAAAACTTCGGGGAAAAGGTATTGAAGTCATCATTGCACCCGATGCTTAAGGAAGTGTCGTCCTGCCATAAGCCCCTAAATAAAGGGGATACAGGACCTTGTTCCCGAAAATCTTCATTACTTCTTCACATTCTGAAGTGAAATTCCAAATACCAGGCCTCAAATGGGGCTTAGTATCATCTTCACCTCTAATCTGACGAGAAATTCTGCGATGTTCGGCTCCATTCACAATACTTCCCCAAGAGAGAATCTTCTATCGCTGGAATTTCAATTCTCCCTACGTTACTGAATCTCACTTAATCTACTATCCTCTTATGAATAAGGCACTTACAATGGATTTCCTCACTCACCTTCCTCCTCAAAAACCGTGATTCGTAAGATTCTCCACTGATTCCTTCATTTCGCAATGCTTCAATTAAGAACGATCACCTTACAATAAACATTTTTATTAACAAACAACCATTTTTTAGTCTCAAATCACTAACCATACCTCGCCAAAATCGGGATCAAGCAACTTACCAACAGGTTATTCACATTTTAAGGACTCCCCTGTGGATAATCCTTCTAGTCACTTGAACCACGAGATTGTGTATCCATTTTCTCCTCAGAACGATTTGGATAATCCAGCGTATAGTGAAGCCCACGACTCTCTTTTCGCATCAACGCACACTCTACGATCAACTCAGCTACCTGTATTAGATTTCTCAATTCGAGTAGTCGGGGTTCTACCGTAAAATTCCAATAGTAATCCTGGATTTCTCGACTCAAATTTAATATTCGGGTACGGGCCCTTTCCAATCGTTTGGTCGTTCTTACGATCCCTACATAATCCCACATTGTTCGACGCAATTCATCCCAGTTATGAGAAAGAACCACCTGCTCATCAGAATCATGCACTCCTCCATCAATCCAGGAAGGAAGCTCTACTTTGTCAGCCTCTGTCGTAGACAAGTAATCTTGCACCGCTTTAGCTCCTCGGTGAGCCATAACAACAGCTTCCAGTAAAGAGTTGCTGGCCAAGCGATTGGCTCCGTGTAATCCTGTCGATGAAACCTCTCCACAAGCATAAAGACCCTTTAAGGAAGTTTCGGCTTTGATATTGGTTATCACACCACCGCATGCGTAATGCGCAGCGGGCACCACAGGAATGTATTCCTTTGCGATGTTGATTCCCAGTTGCTTACATCTCGTATAAATGGCAGGAAAACGATTTTTCAGGAAACTTTCTTCCTTTCCCGTTATATCGAGCCAGAGATGCGGTGCGCCGGACTTCTTCATTTCAGCATCAATCGCCCTCGCCACTACGTCGCGAGGCGCCAGATCTGCCTGCGGATGATACTTTTTCATAAACGTATCCCCTTTTAAATTACGCAGAACAGCGCCTTCCCCTCTTACTGCTTCGCTAATCAAAAACCGTTCTCCCGTGGTCGAGTACAACGTCGTCGGGTGAAATTGAATGAATTCCATGTTTTCCACCGCGACACCAGCCCGATAGGCAATAGCTACTCCATCGCCCGTTGCAATATCGGGGTTCGTTGTATAAAGATAGACTTGACTGGCTCCGCCTGTCGAAAGCACAACTACAGGCGCCCGAAATGTTTCCACTTTTCGCGAATGAACATCCAAAGCATAAAGACCCAACACTTTGTTTTCTAACTCTTCCTTACATTTACCCAGTTTCCGACTGGTCAGCAAATCGATCACAAAGAAATGCTCCAACATCTGAATACGTGGTGATTTTTCAACTGCCCGAATCAAGGCATCCTCGATTGCCTTCCCCGTCATATCCTTCACATGAAGAATCCGTCGTTGTGAATGGCCTCCCTCTCGGCCCAAATCAAACTTACCGGATTCATCCTGACTGAACTTCAATCCCTGTTCAATCAGCTCATTAATCCGAGCCGGACCATCGCGCACAATCTCTCGAACCACCTCCTCGCGACACAATCCATCTCCTGCTTCTAGAGTATCCTGCAGATGGCTTTCAAAATCATCCGTATTTGAAGTCACACAGGCAATCCCTCCCTGAGCATAATTTGTATTTGAGTCGACCCTCGTCTTCTTGGTCAAAATCGCAACAGTGAGACCCTTCTCCGCAATCTTTAGGGCAAAACTCAAGCCGGCGATACCACTTCCTACAACTATTGCATCAAAATCACGGTTCATCGAAAAAGTGGCATCGTCGCCAGATATTGGCAGAGTTCTGTATGACAGGCTTTTATTTAAAGGATAATATTGTCGATCAGACGCACCTCATCCACCCACACAGCCGTTGCCAGTAAACATTCACCTGGCTCTATCTCTCTGACCGGCTCAAAGGTAACCCGGTTTACCAGGCTGACGTAGATAATGCGCACTCTTCTCTTTGAAGAGATGATATGAGTCGTTTCAGCCACGACTCGGTCAATATTTCGAATTCCGGAATCAACCATCTCTTTCGCGGCCTTCAAAGCTGTCTGAACAACAGTCGCATCCTCTCTCTGGCTCTCGGTAAGATAACGATTGCGTGAACTCATGGCCAATCCATCTTCCTCTCTGACAGTCGGAGCTTCCAAAATTTCCACCGGGAAATATAAATCGGTCACCATTTTTCGCACCACAGCTACCTGTTGGGCGTCTTTCTGCCCAAATATCGCAATCGTTGGTT
>JANQKU010000211.1 GCA_028280955.1 Opitutaceae bacterium
TCAGGCTTTAACCAATGGAAGAGAAAACCTGCTAAAAGATTTATCCAACATGCGGAGTTATTCTCTAGAAGCTTCGAAGTTGGTAAAGCCGGTAAGAGCTGGTTGTTGTGAAGAGATTGGTTTGGGGGGAGAAGGATTCCCCGGGATGCTGGAAAGTTTGCGAGATCAATCTCCGAGTAGGTGGAAGGGATTAATTGAAGAATTTACGCGGTTGATGCCGGAATTTTCAGATCTTCAGGTGAGTCGAGATGATGAAGATCAAATACATTTTGCGGCTCAAAATGAAAGTGGATTGATCATCCCGGCAGAAAATCTTTCGCAGGGAACAATTATTGGCTTGGCCATCCTATCTTTTGCGTTTTTTCCCAAAAAGCCTACGTTACTTTGTCTTGAAGAACTGGAAAGGGGTATTCATCCCCGTCTGCTCAGAGAAATTCGGGATGCTTTGTATCGATTGTCCTATCCACTGGATTATGGCGATGCGTCATCCCCAGTGCAGGTTGTGGTAACGACGCATTCTCCCTATTTGCTCGATTTATTTTCGGAGCATCCGGAAGAGGTTATTCTGACGACGAAGAAAGGAGTGGCGGGTGATTTTCAGCGTTTGATTGATTATCCGGGTCTGGAGGAATTGTTGGTGTCTGGGAGTTTAGGGGATCTGTGGTATAGTGGAATCATAGGAGGCGTTCCTTACTGAGCTTTTTCTGTAATGAAGCTCGGTTTTTTAAGTGAATCACCTGCTGATGAAGCGGCCATACGTATTTTGATTGAGGCTGTTCTCAAAGAGAGAACAAGTGAAGTGAGACCTCCTTTGAGAGCAAGAGGTTGGCCTAATGTCTTGCAGGTTCTTCCAGCGATTCTTCGTCATTTACAGTTTCAAACAGATGCGAATGCGTTGATCGTGGTTGTCGATTCTGATGATACGATTGTTCATGAAGCGGATCATACTGATCCCAATAAATTTCATCCACATTGCCGCATTTGCCAGATACAGCAGGTAATTCGAAAGACGACAAAAAAGTGGCGTTTGCCCGGTGGGCGGGAACGATTGAAGACAGCTGTTGGTTTAGCGGTACCAGCAGTCGAAGGTTGGTACCTGTTGGGCAAGGATGATGAAATTGGTGAAGAGGGTTGGGTGAATGGGTTAAAAGAAAGGAGTAAGCCTTATACTCGAAAAGAATTGAAACGAAGAGTTTACCGAACTGTGAGGCCGTCATTACATTTGGAAACACGAATCGCGAAAGCGGAGGCACGCAGGGTTTCCAAGCTTCTTAAAAAATTAGAAGAAAGCTTTCCGATTGGATTTGGATCAATGATTCGGGAAATAAGTCAATGGGAGAGGGATGATTATGTATGAATAAAATATCCTTTTCAGATAGTTTCTAAGAAAAAACTCGAAAGATCATTCACTTTCTGTATATTGCTACACACTCCCCGGTAATTGACAGTATTATTTATGGATTCGAACGACGCATCAGCACGTTTAAAGTCACAGTTGGGGGCATCTGAAGAAGTTTTTTCACAAAGGGGGGAACTAGACGGGCATATTGCGGCCAATTGTTTTCGCGCTTTGGCCAAAAACTCTGGTCGTGAAGCGATTGTCGATATGTATCCCGAACGAAAAGTGATGAAATCGGGCATTTTATTGGCCGCCGCAATTGCTTTGTCACGACGTTGGAGGGCCAGGATTCCTGAGCGAAGGGTGGGCGTGGTTTTACCTCCTGGTATTGGAGGAACGATTGCGAATCTTGCTCTTGTTCTAACGGATAAGATACCTGTAAATCTAAATTTCACTATAGGGGAGGCATCTGTAAGGGCTTGTTTGGATAAAGGAGAGGTTTCCACAATGGTCTCGGCCGGAACTCTCAAAGAAAAGGTTCCAAATTTTCCGTGGCCGGAAGATATGCTGGATATCAAAGAGGAGATAGGCGCCTGCAGCAAGTTATCGATTATCTTTTGGTTGATTGCGATTAAACTGCTCCCGATTGAGTTTTTAATGAGATGGTTAAAGGTCCCGACAACGGGTGGTCGCAAAGAAGCCTGTCTTCTTTTTACCAGTGGTAGCTCTGGAGAGCCAAAGGGTGTCGTCTTAACACATCGTAATATTATAGCGAATACACTTCAAATAGAGGAGTCTTGTATCTTACCCGCTGGGAAATCGATTATGGCTTGTTTGCCGATTTTTCATAGTTTTGGTTGTACGGTGACATTGTGGTATGCTCTTTGTCGAGAGGTGAGGATTGTTTCGTTTCCAACACCTTTGGAAACGCGAAAGATTGCAGAGATAATTAAGGCTGAAAGCGTCAACGTATTCGTGGGTGCTGCCACGTTTTTGCGCCCTTTTTTGAAGAGAGCATCTCGGGATCAAATGAAAACACTCGATTTTGTCGTGGCTGGATCTGAGAAATTACCCAAAAAACTTTACGATGCCTTTATGGAAGATTTTGGAATTCAAATTTATGAAGGGTATGGTCTAACGGAAACATCACCTGTTCTCAGTGTAAATCGACCTCTGGAGTTAACTCAAAAGGAAAGCGCGATTGGTGCTAGGGGAGCAAAGGTTGGATCAGTCGGACCGTTGTTAACAGGCATTTCAGCAAAGATTGTGGAATTGGACTCGGGCAAGGAACTTCCGTTGACTGAAACAGGAATGCTTTGGGTGAAGGGAGCTAATGTTTTTGAGGGCTACCTCGATGATAAACAGAAAAACGAAGAAGTTATTAAAGATGGTTGGTTTATGACAGGTGATCTGGCTCGTTTTGACGAAGATGGATTTCTCTACATTGAGGGTCGCTTATCCCGGTTTTCCAAAATTGGAGGAGAGATGGTTCCTCATGGGTTGGTGGAAGAGCGAATCCAGGAAGTCATGGGTTGGACTGGAGAGGAAGCACAGATGGTGTCTATAGTGGGTGTGCCGGATGAAGCAAAGGGAGAGGCTCTGGTATTGTTAACGACGGAAGAGGTTTCAATAAAGGAATTAAGAGAGAAATTGGTGGAAGCCGGTTTGCCAAATCTCTGGATTCCAAAATTGGTATATGAAGTGGCTGCAATACCAGTTCTTGCCACAGGAAAGTGTGATCTGAAACAGTGCGAATCAATTGCTATTGATATGATGGCACGACTGTACACTGATTAAATTGGTTAAAAGCTGAGTGAACGATCACTGTTCTTGGCTTGCTATTTTAAAAGCAAGCTTGAGGCATTAGCGCGAACCAACTCTATAGGGTCCGAGGCTAGAATGAATCGCAAGATAACGGCGAAGCAAATTTCGAGGCAGCGACTCAGTTATGATTTAATGATTTGCGTTGTTCCCTTCAAGAACCAGCTCTTTCAAGAGCGTTGATCCGGCGCATTTCATCTTCGCCATAGGCTTTTTCACCTGTTGTCAAATTCTGTGATGGCAGGGGTGGATTGATACGCGATGATGGGTTATGTGTGTTTTTAGGTGGAGCCGGAGGTCTGGGATTGGTATGCCTTGGTGGTGGATTGATGTGTGATGAATCGGTGGCTCTATGGTTTTTTCTTGGTGGTTTCGGAATACGAACGACATCTGTTGGATTGGAACGTCTGGGTGGCTTTGGTCTGACTCTTGGTTTAGGATGATCTACGTCGTGATGTTTGTGTCGTTTGTATACGGAATATCTACGAGTGTAGTTAAAGTAGCTAGGATAATTGAAATAAGGAGTATAGCGAATTGAGTTTCTTCTGGCGTTTTTGGCTCTTTCTTCGGCGATGCTCAAACGATATTCGAGTTCTGCTATGCGCTGATCTTGTTCTGTCTGGTTTTCGAGGAGGGCAAATTCTTTCTGGTTCTTTATTTCGAGGGAATCGATTAAGTCATTCACCGGCACCATCGGGTATTGGGTCCGAAAATCTTTCCAGTAAGCAAGTTGGTAAGCTGTTGGAGCCGAGATGAAATTTGGATCTGCGAGTTTTTCTTTTTTTAAAGCAACTCCTTCTTTCTCAAGCAGAGCGAGGCGTTTTGCTACTTCTTCTTTATTTCGATCAGCCTCTTCTTGAGAGATGAGTTCGAAGTCGAATACGCTGTCATTTTTTAAGACAACTTCTCCTCGATCAAAGAGAAGCACGAGGGTTTCGTTAATTTCCATAAAACCCGAAGGTTCCCCCAATAGATTGAGAACTGTTTCTTTCGAATCTCCGATTTTTATTTCATGGGCAAAGCCACCAAGTGCGCTGATAAGCATGCCCCAGAGAATGAATTGCGACAGTTTCATACGAAAAAGGTATGAGGAAGGTGAGGAATTTGCAACTTTTGCTTTCTTTTGGCCGATCGGAGTCGTCTGCTGAAGGAGAATTGTAAAAAAGCCCGGTTGCATCCTAAAAATGAAAGCCGGGCTTTGTGAGAAAGGTTCTAGAAAACTAGATTATATTTCGTAAGGAAGGGGAAACTTTTTGCAGAGTTGCAGTGTGTTAGCTTTTGCTTTGGCGATTGCTTCTTCCGATTTTATATTTGAAACAACCAGTGACATTGCTTCTGCGATTTGTAACATTTCGTTTTTTCCCATCCCTCGTGTGGTGATTGCCGGTGTCCCGATGCGGATTCCGCTTGTTTGGAATGGGCTTCTTGTTTCCCCAGGCACAGTATTACGATTTGTCGTGATATTGGCTTTTTCCAGAGCGAGTTGGGCCTGTTTCCCGGTGGTATTTGGGTGGCTTTTTCTCAGATCTGCGAGCATCAGATGGTTGTCGGTCCCATCACTGGAGAGGAAGAAGCCATGTCCTTTTAAGGCTTTGGCCAGTATTTTGGCATTTGCGATGACCTTTGTCTGATATTCTTTGAAGGAGGGTTTGAGTGCTTCTCTGAAACAAACAGCTTTACCTGCAATGACGTGAGCGAGTGGACCTCCCTGGCCTCCAGGGAAGATAGCGGAGTTGATGGCTTTCGCATATTTCTCCGCACAGAGAATAAGACCGCCTCTGGGACCACGTAGAGTTTTGTGGGTTGTGGTTGTTGTGAAGTCTGCGTAGGGGATTGGAGAAGGGTGTAGACCAGTGACGACGAGACCTGCGATGTGTGCAATGTCTGCCAGTAAATAAGCACCAACGGAATGGGCGATGTCTGCCATTCGTGCGAAATCAATAATTCTTGGATAAGCTGATGCGCCGACAGTGATCATTCGAGGTTTTTCTATTTGTACCTGTTCAGCCAGAGCATCGTAATCAATCCGCCCATCTTCTAGGCTTACGCCATAGTGACATACTGTATAAAGTTTTCCACTGAAGTTGACCGGGCTTCCGTGAGTAAGGTGTCCGCCATCAGAGAGGTTCATCGTCATGATTTTGTCTCCTGGATTGAGTACGGCAGTGTAGGCTCCGAAGTTGGCTTGGCTGCCGGAATGTGGCTGCACATTTGCATGTTCAGCGCCAAAAAGTTCTTTTGCTCTCTCAATGGCCAGTTGTTCTATGACGTCAACATGTTCACATCCTCCGTAGTAACGTCTGCCAGGGTAACCTTCAGCATATTTATTGGTCAGCACGCTACCTTGAGCTGCCATAACAGCTGGTAAGGTGAAGTTTTCTGAAGCGATCAGCTCGATATGAGTTTCCTGACGGTTTCGCTCCTGCATGATGGCTTCGTAAACGGTCGGATCCAACTCAGCGAGTGGAGTGGCATCCAAATATGAAGTGATTTGTTGATCGAGGACTGGCATAGTAGTTATTTTAGTGAGGAGAGGAGAATTGTCCGGGCAATTTGGCAAGCAGTGTTTTGACAAAAGCGACGAGAGAGGGAATAGCTTCGACCATACTGTCGCGGCAGTTTTCGTAGAGATTCAAAGACATTCCATAGGGATCGGGAATCTCCGGATCTTCAACATTGGGAATGAACTCGCGCATAAGATGAAGGTTTTTCGGGATAGGGTCTGCGTACATTTCAATCATCGTTCGATGTGATTCTGTCATGCAAAAAATAGCGACTGCCCGATCCATCATACTCTGGTCAATGGGTCTGCTTTCATGATTGTCGAGAGAGATGCCAACTTTTTCCAATGCCTTAACGGAATTCAATGAAGGTGTTTGCCCAGGTATGGCGGAGACACCTGTTGAAATGACTTTCAATGATTTGAGTGGTTCTTCTTCTGCGTCAATGGCATGACGAAATAATCTTTCGGCCATAGGGCTGCGGCAGATGTTGGCTGTACAGACAAAGATGATTAGATTCCGTTCTTCGGACATAAACGAGTAAGTTTGTGAAAGAAATTTTTGCTGGCAAATCTCAAATCGATGATAGCTTTCCGAGTCCTTCGAGCGCTTTGATCAAAAAATAAGCTCGCTGAAGAATATCGTCTGTAAGTGGTGGAGGCGCAGGTTTTATGACTATTTCATCTGCTGGAGAATCCGGCTTACTTTCCCGTAAAGGTTTAGAGTCTATTAGTCCCTTATTATTTTGAAAATCTTTTATCAAACGGGCTTCATCGTAACGATCTTTTATGACGTTTTCATTGATAAGGGAATCCAATTCGCTTTCTTCCAGCAGGGCTTGATAGGCTTTGCTGTCTTCTTCAGGTAAAACATTAACACTCAATTTCGGAGTAAAGTTTGTCGCATGGGGAGAAGATCCAATGGCAATAATAGAGCCTTCATTTTGGAGATTTTGTAGTAATTCCCCAAGTGGTGCAGAAGTTTCTCGATTGCAAAGCACGAGGATTGCTTTGGTTGAGCTAAGTGGGCGTGAATTTATTGAGAGAAGGCTGCCAAGAGCTTTGATTGACTCTGGGTTAGATGTCACAAAACGCAGATCGATGACGACTGCTTTTTGGCTGAGGTGAGAGTGAAGAATAGAGAGAGATTGTTCAATGTTGCGAATACGAATATAGGAAATACCTTCAGCAAGCGCATGGAGGAAGGGTTCGGAAGTCCTGTCCACTGGGACAGGTAAATGGGCATCGTTTGTGTTTCCGTTTGCCGAAGGCAAATAGATTGAGGTGATGACAAAGGCAAAAATACCCAGGGAAATGATGTTTTTTCTCATTCCTTTAGCTTATGCGTTTGAGTTGTTTGGCCCCAATATCGCTACGAAGATATTTTGAAGGGAAAGAAACTTTTTCTGCGAGGGCATAGGCTTTTTGGGCCGCTTCTTCCAATGATGAGGCTAAGGCAGTAATCCCGAAAACTCGTCCTCCATTTGTTAAGATAGAACCATCTTCTTCTTGTTTTGTGCCTGCGTGGAAAATGAATTCATTGGGACCGGGGGGGGCTGTGATGGTAACGGTTTCTCCTTTCGGGTAGGAAAGAGGATATCCTTGAGAGGCGAGGACGATACAAAGAGCGTATCCGGGTTTGGCTGCAAGATTGATTGAAGAGAGTACTCCAGTGGCAGCGCTGTGCATTAATTTGACTGGGTCGGTGGCAAGCCTAGGTAGGAGAACTTGTGTTTCGGGGTCTCCGAATCGCGTGTTAAATTCTATAACTTTTGGCCCATCTTTTGTCACCATAAGACCTATATACAAAACACCACGAAAATCGATGCCTTCATCAGCGATTGCTTCAACACTCGGCTTTGCGATGGTTTCGGTAATTATCTGGAGGAGGTCCTCGTCCACAAGTTCTGCAGGTGAGTAGGCCCCCATACCTCCGGTATTTGGACCGGTATCATTATCTCCAATTCGTTTGTGATCCTGGCTTGTTGGCAGAATCACAAAATCCCGTCCTGAAACAACAAGGTGAAAGGATGTTTCTTCTCCTGCCAGACATTCTTCAATCAGTATCTGACTCCCGCTGTCCCCAAAAGTTCGGGTTTCCATTATCGAACGAATCGCTTCTTCCGCTTCTCTCAGGCTGGCTGCGATGATGACGCCTTTACCGGCGGCCAATCCATCTGCTTTGATGACAATGGGGAAGGCGGCTGTTTGTAGATAGTTTAAGGCAGGTTCGACTTGATCAAAGGGAGTGGCTGCGCCAGTTGGAATCTTATATTTCAGTAGAAGTTCTTTGGTAAATATCTTGCTGGCTTCGAGACGGGCACCGTCGGCTTTGGGCCCAAAGGCTACGATATTGTATTTTTCCAATTCATCGACCAGCCCGAGGCTGAGAGGGACTTCCGGGCCCACGATCACAAAATCGATCTGTTCAGACTGCGCGAGAGCGACAAGACCTGGAATATCTTCGGGTGAAGTGGAAAAACAAGCGCAGTCCTGTGCGATGCCTCCATTCCCGGGTGCGGCAATCACTCTCTTGACCATAGGACTGGCAATACATGATTTAACGAGGGTGTGTTCGCGACCTCCAGAGCCAACTACCAGAACGTTTAGTTCGTTATCTTTAGTCATTTAACTGCTTCTTAGATGATTTGAAGTTTCTTACGGTAAAATTCGACAATTTCATCGGGATCTCCACTGAAAAGAATGTAATCCTCCATCCAGGCAGGAACACGGTTTGTCTGGATCATGCCTTTAAATTGAGATTTTAGTTTGTTCCAGAAGGTATCGTGGAAAAAAACGTAGGGAATGCGGGGGCGGATTCCGAGTTTTAGATTACAAAGTTCAATGCCGGCTTCTTCCAGAGTTCCCACGCCCCCCATATTAAAAATACAGAAATCGGCGACCTGAAACCATTTCTGCCGGTTATGGCGGCTATTTTCTTCAAAGGAATTAAAGAAATCGACGGCAACATTAGGCGGTTGGCTTTCCAGTTCCAGAAAAGAGGCCCCCGTAAGGCACTGTTTTTCTCTGGCCATTTCTGTGGCCAAGCCCATGACGCCACCGCCACCACCGGTGAGGACACCTACATTTGGCCCAAAAAAATCTATCATTTTGAAGACCAGTTCCTGAATCGATTTCGTTTCTCCGGAACCCATTGCATTGGCCGATCCATAGAAAGCGAGAATAGTCGATTTTTGAAAACGGGTAATATTTTCTGGAAGGATAAAAAATCCCAGGCCTTTTTTGTAGGTGTGAAGGTAGAGATCTTTGAGCGTTTCGTTCAACCAATAGACATCGATACCGAGTTGGCTATAGGTTTCGAGGCGGTCATGAGTGTCGCTGGAGAGAAAGAAAGAACTGACTCTGGAGGCCTTCCGAAAGATGATTCGTCGGAGATTTAACCGATGAATGCGGGCCAGTATCTCAATGTGTTCAAAAAGATTAGGGAAGTAGTCGAGGATTAAGGTATCGGCTCCTTTTTCCACATGGCTGAGAGCTTGAGAAATGGTGAGGTAGCCGCTGGGTGCTTCCCCATTTGAAATTCTTTTGAGATCTTCATGAAGATTGGGAGAAGCTTTTAAGACAACGCTCTCGTTTGTCGTTCGTGCACTTTGTCCCCTTACGGAAATGCCTGTTTTTGTTTTGAGGAGAGGACGATTTATTTTTGGGTTACTATCAAGATTTTTGTAAGTGTTTACTAGGTCTTTCTGCAGAAGAATTCTTTCGTTGCGAATAGTTTGAAATTCTTTTTCTGAAAACGGGGAAGCTCGGTAGACGTCTACGGAAACCATTGGGTTTACCACGACTTCATCGCTGGTATTGTAAATCTCCAGCATGATATTACTTCCGAATGTTTTAATGGGGTCGAGTAGAACTGCGCCGGAATGTAAGCCAAAGTTTCCTTCTCCTCGATTTAGAACAACGTAGTGTTCTTTTAGATACATTGAACAACTTGTTAGCACTCCGGATTTTGGAGGAATCGAAAGCATGCCGATGTCTTCTCGTATCTGCAGTTTATCCAGAAAGGTCCTCGATTGGGCATCATGAATGACGCGCTCCAGTTCTTCAGTTGTCAGATGAGCAGGGAGAGTGTAGTTGACCCGGTGTGGTGTCAGATGAACGCGGCCCGAACGGTCAATGGAGATGGTGTCGGGAAGTTTTATTCGATTTTCTTTAAGGGTTTCCCACACTTCGTCGGAAGAAAGTTTGTTTTGCTCAGGTGCATAGAAGAGTCGGCCGATAGAAGTTCCAGGATAGAGAACATCCTTTAAGTTTGTACTCACCGGAAAATTTGTATCGTAGGGGAAGGCTTTTGCCTGAAGAAGCAGTCTGTTTCGGTTGAGAGTGGGCGGTTTTGTGGTGATGACTTCGATTCCTATCCGAGCAAGAGTGCTACGTTCGCTGAATTGCAGGTC
>JANQKU010000226.1 GCA_028280955.1 Opitutaceae bacterium
TCCCCTTATTGACATTTAAACGCCAATAAGGGTTATAAGAAATCACCTATCACTTTATCAGACCGATTCAATTCCACAGCCATTTGTATGTTCAAAAAATTCTCTGACATTACCCGCGCTACTGCCACCATCAGTGCAGCCGATCCAGACTTGTTTCAATCGATTGCCCAAATCTGGAACACCCGGACCAAACCTCCGGGGAGCTTGGGAAAACTTGAAGAAATAGCTACTTGGATCGCCTCCGTCCAACAGACTCGCGGCGCACCCACTTTATCTTTTCCCTCCCTGCGTCTTTTTGCCGGATCTCATGGTATTACAGAGATGGGAGTCAGTATGTGCCCTGCACATGTTAACGAACAGATGGTTGCAAACTTTCACAATGGCGGAGCAGCCATCAATGCGCTATGCCGTAGCAATCAGATTGACTTCAAATCATATGATGTCGACGTGCATTGCCCCACCAAAAATTTCTATTATCAGGCAGCGATGACGGAAGAAGAAACAGTGGAAGCCTTTCACTTAGGATGGCAATCCGTTCCTGCTTTTTCCGATCTGTTTGCCGTGGGTGAAATGGGTATCGGCAATACCACTCCATCGACCGCCGTCATAGCGACAATTACTCGAACACCCGTAGAAACCATTGTGGGAAGAGGCGCCGGATTGACAGATGAACGACTACAACAAAAAACTGAGATTCTCGCCACAGCTCTTCGCAATCGAAAAAAAGAATTAACCGATCCCCTCTCGATATTGGCTTCAGTGGGAGGCAGAGAAATTGCCGCTATGGTCGGAGCTATTCTCAGTGCAGCCGATAAGAACATTCCCATAGTACTCGACGGTGTGATATCTGCCGCATCTGCCAGCATCGCGTTCGAACTCCAACCCAATGTTATCTCGAAATGTATCGCCGGACATCTTTCAGTCGAACCAGCGCATAACGCATTCCTTAAGCACTATCAGCTAACCCCCATCCTTGACCTTGGTATGCGATTGGGAGAAGGCACCGGGGCTGCGGTTGCCATGGGAGTAATTCGGAATGCAGTCGACACCTTTAACCAAATGGCTACCTTTGAACAGGCAGGGGTTCAGTTGTAGCAGCTCATACAGTGGTTATCGCCATTGATGAAGAAAATACTGACAAGCATCGCATTTCTTTCTCGATTGCCTATTCCCCTTTCATGGCAATCCACTGAGAGTGAAGACATAAAAAACCTTTCTCATTTCTTTTGGTTTGCCGGATTGATCCTGGGATTGATCAATGCCATAATGGCTGCTCTGTTGCTTTGGCTCCTGCCCGACCAGCTGGCAATAGCTCTCTTTCTTGGACTACAAATTGTCCTTTTCGGTGCATTCCATGAAGATGGATTTGCCGACCTAGCCGATGCCATGGGCGGTTATACGATCGAAAAGCGCCTCGAAATCATGAAGGATTCTCGACTGGGGACATTTGGCGTATCTGCCCTCATCGTACTCTTTCTTATCCGTTGGAATGGGTACGTTTTCCTCAACCAACCTATCACAGATAACGCATTATTGGTATTTCTATTTCTCTCTGGCGGCTGGATGCGCTGGACACCGATCTTATTGCTCAAAGCCCTGCCCTACCTCCATCCATCGGAGAAAGGTATCGCCAGAGGATTTACCAAACCGGGATGGATTATGATTACGACCAGTGGCAGCACACTTTTGCTTTTAACGGCTATTTGGGACATCTATTGGGCTCTTTTAATCATACTCTCTCAAATTTTCTGCGCAGGTTGCTGCTACTTCTTTTTTAGAAAAACCTTTGGAGGACTCAACGGAGATTGCCTCGGGGCCTGTTCTATTTTTTCCGAGATCATCATGCTGGCCTTCGTCTGCTGCATAAAATGAAAACTGCCATTCAGTATATATTTTTTGATCTGGGAAATGTCCTTTTCAGAATCGACCACCAATCCGCCTGGATTGAAACACAAAGGCATAGCCCATTAAGTCCAGATGAGCTTTATCAGCGTTTCTATAATGCCGGTGAGATGATTGAGCATTTGACGGGAAATATTTCAGATGAGGTTTTCTTTGATTGCCTCAAAAAACACCTGAAGTTTGAGCCAACAGCCGGTCGATTGCGTTCAATCTGGGAAGACGTGTTTTTTCCTATTCCCAGACGGCATACCATCGTCAAAAAACTGAGCGCAGTCATTCCGCTAGGGGCATTATCCAATATCAGTTGCGTCCATTCCAACTATATCGAAGAACGCAGTGAAGTCATGCAGTGTTTTTCGCACAAAGTGTATTCATGGGAAGTTGGCTTTATAAAACCAAGAGAAGAGATCTTTATCGCGGCAACAGAGCAATGTGGCCTAAACCCCGAACAATGTCTCTTCATCGATGATCAGAGCCGGCACACGCAAGTTGCAGCTAACATGGGATGGCAAACCCTTACCCTCCAGATGGAAGACTCATTGGAAGCCTGCCTCTCAGCCCAACTTGAAAAACAGATTAGTGAATTATGAAAAAAGGACACCTTCATTTAGTTCTGGGTGGGAGCCGAAGCGGCAAAAGCACATGGGCCGAAAAACTAGCCCGGCAAAGCACACGACCGGTCGCCTACCTCGCAACCTGCCGCACCCTAAATATGGATACTGAAATGAAAGATCGAATCGAGCGGCATAGGCAACAAAGGCCCTCTCACTGGGTTACCATCGAAGATCGTTTTGATCTCCACCAGATTGCCCATGAATACAAAGGCTATACCCTCTTAATCGATTGTCTCACCATGTGGCTGGCCAACGAATTAGCTAAAAACGATATTGATCAAATTCTCGATCGCCTGGCTCAATCAATGGATGCATTGATTCAGAATGATATCGAAGTAATTATTGTGAGCAACGAAGTCGGCATGGGCATCGTTCCTCTGGGTGAAGAAACCCGAAAATACCGGGATCTCGTCGGATGGGGTAACCAGCTGGTTGCTCAAAAAGCCACTGACGTACAATGGTTACAGGCCGGTCTATGCATTAATCTCAAAAAAAACGGACGAACATGCGACCTGGACACGGAGGCGAACTAAAGACACCCCACAATGAAGCAACCGTTGATTGCCTGGACTTCAGCGTAAATCTGAATCCATTTGTCCTTAAACCAACGGATTCTGAATGGCTAAGTTGGAAGAACTCCATTCATCACTATCCTGCTCCAACACCTGAAAAAGTTAATCAACTCATAAGCCAATACCTCGGCATAAAAGGCGATTGCCTTCTCAGTACCAATGGGGGCATGGAGGCCATCCGTATGGCCCTCTCACTCAATCTGGACCAAAAAATAATCATTCCCATACCCTGTTTTTCTGAGTACCCTCATCTTTGTTCGCAATTGGGAATAACTTATCACCTGCAACAAATCCCTCCCGCGTTATGGAGTGACGGAGCCTCCTGGCTCGATATTCCGATCGAACCAAACACAACAATCCTCTTGGCCAATCCAAACAATCCCACAGGGGCTTCCTTCTCCCTCAAAAAATGCTGTACTCTGTTGGAAACCACTCAGGAACTGGGCATCAATTGGATCGTCGACGAAGCTTTCATCGAATTCACTAAAAATTCACTAAAAGGCTCTCTCCTCCAGGTAATGGAAAAATATCCCAATTTGTTGATCGCTGGATCCTTAACAAAAACCTGGGCGATACCTGGCTTGCGAATCGGTTATCTCGCAACGGCAAATCCGGAGTGGTTCTCCATTCTACGAAACAGACAATCCACATGGCCGCTCAACAGTCTTATTCAATCATGGGCAGAAACTTTTTTGGTGCCTGATCGTATCCAAAATCACCGGAACCTTTTGAAAAAAAACCAGGAAACGCGAGAGGCATTCATCCAAGCACTGCAAAAACTGGAGAAAATCAAGCCGTTGACCAGCGACGCCAGCTACATTCTCTGCCAGACTAATCCAGCCCACAAATTATATGAATTTCTGGCCTCACAAAGCATTTACGTAAGACAATGCGACAATATTCCCGGGATGAAAGCAGATCGTTATCTCCGCATTGCCGTTCGCAACCCATGCGACAACCAAAGACTCATTCAAGCAATTCAAGCATTCGAAAAAAGACCAATCTAGCTAGACCCTTTCACTATGTGGACCGCTGATTTTTTAATGATATTGGGAGCCATTTTTTTTGATCTGCTCATTGGAGACCCCGCCAGGTTACCTCACTTCGTTAACTACGTCGGAACACTGGCAAAAAAACTGGAACACTGGTTGTGGAAGCCCGGTAAAACAGGTCTTTGGACAGGGGCTGGATTCTTTTTTTTGGTAGCCGTGTTCAGCCTAGGCCCCATTTTATTGATAGAAAAACTGATGGATTACATTTGGAGCCCATTCGGTTGGATCATTGGTTTATGTTGTATCTTCCAATCCATTGCCTATCGGGATCTCATCTGCCACCTCAAACGGATTGTGGAACCATTTGAAGCTGACGATCTCATCAAAACAAGGCATCAACTATCCTTTGTTGTCGGTAGAGATACAAAAAATTTATCCCCTGCGGAAATATCACGTGCCACCATTGAAACATTAGCTGAAAGCCTCAACGACGGGGTAATCGCTCCCCTTTTTTGGGCTCTGGTACTAGGCCCTATCGGAGCGCTCCTTTTTCGCATCACCAATACCCTCGATTCTATGGTAGGGCATCAGAACAGGCATTACCAATATTTTGGCAAAACCGCGGCCCGTATAGATGACATTCTCGGTTTTATCCCCGCCAGAATAACAGCGATTCTCATCTGGATCATCAGTTCACGACGGAACCTTAAATCGATGTTAAAAGAAGCCGCAAAGCATGCCAGTTGGAATGCCGGTTACCCCGAGTCCGCCATGGCATATGGCCTCAATCTCCGGCTAGGAGGTAGCAATCAATATGAAGGAGAGATCCACTATGGCCCCATCTTTAACCCAAAAGGGAAGACACCTGAGCTGCCAGACATCCGACGCGCCATCAAACTCTCCCACATCTTTTACATCGCTTTCATCTCCTTGTTGATTATCTATAAAATAGCCACCTTATCTTAGAGACCGTTTTCCAATTTGATATAGTCATATCAATTAAACAATCGACCCCATGACACAGACTACGCCCATTCTCGTTCTGGATGCCGATGGAGTTATCATCGATAGTTTCCCGAAAAACCATTGGAATGAAACATTAGAAGCAGATCTTGGAATTGATCAGATTCACTTATCCGAACTGTTTTTCAAACCGCATTGGCAGTCCATCATCCGGGGTGAGAAACCCATCGAACCAGCTCTCACTGCATTTTTTCAAGATTACGATACAGACGTCACAATCGAAGAATTTATCGCTTACTGGCATCGAAATGACGCTAACCTACGCCATGAAGTCATTGAAGCCGCTCTGGCCTGGAAGGCCCGGACAGGAGGACAACTGGCCCTGGCCACAAATCAAGATCAAACCCGTGCACAATATCTCGAGAAAGAATTGGGGCTTGGTAAACAATTCGATACAATAATCGTTTCATGCTATATTGGCTTCGCAAAGCCCGAACCTGAATATTTCCAGAAAGCAGATAAACTCCTTCAGAGAAAACCAAACCAAAAAGTTATCTTTCTCGATGACACAGAACGAAATATAGTCGGCGCAAAAAAACATGGGTGGAATGCGCAACAGGTTACAGATTTCTCCCATGCCGTTGAAACCATCGAAAATCTCAATCCATGAAATTATCATTCGAACCCATGACTCAGGTTTACGCCCAAGAACTCGTTTCCTGGCAATATGAGAAGCCTTACGATATTTATGGATACCCCGAATCGGAACGTAAAGAAGCCATAACTTACCTCACAGATAAACGAAATCAATTCTTCGCTGTCGTAAGCAAAAATCGTCTGATTGGTTTTCGTTCCTTCGGTAAGGATGGAAGAGTTCAGGGAGGCACCTACGATGATTCTTATCTGGATACAGGTGGTGGGCTAAAACCCGATCTAACAGGCAAAGGAATGGGGGCAGAAATAATTCAAAAGGGACTTACATTCGGCTCAGTCTTATTTAGCACCGAACGTTTCAGAGTTACCATCGCTGCTTTTAACCAAAGAGCTTTAAAAGTTTGTCAACGACTGGGATTTGAGAAAGATCATCGATTTCAACGCCTAAATGACGACACTGAATTTATTGTCCTAACTTTGGATAAATTGACCAACAGAAACTGATCAAACGTCTTCTTTCAAATCAGGATTCCTTGTCTTCAAATTTCCCAACATTTCGGAAGGAAGGAAATTTTTGGCCAGAAAACCGATCGCGCTTTTAGTATCCTCTAAAACATATTCCATTTCCTGATCCAGAGGATTGGACCATTGTTTTTTTTCTAGCAATGGTTTTGCCGTAAAGACAAAGCTTTTTTCGTCATCGATTCCTTCCGGCTGATGTTGCACGATCGTCGCTTCCGGTTTATCATTCGAACCCTCCTTAAGCGCAAACTGCCAGATCAGCAGAAAGGCTATACAAGCAACAGCAGCAAGAGAAAGAGGTTTTAAAAAAGAGGAGAAATTGTTGGAGGAAATCACTGATCTTTCCTCAAAATTTTCCATAATGCGATCGACCAAATCAGATGATGGCGCATCAGGACATGAAACGGATTCAGATCTCAGTTGCCTTGTCATGAATTGAGCCTTATCCCGTTCCTGTCTCAGTTGAGCGTTCCTATCGCACGCGCGTTGTAACCATCGAGGAAAAGACCTATCACTGATTGAATACCAACGGATGAGGAAAGTGAGAATTTTCTGTTTCATAATTCCATTAATTTTACTGACTTGTTATACCGTGAATTTTCCTCAATTGATTGCGCGCGCGAAAGAGCAGTATTTTTATATTCGTTTGCGTTTTGTTCAATACTTTAGATATCTCCTCAACGGATAAATCCTCGGAATATTTTAAATAAAGCACTTCTTGATACTTTTTTTTCAGTTTTTCTACTGATCCCCAAAGCAAACAACTCTGCTCATCAGACTCTGCGGCAGTATCCGGAGAAGCCGAACAATCAACCAATTCAAAATCAAGGGTTTGGATATCCCTCTTAGCTCGGTAATGATTATAAACCGTTCGACGGGCTATGGTGAAAAGCCATGCAGAAAAAGCGTATCGATCATCATAGCGGTGGAAATTTTTAAAGGCTTTGATAAACGTATCCTGTACTAAATCCTCTGCATCATCTCGATTGTGGGTATACCGGTAGACAAAATGGTAAAGTTTGCGATGATGTTGCTCCACCAGCAAGGCGAAGCTGGTCTTTCCATCCTGCGAGACTTCGCCTACACTCTTTTGCGATTGGCCTCCAACTTGTTGGGGATCTGTCATCATCAAGGCTTCTAAGAGACTGTCTGAAAAGATCTAAATAAAGATGGCAGAAAGCATTTTATCCACTCAGCAAGGCGCATCCCGTCAGATCGGGCTGGACAAGCCCCTCTGTCAGGATGGAACACAGCTGATGGACAAAAGGCATCTGTCCAAAAGTGGATGCGGCCGAAAAAGAAGTTCACTGTGTTGGCCCACTCCTTACGCACTTTTAGTGCACTACGCAGTGAGCCGCCTTGTGCTGTTTCTTTTTCGGCTCGCACCATCATTGATTTATACTTTTAAGACAGCCTCTAACAAGAGCGTTTTGTACATTGTTAGGTATTCACTCTCCGTCGAGTATGATATCCTTCTATAATACTTCCTCTATCAGAAGAGATAACATTTTTATGGTATCTTCAGTAGGATATTTCATATCGAGCGATACATAATCATCTCCATATTGAACAGACATCCCTTCTGTCAGTTTATCGAGGTTTTGATTACCTACCTGAGCAAAGGAGACCAAGGCAATAATGCCCTCCAGTATTCGAGACAATTGATCGGAAACTTTTGGCCCGCTGGTAGATAAAACCAAATTGGCATGTAAATGGGCAGCAGATTCACCCAGAGCAATTTGCGCTCCAGTCGCCTTTTGTAGAAGCCTGGCCTGCGGCGGAACATCTTGGAGTCGATCCAGACCATTGGCCGAAGCGAGAAAAAAGAACCCCGCACTATCACTGCCCGATAGCTCAAGACCCGAATCGGATTCGGCAGCGCTCGGAATTTCTCCTTCGATAACAGACAAAGCCCGTTCAATTTGCTCGAATGATTTCCCTGCGATAATCAATCCCTCTTTGGGGAAGGAAAGGTGCAATTCTCCGTCAAGAAGATAAGTTTCAAATGGTGTATTTTCAAGAGCCTTGATTTTTTCTTCTCCCTCATTGCTTTCCTCTATTTGAATCATAAAGGCATCAATAATAGCCTTCAATTTATCCCCCGATTCAATCATGAGAATGCTATGGTTTTCCGGATGATCTTCGAAAGTTGTTCCATAGGCAGTAGCCGAATGCAGTTCCTGCAAAACAGCCTCTAAATTGACAGATACAGGACCATCCATTTCTTCTGCCAATGCCCCTTGGGTTATTTCAAGCAGATAAGAACCAATTGAGGACTCCGTTAATTTCTCAAAGTCGATATGAGCCAACCACTTCGCGTCACTGGCAATTTGGTTTTTTGCCAAAGGAGCGGCAAAGCCTAAATTTCCCAAGACAAAGATTGATACAATAAAAAATATTTTCTTCATAGTTTTCTGTTCGTTTCTGCCTCTTAATTCACTCAAATGGCTCAAAAGGTTACATCATTCTAGTTTTTTCTCCATTGTTGCTAACTTCAGCCCTCCCTGGAGCTACCAACCCTGTATTGCTTGAAAGAAAAGATGTAGCAGGCCAATACAAGACTTATTCCTCCAGTTAAAAGACAACCTAAGGTGCCAATTACCAAACCTTCTACGCCACCCCAAACAATTGAGGACAAATGATGCGAAACGGAAAGATTGTTCATATTAGTTGGAATCTGACTCACCCCCACTTCAAACAACAAACCATAAACGACGCCCCAAAGGAGATACTTCCCTGAAAAGACACTTAAGAATGAAGCGATACCGCAAAAAGCCAATACCCCCATAAATTGGGCGAGCCATAAATTCGGAAATAAAACCATAGCATTAGGTATATTTCGATAAAATCCTATTACATGTAACGAAATATCAAATACAAAATAAAAAAGCACAACAATACCTATTGAACTTAAATAACTCCCTATCATTAACTTTGCTTTTCCTATTGGCCGCGTCCAGAGATATTCGATGGTACTTTCTTTGATGCCCGTGCGCAAAAAGCTCCCAGCAACACTCAAACAAACCAAAGGCATCATAGTAGAAGTTAATACTTCAAAGAACCATACTTCAAATTGCTTTTGATTGAATTCGTTGATCGACAAGCCTGCGAGAACAGTAAAAATTGAGACCGCTAGGAATAGCTTTATCAGAGTTCGACGGTTGGCAAAACTCCGCCAACGCAAAAAGACGATTCCCCAGATAACAGAAAACAAACTGGGTTTTGAAACAACAAGCTTCCCATCTAACTCGCTCATTACGCTGTCATCATTATCCATTGCCGTATTCACACTGTAATTTTCTCAAAAATATGGGAAAGCGATTGACTCTTGTTTTCAATGGATTGAATCACCACATCGCAATCCGCTAGATACTCTGTCCATTTCAAAGAAAAATCCTTAGGGTCTCTTAGCCAAATCAGGAGCTGATTGCCTTCAATCAAAAAGCCTTTTAAATGGTTTCCCTCCAATAAATGATCAGCCAATTGCTGAGGATTATCAGAACAGATAGCCAACGTTTCTGACCAGTTCTTGATATCTTCCCGTATCTTGGTTTGCCTGCCAGAAGCGAGAACCCTACCCCAATTCAGCATCAGGAAACTGCCACAGAGTGTTTCCAATTCATGCAAAATATGGCTGGAGATGATAATATCAACTCCTTGGCTACGCAGGTCTTTTAGAATCTTGCCCATTTCTCGACGCCCCATGGGATCCAGCCCATTCATTGGTTCGTCAAGAATGACCAATTCTGGTTCATGTAAAATGGCTTGAGCTAGTTTTACTCGCTGTCGCATACCCTTGGAATAAGCGCCTATCTTTTTATTCCAGTGGACTGATGGCAACTGCACCACCTCCAAGGCTTTCTCACTTATCGCTTTGGTCTTCTTCCAGGGTATGCCAGACAAAACGGCGAGAGAACGGAGCCAATCAATTGGTCGTAATTCCTTGTGAATACATTCGTGTTCGGGACAATAACCGATCCGGGCAAGTACATCGAGATGATTCCAGGGATCCTCCCCCATTACTGATAAAGACCCGGATGAAGGTTTTAATTGGCCCGTAATCAATTTGATCAAAGTACTCTTTCCCGCGCCATTCGGCCCAACCAGACCGGTGATGCCTTCATTTATGGTAAAGGAAACGTTGTTTAACCCCAACACCACTCCGTAAAAGCAGCTCAATTCTTTTGCTTCGATAATTGGTTTCATTCGGGTTTGATTCGTTTTAGGAGGATAACAATAGCCACGACGCAAAAACCGATTAAAAACATCGACGGAGCGAAAAGCCCCTCTGATTTACCTAAAGGAAAACCACGAGACAATGCCGGCCCCATAGTGGTACTGAAAAACGGTAACATCGATTCTGCATTCTCAAAAAAACTATCTAGTGCATAGATATGATTTGAAATATCATGAAGACAATTGTGCAAACTGATGTATTTTACCTGACTGGAAGTGTTGGCGATAACTCCAGAAAATATCCAAACAAAAATCCAAAGAACAATGGCTACACTCGATTTCTTGGCCAAAGCCGAAATCGCCATCGCCAGCAGGCTCAAAGAAACCACTGTAATCAACGTCACCAATAGAGCACGCAGCAACGCAGGAAATGAATGGTAAAAGAAGGATAAATCCGGTGAAAGAAAGTTACCCATTAACCACGCTGCCAAGATAGGCACTACCCACAATAAACAGAGAATCGAAAAAACGACTCCAAACTTCCCTAACATGTAATCAAAGCGCGTCAAAGCTTTGGAGTTATAAATAATAATAGCCTGACTCGAGAGATCGTTGGCAATCAACTTGGGAATGAATAAAATGATAGCGAAAAACGAAAGTGAACCATATATATCCGAGATTGCATAAAAAGAAATGCGATACAGGCCATCCACACAAATTTCCGGGTAAAGCAGCATCCACGCAGTGATACCACTCAAAATCTTTTGGAGCTTATCTTCGCTCAGATTGAACGCTAACAGGCCGCCCTCTGGCATCAATAACTGTCCAAAGAGAAAATAGAAACCGATCAGTCCAAGCGCTAGACTCCAGGAAAGAATCAGTAGAGCACGAAGAAGCCAGGACTTCAGGCACAGTCGTATTCCGTATTGAGTGATAACATGTCGTCTTTCCCAGACACCCGTGGACGCTCCTCTCCAATGAGTATATCCATTTCCCAAAGAACTCACGAAACAATCTCCTTTTGATCCAACGCTTGCACAAAAAGTTCATTCAAGGCATTCGGGCTAGCCTTGATTTCCAGAGGTGAAACGTTGATCTCCCGCAAAACCTCAATGACTGGATTGAGCGAATCCTGCCCATGCTGTACCTTCACATTCCCATTACCAATAATCTCACAGGGCCAATCATGGCGAGCGAAAGCCTCTACCAATTTATCTGCCCCTTCAGTCACTACAATCTCCGCTTCTGGCTTGTGACGCTTCTTCAAGATTTCCAAACTATCATGCACTAAAATTTTGCCCTGAGAGATGATCACAACCTGTTCACATATCTTCTCGACATCATGCAGAAGGTGTGACGAAAAAACCACGCTGATGCCCGACTCTTTCCATATACGTTCGATTAAATCCAAAGTGAGGGCTTGCCCCTTGGGATCGAGGCCATTGGTTGGTTCATCAAGAAACACCAGCTCAGGATCATGGACCAATGCCTGAGCTATTTTGATGCGTTGCTTCATACCTGTTGAATAAGTATCAACCTTACGATAACGCTCTTGCCCCATCCCTACGAAATCCAGCATCTCGTGAGCACGTTGACGGGCAACCAGAAAAGGTAAACCGGAGAGTTGAGCACAATAGGTGACATATTCACAGCCCAGCATTCCGGGTATCTGACAATCCTGTTCCGGAGAATAGCCAATTCGTTTGCGAACCTCTCTCCCCTCTAAATCAATATCCTTCCCCAGCAGCGAAACCTTGCCGGAATCCTTTTCCATCAATTGCAAAAGGCATTTGATAAAGGTCGATTTACCAGCGCCATTAGGACCA
>JANQKU010000252.1 GCA_028280955.1 Opitutaceae bacterium
GTTACTGGTCACGGAGGGGATTAACTGGAGTCGGTAGCGGTTTTGCAGTTCGTCGGCTGGTGTTCCATTGACGGAAAGGTCAAGCTCTCCAGGACCAATAATGTGGAGCATGGCACGATTTGCCGGAAGCGCTTTCGCAGGCAGATGGATTTCCAGTTCGGATTTTTGATTCGGATTGATTGTCACGGGAAGAACTCCGGGACCATCGATGATCTCCTTGCGAATATGATGAATGACGGGAATGGAAAAAAGAAGGGGTTTTTGGCAGGCCGTTTCCGGGGAAGCCAGAGGCGGGAGATAGTGGCTGGGAACGGCGGCGGAATATTCGGTCCAACAGGGAAAATTGAAAAGGTAAATACCATCGGTGCCACAATCATAAAGAGAGGAGGCCGTTGCGCGAAGGGATTCGGGTGAGTGAATTTGCCAGCCGTGCGCAAAATCAAAGCCTCCGTAGATCAGAGTATCCGCAGGGGCAATGGCTTGGCGGAGTTCATCGATGGGCATGACAAAGTCGGTGGTGAGGAAGGGACACATGACGATCATATCGATCCAGCCATTGGCAGTCCACTCGACGATATCAAGACCGAGATGACGACAACCGGCCAGACTGGTGGGAACTCGAACGGAAAGTTTGATGTCCTTGGTACTGAAGATGCGATAGGCTTCTTTGACGATTTTGGTTAAAGAGGCCCGATGAGCCCAGACTTCATCTGGATTGCCTGGTAAATGGCGAGGAAAGCGAAGCCAATCGAGCTGGAATCCATCTGTTTCGTAATGGGAAGCTAGTTCTTCCAGAAGAGAGAGAATGTAGTTCTGTACTTCAGGTTGGGTATAATCGAGGCACCAGCACATCCAATCCGCATCCGGTTTTTTGGCTCCTTCAGGGTCGACGATCATTTCCGGATGTTCACGCCGGATGACGGGCGTGTTCCATTGATTTGCATCGGTCGGATTATGAACATCATTCATTCGGAAGGTAAGGAAGGTTTCCTTGCCCGCTTTTTTCAGGGTTTCGAGTAAATGCCCAAGAGGGTCTATCCCCTGTTTGAGATGTTCATTGAGTTTTTGATGGCGAGGATCTGTGACACCTATTTTGGTTGGGTAGTAGTAAGTACCAGCTCCAGGACAGAGCATGTAGGTGGTGACTTCTTCCGGGCATGAGGCGATAACTTCTTCGATATCTGCTTCGAGGTCGTCCGTCAGGTTGGAACAGAAGTTGTTTCCGTCGTTATCAATGATAAAGCGTCGAGGGGGGATCGTCGACATAGGATAAAGGGGTTATGGGAAGGTTAATTTATTTAAAGGTTTCTATTCGATTCGGCCCCTCCAGGGGCCAGTGATGGCAATGGTCTGACCGGGGTTCCATTGGACGTTGATAAAAAGGGTGGTGCCATCGGGAGAGAAAGAGGAGCCAGCCAATTCGCTTTCGAGACTGACGTCGGCAATTTTATACAATTTCCCGGAAGGGGTAATCCCGATGATAGAGCTATTAGCGCCATCATCTTCACAGACGACGACATCTCCCCAGGGAGCTACTGTCAGATTATCTCCGTTTTTGAGCAGATCGATTTCATGAGATTCGATGAAGAGTTCGATTGTTCCCGGTCTTTGTGATTCTTGAGAAAGGCCTTCGTCCGGGCTGGGGCGATAGCGGAAAATCTGTCCATATTGTTTTTGTCCTCCATTGGTGCAGGCAAAATAAACTTCTCCTTTTCCATAGAACATGCCTTCCCCTCGAGCGAAACGAGCGGCTCCTGCGTTGAAGCCACGATGACGCAGGTCGTCATTGGGCGCTTGAATATTTTCCAGATCCATCCATTCGACTGCAAGAGCCTGCCCGATGGGGAAAGTTGGTTGTTCTTCTTGTGGCCAGTTGCGGGTATCGCGTGAGGGTTGATCTTTGATAACGAGAGCCTGGAGTTTTCCACCTTCAGCCAGTTGCCCGCGTTTGTGGGGGATAAAGCGATAGATCAATCCATCCGGACGGTCCTCGGTTTGATAGACGATACCGGAGGCTGGATCAACAGCGATGGCTTCATGGTTGAAGCGCCCCATATCTTTAAGAGGAATGGGGTCGACCAGGCTGATGGTTGCATTGGCAGGGACTTCAAAATTGTAACCGTGATCTTTCTCGAAGACGTCATTGGCTTTGAGGACTGTTTCTTCACAGGTAACCCAGGATCCCCGGGGGGTTGGCCCTCCAGAGCAGTTTCGAACAGTTCCTGCCAAGCTGTAGTAGTGACGGATGAGTTCTTGTTTCCGAGTGTCATAGACCAGAGTAGTGGTGCCTCCAAGGCAGAGAGGCTTTCCACCGGCGGAGTCGTAAAGCTTTTCCTTATTTATCTTTTCCCATAGTTCATTGTCATTTCCGTAAGGGCTTAGTTCATTGCGCTCCGGATTGATTTCATGGTTGCGGACGAGCAAGGTGAGGCCGTCAGGACCAGTGAAAGCCGCCATTCCATCATGAGCGCCGGGAACATGGAATCCATCGTCCATCATTTCCCCTGTGCGGGAAATGATTTTATAGGAAAATCCTTCTGGAAGATCGAGAATACCTTCCGGGTCTGGGATGAGTGGTCCATATCCTTTTGCTTTTGATTCTGGAGAGGTGGCTGGTTGGGTCGGGCCTTTGACAAAGGGGCCACGGGCAAAAGAGCGAAGGCCAATAAATCCGGCAGAGATGGCAGCCGCTTTCAAGAAGGTGCGGCGAGAGGGTTTCTTCATGTTTTGAAACGATTAGATTTTGCTTTAAAAAATGTAAGTAAAAAAAGACTACAAAATTGAGTATGATACCGACTCTCATCTGTAGGTCGAGGTCGAAAACATTTCTATCTCAAATTTCGGTTATTCCAATCCCAGCTTACGCAATTTGGGCTGGATAACCATTTGGCAGTAGGGTGCGTTTTTGTTGCGACTATAATATTCCTGATGATACTCTTCAGCGGGATAAAAGGTAGTGGCAGGGGTGATTTCGGTGACGATGGGTTGATCCAGTTGGCCGGATGCGTCGAGTTCGTTTTTCGAGTTCTCTGCCATAGTCTTTTGTTCTTCGGAGTGGTAAAAGATGACGGAGCGATACTGAGTACCCCGGTCAGCGCCTTGTTGATTGAGAGTCGTGGGGTTGTGAATTCCCCAGAAGAGGTCGAGCAGGGTATGATAAGAGGTTTCTTCCGGATTGAAGGTTACCTGAACAACTTCGGCGTGATTTGTCTGCCCCGAGCAAACTTGTTCATAAGTGGGATTTTCAACATTTCCGCCCATGTAGCCGGAAAATACAGAGTGAACGCCTTTTTGATTTGAAAAGGCGGCCTCGATACACCAGAAACAACCTGCGCCAAAAGTGGCTTTGCTAAGATTGGAGGAAGAATGTGGGGTGTTCATAAAATAAAATATGATGAAAAATGTAGGGAGGTAAGTGCTTGTTTTCAGTTTTTCGGAAAATATCCGAATAAAAATCAAATGGGTTTCGACAGCCTCTTAGTTGAAAAAATACCTGTTTGGGTGTTTTATGCTAAAAGGACAAATGGATGTAACAATTGATTTTAAGATAGTGCAACAGATCTCAAAAAATTTTCTGGTGGAATCGCCGCCACCTTTTGGAAGAGCCCTTATGGTATGGGATGGGGATTGTCAGTTTTGCCGAGGTTGGATCAATCGCTGGAAACAATCAATGGGAGAGAAAATAGATTTTTTGACCTCTCAGGAAGTTGGGAGGCATTTCTGGGAAATTTCAGAGGACTCTTATCGGAGGGCAGTGCATCTGATTGAAGGCAATGGACGGATTTCCCGTGGAGCTGAGGCTGTGTTTCGAGCTTATGCCATCGGCGCCGGAAAATCATTTTTTCTTTCGGTCTATCGTCGGGTGCCGGTTTTTGCCTGGCTGTCTGAGTGGTTCTATAGTCTGGTAGCGACTAATAGATCGTTCTTTTCTCGAATGACTCGCTAGTTCTCTTACGTGGTATGTTTTGCGATTCTCATCAGTTCAATAACGGAACCATTACAGAAATCCGTGACCAAAGTAAGTTTGAGGTGAGGGTAAAAGTGGATGCAGCTAGATAATACCGATTTTTTAGTCCCTTCATAAGGTTTGAGATCTTAGCTCGACCTGTTGATTTTAGGTCTTTTTACTCCTTCAATGAGTGAAAAACCGCTGGAAGGCAAGGTAGCCATTGTAACCGGATCAGGTCGAGGAATGGGTCGATCTATAGTGAAGGCTTACGCAGAAGCCGGGGCGAAAGTCACTGTGACCGCTCGAACCGTGGAGGCAGTAGAAGCAGTTGCTGCAGAAATTAAGGCATCGGGTGGGCAGGCTTTGGCGATTCCCTGTGATATTACGAATTTTGATGCGGTAAAGGCTATGGTGGATCAAACGGTGGAAATTTTTGGTGGTCTCGATTTGGTCTTTATGAATGCAGGCGGATGTCTGGAAAATAATTCAATCGAAGAGGCAGATCCTCAGGTCTGGCGTGACACCGTAGAGGTAAACCTGAACAGCGCATTTTATACAGCACAAGCGGTGATCCCACATCTTAAAGCGCGAGGAGAGGGCAAAATATTGACGATGGGATCTGGTACTGGTCACCGTGGTCATAGTCGGATAGCCGCTTATTGTGCCGCAAAGGCGGGTCTCTGGCACTTTACGAGAATGCTAGCTGAAGAGCTCATTTCATATAATATTACGGTTAACGAAATGATTCCTGGAATTGTTCACACGAATTTGGCTGAAGGAGAAAAGCCTGAGCGGAAATTGTTAGATTCGCTTGGGGGTGAGTACGAATATCGAAAACTACCTGAAGATGTAGTGCCTTTGGCTCTACACATGGCAACCGCGCCCAAGTATGGGCCGACGGCACAGTCTTATAGTCTGACTCGTCGTTGGCTTTAGCTTAGGCACTGCGAATAGGTCGTTCTTTTCGCGAATGTCTCACTAGAGTTCTTTCAGATCGTGTGCAGCATGCCCATTTTATTTTTGTCAGGTACAAGCTATAGTTAGGAATTCAACCCTTCATACAACAGATGGCTTTCGTCCTTAGTTACCTGAACTCCAAGTTCACCGACAAGTATTCGCATGAGTTGTTCTGAATCGCTGATTTCCTGGTCCTGGACAGCAGATTTTGTGATCACCCAATACTTTAAATCACGCAAGGAGCGGGTTTCACTCTCTAGGAGAAGTGACACTACCAAATGATTTACGAAGGGAGCATCGGGGTGTCGGTGTGAGTAAAAATGCCCCAATTCGCAATCAGCTTTACCATAACGCGCAAGCTCGAATCGATAGAGAGAGAAAAAGTCTCCATCCTTGAAAACCTGCATGTGATACTCGCCAGGCTGACGCTCGGAAATGCGAAAAATTTTTTCACCATCATTCGATTCAATTTCTGACATAGAAACTGGAATCCTAGGTCCAAAAGGACCAAAGCCTACGTCCAGCACATATCTTTGGCGTTTATACTCAACCACAGTAATTCGGTGTGTTAAACCGGGATGGGTATCATTATTGTAAATAACGCGGGCCAGATAAAGCTCTGGCGAAAATCCAAGTCTCTCTAAAATTCCGTATAGCAAGCCATTTTGTTCAAAACAATAACCACCACGTCGTTGGACAAAAATTCGCTGGTATAGTGACTCGAAATCGAGTGGCAAATCTTCGCGGAGCTGGCATCCTACGCTACTGAAAGCAAAAGTAGCGACATGCCGTGCAACAAGATCACTTAGGAACGTGAAATCCAAATCGCGGGTATGTAGACCGAGGGCCTTTAGATAATCTCGAACCATTTCATGGCTTCCATCACTCTCTCTAATTGCTTTCACGTTTAGCAAAATGACTCCATCTTATACCGAACGCTAGAGAATCAGGCAATTCGAACTTCTTTGCCGGTTCGAGCGCTTTCGAGGACAGCTTCAAGCATTTGTTGAATCTGCCAACCATGATTGAAGGGCGCATCACAGGTAGTTCCATCGAGGATACAACTGATGAAGTGCTCTGCGATATTTTCCCATGAGGTAGGCAGGTTTTGGGGCAGGGTGATGGTGGTGTCCTGCGGCGCGCCATTAACGGTTTGGTAGAGAGTGAGGGGTGATAGTTGAGCGCCAGCTTCGGTGCCGAAGAGTTCGATTTGTATTTCGGCAGTGGGAGCTTGGTGGGAGGCATAGAAGCTTTCGATCTGTAGGCCAGTCCCGTTTGCAAAACGAATGAATCCGCCGGCATAGTCATCGGCCGAAAACTGACTGTAGTATTTTGCATCGGGTTGATTGAAATCCCAGTATCCGAGGCCTTTAGGGCCAAACTTAGCCCCGGAAACACCGGTAGCGCTGATGGCTTTAGGCATTCCAAGTAACCACCAGACGGCATCCAGTGCATGAACACCCATGTCGCGAAAGGCACCACCTCCGTCTGTGATGTATCCAAGGTTCCAATCAGGAATTCCACTGCGTCGAGAGCTGCGAGAACGCGCATAATAAGTTTCACCGAAGAAACCTTCTCGAACCAATTGTCCGAGGTGTTGGCAAGGGCTGTCGTATCGGGTGCTGAGTGACATCATGTTGACGACTCCCGAAGCTTCTGCCACTTGGACGAGTTTGGCGGCGGCTTCTTCTGAGTCGGCAATCGGTTTGGTCAGGAGGACGTGTTTATCATTCTTAATCGCTTCGAGAGAAACTGGAGCATGAAGTTTGTTAGGGGTTCCGACGAAGATGGCGTCGACATCAGAACAGGCACAGATTTCTTTGTAGTCGGTAAAGTGATGCGGAGTAGTAGCCAGTTCGGTGGTAAAATCCTGCATGGCTGCTTCGTCGAGATCGCAGAGGGCGACGACTTCGCTACGGGGATTAGAAGCAAAGGCACGGGCATTATAACGGCCAATACCCATGCCGATAATTCCGATACGAACTTTTGGGAAGGAAGAGGTCATGGCTGGAGCTTTTTACGTCCAGTTTCATCAGTCAATTGTGAAGAGTGGTATGATTGACTTTGATTTTGTTGGTTGATTTTAAAATGTTCTAGGTATGACTGTTTCGTTTTCCTCTCTCTTCGTGACGTTTTTGAAACTGGGATGTCTTTGCTTTGGAGGTCCGGTTGCCCATATTGGATATTTTCGAGACGAATTTGTGGTGAGGAAGAGATGGTTGGATGAACGTGAATATGGAGATTTGGTTGCCTTATGCCAATTTTTGCCGGGACCAGCGAGTAGCCAGGTGGGCTTTTCAGTCGGGCTCTTAAAGGGTGGTTTTTTGGGGGGGCTTGCGGCCTGGGTTGGCTTTACGCTTCCTTCTGCTGTTTTGATGATTGGATTTGCCTATGGTCTCAGTTGGTTAGGTGATGCGGGGGCGATGGGTTGGCTGCATGGATTGAAAGCGGCTGCGGTGGCAGTGGTGGCGAATGCCGTTTGGGGAATGGGGCGTCAACACTGCCAGAATGCCTGGGGAGTCGGAGTTGCTTTGTTGGTAGCAGGATTCCTGATTTATGCTTCTTCACCCGTTTATGGACAGGTTGGTGGGATTCTCTTCGGTGGATTGGTCGGCGCGTTGATTTATCGCTCAAAGGTAACCGATGAGGAAAAGCCGGTGGGAGAAAAGGTGCATCATCCATTGGTAGGCGGTGTTTTTGTGGGCATTTTTACACTGCTTTTGTTAGGGCTTCCTTTGTGGGTTTTCCTTTACCCAAATGCCTGGGTCGAGGTTTTTGACGCGTTTTATCGATCAGGAGCTTTGGTTTTTGGCGGAGGTCATGTAGTGTTACCTTTGCTGCAGGCTGAAGTGGTTCCACCAGGATGGATTTCCAATGAATCTTTTTTAGCCGGTTATGGCGCTGCTCAGGCGATTCCAGGTCCCCTTTTTACATTTTCAGCTTATCTGGGCACGGCAATGGAGGGTGAGGTGAGTGGTATCGCAGGAGGATTATGGTGCTTGGTAGCTATCTTTTTTCCAGCGCTGTTGCTGACGGCTGGGATTATTCCCTTCTGGCATCACCTGAGGACTATCAAAGGAGTTCGTGCTTTTTTATTGGGCGCAAATGCGGCTGTGGTAGGTCTTCTTCTGGCGGCTCTTTATCGACCGGTGATTACTTCAGGGATTACGGGTTGGAGTAGCCTGGGAATTTCGTTGGGCGCTCTTGGGCTGTTAGCTTTTACCAAATGCCCTTCCTGGTTGGTTGTGATTCTGGCTGCGATTGTCGGTGGGATGCTTTTATAAAAAGACTGTTTTCCTGTTATTACAGATACTCCTGAGGCGGTAACAGCGCCTTTAGAACTGAAATTTATCCGGATGTCGGCATAAATCCTGCTCAATGAGCTGCGTTACTTTTATGCACAAAATGAATGATTTCCACATAACTTCTCTGGGAAGCTCTACGGATGTTTGTCCTCATGTAAGGCGTTTCCATTCCATTCGAAAATGGCTGGGTGTTCTGGCTGCAGCTATTGTTTTTCCCTCCATGGGAATGGCAGAAGAGGGCACGGATGCTTTGAGCAGTGGCGATACTGCCTGGATGCTGACTGCGACCGTGCTGGTCCTGTTCATGTCATTGCCGGGACTGGCTTTATTTTATGGAGGGCTTGTCCGAAGCAAGAATGTGCTTTCTGTTTTGGGTCAGTGCTTTGCCCTTGCTTTGATCATGACGATTTTGTGGGTCGCTTATGGCTATAGTGTGGCTTTCTCTGATGGCGGAAGCGCCAATCGTTTTGTGGGTGGATTTTCCAAATTTTTTCTCAGTGGAGTAACGGTTGACTCAATCGAAGGGACAATTCCGGAATCGGTCTTTTTAACGTTTCAGATGACATTTGCTATCATCTCTCCGGCTCTAATTGTGGGCGCTTTTGCGGAGCGAATGAAATTCAGTGCGATGCTTTGGTTTTGCGTTTTGTGGTTTAGCTTTTCCTACCTGCCGATTTGTCATATGGCCTGGGGTGGAGGTCTTTTTGCTGAGTGGGGTGTGCTCGATTTTGCGGGAGGAACGGTCGTTCATATCAATGCCGGAATCGCTGGTCTGATTGCCTGTATTATGGTGGGAAAACGGATTGGCTTTATGAAGGATCCGATCAAACCGCATAATTTGCCTCTGACAGTTATCGGCGCTTCGATGCTGTGGGTGGGTTGGTTTGGTTTTAATGCAGGGAGTGAATTGGCTGCAGATGGTGTTGCCGGGATGGCGATGCTGGTAACTCAGATGGCATCTGCGACTGCCGGCGCTACCTGGATGTTCCTCGAGTGGAAAAACCATGGTAAGCCCAGTATTCTAGGAATGGTAACAGGCGCTGTGGCTGGTTTGGTCGCGATTACTCCGGCATCAGGGTCAGCGGGCCCGATGGGCGCTTTTATTATTGGAATTTCTGCAGGGTTTTTCTGTTATCTTTCGGCCACAAAATTGAAAAAAATCTTTCAATTTGATGATAGCTTGGATGTGTTTGCCGTTCATGGAGTTGGGGGTATTATCGGTGCAATCTTGACCGGTATTTGTGCTTCGGCCGCTCTAGGAGGTTCCGGCATGGAGCATGGAACAATGGGAGCTCAGGTGTGGGCACAATTTCTCAGTGTGATGGTAACGATCATCTGGAGCGGTATTATTTCATTGATTGTCCTGAAAGTCCTCGATGCTACAGTTGGGCTGCGGGTCTCTTCTGATGATGAGCGTAGTGGACTGGATCTGTCGTCTCACGATGAAGAGGGTTATGCTTCCTGAGCGGGTTCTTATTTAGGCAGTTGAAGAAGTCGAAAGTTTTATCCTTTGAGAACTGCTGTTCTGGTGACAGCAGTTCTTGGGGTTCAGTGAAGTTTTGAGGTTTGCTTCTTAACTTCGTTGTTTCCTAGGGTTGGCGATATATGGTTACTAAAGCACCACGAACCTTTCTTCTTTCTGCTGAACTTCTGGAGATTTCAAAGCAGCGTCTTGCGGCTAAAGATCCGGACTTAATGCCGGCTTTGGCTCAATTGATCCGGGAGGCGGACGAATGGCTGACGGCAGGACCATGGTCCGTTATGGATAAGGACAGGCTGCCTCCGAGTGGTGATAAGCATGACTATAAAAGTCAGGCGGGTTACTGGTGGCCGAATCCAGATACAGAGGATGGTTTGCCTTATGTTTCCCGTGATGGGGAAAAGAATCCTGAATCAGATTTATGGGATGGAGCTGCCTGGAGAGATTTGACGGAAGCTTCTCAAACGCTGGCCCTGGCTTTTTACCTGACGGGAAATGAGGTCTATGGTGAACGCGCGGCGACTTTGTTGAGAACTTGGTATATTGATGAGGCAACGCGGATGAATCCACACCTCGAATATGCTCAAGCGATTCCTGGTATTTGGGAGGGATATGGTTGGGGAATTGTGGATTCCAAGGCCGTAGTCCCTTTGGTAGATACTGTGGGTTTACTGCAGTCCTGTGATGCCTGGACAGATGAGGATCAGGCAGGGATGCTAGATTGGGCGAGGGCGTTTCTGATTTGGCTGAGAGAAAGTGAGCATGGGAAGTTCGAGTCGACCCGACCCAATAACCATGGATCGCATTATGATATGCAGGTTGTTTCACTTGCGCTGTTTACGGGTCAGAAAGAAATTGCCAAAGAGGTGATGGACCGAGTGCCTTTCTGGAGGATTGATTTCCAGATAGAACATAATGGGAGGCAGTTTTATGAAATTGCTCGGACCACAGGTTTTGGCTATAGTAGTGGAAACTTGGCGATCTTTTTTGATTTAGCTGAAATAGGACGTTGGACCGATATTGATTTGTGGAAGTATTCATCTCTGGATGGAAGGAGTATTCGAAAAGCCCTGGATTTCCTGATTCCATTTGCTCAGGGGATTGAGGAATGGCGTTGGGAGGAGATTAGAGGTATTCCGATGTATTGCCCTCGGTTTGCTTCAGTTTTGAGGCGGGCGGCCATTGGTTTTGAGGATCCTTCGTATGAAGAAGTGATCTCGACGATTCCTCATTTAACGGCTGAAGAGATTATATCTGCCCGCTTTAATTTGCTCTATCCAAAGGTAAACTAAACCGGTTAGATCTCTGTCTTTCCTGTGGTGATGGTTGGACCGAGAGCTCTGATGCTGGTAGGGGAATGCCGCGTCGCGATGCGGATTACTTTGTTGAATCGTTGAGCGTCTGGAATACCGGAAGCAGCAGCGACTGCTTTGATGGAAAGAGTTGTATTGCGCAGAAGGTAAATGGCCCGGTCCACCCTGCGTTCTCTGATATAGCTGACGATGGTACGGCCTATCTCTTTTTGGAAGAGCCGGATAAGGTGATTGTGGGAGAGGCCGACTTTGCGGGCAATCTTGGGTATGGTAATAGGTGAGCTCAACTGATGATCGATCTCTTTCAGAGCGGCTTCTAATTTCGGATGTCGGGAACTGGTTTCTTTAGATGGTAGAGGTGTCGCTATCTGAAAGAGCAAATCCCATAGGCGGACTTCTGCTTTCAATTCGTTGGATGAATGGAAATGGAGAGCTTTATCAAAGCAATTGGTGAAATCTTCTGATAAGGATGGGGGAGTGAACATATAGCGTGAGGTGTGCGTTACAGGGGGAGATCCCGGAAAGTGAAAATGGATGAATTTATGGGTGGAGGGGCCTTGAAAGAAATACTCGATCAGGGTTGTCGGGGGTGTGAGAGAAACAGAGCCAGGAGTGATTTTAAACAATTCACCGTTCAATCGTAAATCGGCATGGTACTCGTATTTATGCAGGCACCATATACTGGGAAGATAATACGATTCTCTTTCTAATTCTCCATGAGTGTGAGCTCCAATATGCAGGATATTGGGTTTCTGACCGAGGGGTATTTCGAAAGCAGATGGGATTTTCTCCATGGTGAAAAAAGACCACATATGGGAAATTTCAGCCAATTTACAACTTGTTAATACTGTGGTATAGATATGCTTATGAGAATAGAATCGGGTCGACTTTCGGAAGAGCAGGTAGCCTTTTTTAAGGCAGAGGGGTATTTTATTGCAGAGAACGTTTTTGATCCTGTGGATTTAGAACCTCTCAGACAGGATCTCGAAAAAGAAATAGGCCTCAAAATCGACGAACTGGCCCGGGATGGAAGAATAAAGAAAACGTATCCTGAGGAAGCATTTGAACAGCGGCTTACCCGAATCTATCATGATAATAAGGAAAACGGTGAAGCTGTGATGAGACACTTGGAGGGTGAGCGTGGTGGCGGTTATCAGGGGCGTAGTATGTTTGATTTGATCACTCATCCAAAGCTCTTGGAGGTAGTTTCCAGTTTAGTGGGTCCTGAAATCGTCGCCTCTTCTGCCTATCGGATCCGGCCAAAGGTGCCTGGTATCGGAAGAGGTGATGTGCCATGGCATCAGGATTCCGGATATTTTGCAGCCCATTGTGACAAGCATCTTATCGTGACTTGTTGGATACCACTGGTGAATGCAACGGCTGAAAATGGTTGCATGGAAATTCTGCCGAAATCTCATGAAAGAGGTATTTTGGAACATCATTCAGGTGGGAACAGTGGGCTGTTGGTGATTAAGGATGAAGATCTTCCTTCGGACGTGCCGCAAAAGATAGTGGCGGAATGTCCATTGGGTGGTGTCGTTCTTATGACAAATATGGCACCTCATTGCTCAACACCAAATGTTTCGGATACGATTCGATGGAGTGTGGACCTTCGTTTTCAGTCAGCGGGCATCCCGAGTAATGTTGGATTATGGCCAAATGAGAGTGAGGAAGATGGAGACGCTAATGTGCAGATAGCCTGTTATCCTCCTGAAGCGGATTTTGTGGTTCGCAGTGAAGCTGAGCCGGATTCTGTTGTGGATTATGAGGGCTTCACTGTTCGGCGTGCCGCTTATGAGCCTCTGGGTATCAAGGGCCCAAGGAGTTGGACGCCTGTAGCGTAGTTCGTGTTTGGGACCAAGGTTATAAAAAATTTATTCCTTTTAAGGATGACGTGGTGTGAATCATGGATCAATTCTTTTTTGTATCCGTATTTTTGTTAGAAAAAGAGAAAGCGTTTGTTATAGATATGTTAGGAATAATGAAATTCCTAATACAAAACTAACCAAAACCATCTTGATGTTATAAGGACAAAGATGATGTATGGAGTTGTTCGGCTCCAATATGAAGGTAGTTTTTGTAACTGAAACATATTTCCCGGAAGTCAATGGTGTCGCCATGACTTTAAAGAAGATTATCGATGGTCTGGTAGAGAGAGGGCATGAAGTAGAGGTTTTTCGTCCTCGCCAATCAAAGGAAGATACAGGTCGAAGGAATAATCCAAGGGAGATTGCCATGGGAGGGTTTCCGATTCCTCGTTACTCTGAGTTGAAGTTTGGCTGGCCGGCCAAGAGAGTTTTTTTGAAATATTTCCTCAATGAACATCCTGATTTGGTTCATGTTGTCACAGAAGGCCCTTTGGGTTTTTCGGCAATTTCGGCAGCCAGAAAAATCGGGATTCCTTGTGTGACAGATTTTCATACAAATTTCCATGCCTATTCCAAGCACTACAAATTCGGGCTCTTGCATCGTTTGGTGCTAAAGTATTTGCGATGGTTTCATAACCGGGCTTTGGCAACTTTTGTTCCATCCAAGGATATTGCTAGGCAATTAAAGGAGAGTGGTTTTCATAATGTAAGGGTTTTGGGGAGAGGGGTTGATTTATCCCGCTTCAGTCCGGGTAAACGGAACATGGCTTTGCGATCCGAATGGGGTGTTTGGGAGGATGAAATGGTGGTCATCTATGTGAGTCGGGTTGCGGCGGAAAAGAATTTTGAACTTGCGATTCGAGCTTACCGGGAAATGGAAGACATCCTTCCAGGGGTAAAGTTTGTGGTGGTTGGAGATGGCCCTATGCGTCAGGAATTAGCGGAGGCGAATCCTGATATTATTTTTTCGGGAATGCGCCATGACGAAGATCTGGCCAGTCATTTTTCTTCGGCTGATCTTTTTATTTTTCCTTCTTTAACAGAAACTTTTGGCAATGTGGTGACGGAAGCAATGGCGAGTGGACTACCTGTTTTAGCCTTCGATTATGCCGCCTCAGGGGAATATATAGAATCGGGGGTAAATGGCTATAAGGCTGAATTTGGCGATGAAGAGGATTTTTATCGGAAAGCCATTCTGTTGGCCAAAAACCCCGAAAACTGGACAGCTATGGGCATGGCTGCTCGAGAGGCAGTAGAGAGTTTGGGTTGGGATCATATCATAGACCAGATTGAGAGAGATTTTCGTTTATTTTTGAATACTTGTAATTCAGATACAGAAGACTTTCCGAATGTTCTTGAATCGATTCCGCACGAAGGGAATACTGTGAGACCTCAGTAAATCGTTTGTAGAAAAGTTCTTTAGCAACGTCGGATTATTTTATTATGAAAACGAAAAAGCTTAAGTTTAAAACTGTTATATTGTCTGACATCCACTTAGGCACAAGGTTTTGCAAGGTTGACGAAGTGATTGATTTTCTGAAACACGTTCAATGTGAGAAATTGATACTGAATGGGGATATCATTGATGGTTGGAGTCTTGCGCGGAGAGGTGGCTGGACTCGAAAGCATACAAAATTTGTGCGTTTGGTTCTCAAAATGGTGGAAAAGAATCGGACGGAGGTTATTTATTTAAGAGGTAATCATGATGAGATTTTGGGTAAATTGAGATCCATGGCATTTGGTAGCTTAAGGATCGTAGAGGAACATATTCATAAGACAAAGAAAGGAAATTACCTCGTGGTACATGGAGATTGTTTCGATACGATCACCAAGAATTACAAGGTCTTGGCGCTTGCCGGTGATATTGGCTACCAGTCTTTACTAAGACTCAATCGATATTATAATCTCTATCTTCGCTGGAGAGGGAAGGAGTATTTTTCGTTGTCGAAGTATATTAAAGCCAAGGTGAAACACGCTGTTAGTTTTATTTCACGATTTGAAACGCATTTAGAAAAATTGGCGACCAAGCGTGAGTGTAGTGGAATCATTTGTGGTCATATTCATTCTCCTGACAATAAGATGATCAATAATATCCATTATCTGAATTCAGGAGATTGGGTGGAATCTATGACGGCGATTGTCGAGCGAGAGGAAGGAGAGTTTGAGGTGATTGAATACCAAAAATTCAAAAAACAGTTTGAAGATTTTGCCGACGTTTTCACACCTCCTCCTCTTGAAGCGGTATCGTTGACGTCTCTTTCATCGACTGGATAGAAATTTTGCCAAAGGGAAGAGCAAAGCAGGTTATCCCTTTGGCTGATAAACTTTTTTCTTCAGGTTTTTGAGTAACTGTCTGCGGAAAGCTGGGATGCTTTCGACAGCGCCGAGAGCAATGAGTTGGTTTGCCATATTTCCGACAGCGGTTCCTTCGAGAGAGAATGAGACAACGGGACGTTTTGCATAATCTGCAGTAGCTTGGCAAAGAAGAGGATTTTTTGAGCCTCCTCCTACGATGAGGATTCGTTCAAAGGTCTTTCCGGTCATTTTTTCAAATCGATTGATGCCGTCTGCATGTCCTTTACCGAGAGATTCGCAGATGAGTCGGGTATAGCCGGCGAGATTTTTCGGTGTTTTGTGTTTCCGCCGTTTTAGTTGTTTATCAATCGCGTCTTTCATCGATGCAGGATTGAATAGACTGCGATCTGTGACGTTGATGAGCGCTTTGGGTGCTGGAGATTCCTGCGCTGCTGTTATGAGGCGTTTCCAATCAGCATTACTCTTGGGTTGTGAGGTGAAGGAGGGTAATGTTTGCTCCAAAAGCCAGAGGCCCTGGCAATTAGTTAGTGGTCGGTAACGGCCATCGCCCATTCGTTCGTTTGAAATGCATGCTTTGAGAGCGTCTTTTCCCAAGACGGGTTTATCGGATTCAAATCCCATGAGAGACCAGGTGCCACTGCTGATATAAAAATCGGTGCCATCTTCGGAAGCGGGCATGGCGTCGTAAGCGCAGGAGGTATCATGGCCCGGAACCATAGTTACTTGAACGTCCTTGAGTTCTGGAATCCCTTTGATTTTTCCGAGGTTTGCTGGAGATAATTTTGGTTTAGAGAACCAGCTGGTCGGAATGCCGAAATAAGCGAGGGCATCCTGAGACATTTCGCAGCTTTTGACATCGAGTAATTGTCCGGTGCTGGCAACGGAGATTTCGGTCTCCATTTTTCCGGAGAGTAGAAAATTAAAGTAATCAGGTAGAAAGAGGCAGCGATCTGCCATATCGGTAATCGCAGGATAGGTGGTTAAGATTTCTTGTAATTGAAGACTCGTATTAAAGGGGAGAACCTGAATGCCGGTCCATTTATAGACGTCTTCAATACCTGACTTTGCCAGCTTGCGGGAGAGGGCTTCTGATCGGGTGTCGCGATAAGCGTAAGTGGGTTGCACGAGGCGCCCTTTTTTATCGACCAGGACGCTGTCTACACCCCAAACATCAACGCCGCATGAAGCCAGTTTTGGCGCTTTTTCCTTTGCTTTTAAAAGACCGGTTTTCACTTCGGCAAAGAGGCCAGCCAGATTCCAGTAGCAATTTTTCCCGAGAAATTCGAATTTGTTAGGGAAGCGATGGACTTCTTCCAAAGACAATTTTCCTTTGGCGTATGTTCCCAGAATGACACGGCCGCTGGTGGCGCCGAGGTCGATAGCTGCGACTTGAACGGATGAGGATCGTTTTTTCATAGATACGAGTCAGTAATAGGGGTGATAACGCAGTGCTTTAATGAAGGCAATTACTCCTAAAAGAGGTTGCAAGCCAATAGCATCTCTCATTGCTTAGAAGTTACCGCTATGGTCAATTTGAAACGTAAATCTCCTCCAGGAAAAAAGATTCAGCTAATGGCAACGTGCTTGTGCGATGCCTTTTTTGATGATGTGGCAAAAGCAACCGTTGAGGTGTTGGAATACCTCGGTTGTGAAGTTATTTTTCCCGATGGGCAGACTTGTTGCGGCCAGCCGGCCTTTAATGGTGGAGATTGGGCGTCGTCCCGGAAGGTTGTTCGTCACACGGTGGAGGTCTTTAGGGGAGAAGAACCGGTTGTGATTCCATCAGGATCGTGTACGGCGATGTTGTTGCATGGCACTGTGCTTGAATTTGAAAAGGAAACAGATCGAAAACAAGTGGCAGAATTGGCTTCTCGGTCATGGGAATTGACAGACTATATTGTGAATGGTTTGGGGATAAACGAGTGGCCCGGAAAATTTGATGCTAAAGTCGCTTTTCATCGTTCCTGTCATACGAGAGGGTCCTGTAGTGGAGAAACGAGTTTGCAGCTGTTGAATTCGATTGATGGAATGACGGTTGTTCCCTTTGGAGGAGGAGAGCAATGCTGTGGTTTTGGCGGAACTTTTTCGGTCTCTTTCCCCAATACTTCTGAGGGAATGGGGAAGCTCAAAATTGCCAATGTGATGGAAGCTCAACCTGATATTCTGACTTCCGGAGATATGGGATGCCTCATGCATTTGGGAGGGTTAGTTGATCGACATAACAAGGAATTGCAGAGGGTGCATATCGCTCAAATTTTGAGAGATGCCTTACAAAATGGAGGGTTGATTGAAAAATAAGCGATGAGTGTTCAACCGATAGATCGATATGTGGAGCGGATTGCTCCGGATGTGCAGACTGCTGTGATGGAAAACAGCATTACGGCAACACAAAAGCGCCACGATGCGCTTTTTGGCGATTACGAAGATCCTGACAAAATTCGCCGAATTGCGGGCGCGATTAAGCAGCATACGGTGGAGCATCTGGACAGGTATCTTCCGCAGGCAGAAGAGAAGTTAAAAGCAAACGGAGTCAAGGTGCACTGGGCTTCTGATGGAGAAGAGGCCAATCGAATTGTGTTTGAGATCATGCGTTCAAAGAAGGCCACGAAGGTGGTTAAGTCGAAGAGCATGGTCAGTGAAGAAACAGAACTGGGGCATTACCTGGAAGAGAGAGGCATGGAATGTGTGGAGACGGATTTGGGTGAATACATCGTTCAGATCGATAACGATCATCCCAGTCATATTGTTAAACCGATTATCCATAAGAATAGGCAGGATGTTGCTCGCAGTTTTGAGAGAGAAGGTTTGGGAGAGTATAATGATGATCCAGAGGTGATCACTCATCGGGCGAGGAAACACTTGCGTGGTAAGTACATGGAAGCAGATGTGGGTATCACAGGTGCCAATTTTGTTTCGGCAGAAAGTGGGCGAATGCTTTTGATCACCAATGAGGGCAATTCTCGGTTTTGCCTGGCGCCAACGAAAGTTCATATTGCCATGGTAGGTATCGAGAAATTGGTGCCGAAGGATCGTGACCTTTCGGTCATGCTCAATCTGCTGGCCCGTTCAGCGACAGGGCAGCGTTTAACGGTTTATACAGAGTTTATCAGTGGACCAAAATCGGCTGCCCAGCCGGATGGTCCTGAGGAAATGCATTTGATCTTTCTGGATAATCGAAGAACTCAGGTGCTTGAGTCGGATTGCCGGGAGATTTTGCGTTGTATTCGTTGTGGCGCTTGTATGAATGTCTGCCCGGTTTATCGACAGGCATCCGGTTTTGCCTATCGCAGTGTTTATCCTGGGCCTTTAGGCGCTGTTCTCTCTCCGCTCTTGGCCAGTAAGTTTGCCGATTATGCCGACTTGCCAAAGGCATCGAGTTTATGTGGCGCCTGCAATGAGGTTTGCCCGGTGGATATTCCCATTCCGGATTTGTTGTTGCGGTTGAGGGATAAGGCAAAGGTGGAGGGAATCAAATCTCCCGGAACACCTCCGATGGGCATGTGGGCGACAATGGCCAGTAAACCAGTCCTGTGGAAGACAGCTTTGAGCGCCGGGAAGATGATGGACTTTTTCCCGAAGAGCATGATTCCGGTTCCTGCTTTTCAAGCATGGTATAAGAAGAAGGATTTACCGGAATGGCATGGAAAACGATTCCGTTCCTGGATGGCAAATCGTCCGAATCCTAAAAAGAACGATCAACCAGAGGCTTCCGAGAAGTAAAAGCTATGTCGACACATCGTGATGTAATATTGGGAAAGGTGAAGAAGACGTTGGAGGCTTTGCCAAAACGGGCAGAGTATCCAGATTATGATACAGAGGCAGTGATTACCATCCCGGAGGATGCAGACCTATGGGAGCATTTTAAAACGGCCATGCAGGCAGTTAATGGTAAGGTTTACGATACTTTGGTTGAATTGAAAAAATGGATGATAGAGAATGAGTATCTATCGGGATATTGTGATCCGGATTTACTGGATGTTTTTTCACGGGAATTAAGTCCGGAAATCAAATTAGAAACAACCTATGATCGAGATCGTATCGATACGTATCAGTTTGGCATTACCAGGGCGAGTGGTGCCATTGCTGAATCGGGTACGATCATCCTGAAGGACAAGGACACTTCGAGCCGCCTTGGATCCCTGACGCCATGGGTTCACATAACAGCTTTACGGCCAGATGAAGTTTACCGAGATATTCCGACAGCTCTCGATCAGTTAGGGGATGATCCGAATATTATCTGGGTGACAGGACCTTCCAAAACAGCTGATATTGAAGGCATCTTGATCGAAGGAGTGCATGGTCCTGGAGAGCAGATCTGCTTGCGGCTGGATAGCTGAGAAGTAAAATCCAAAGGGCTTTTTCAAAACCGACTACCCATTCGACCCAAGAGTTAAATGCGTGGTTTATCCGAATTGCTAGTGCAGTTTTTTAACCACGAAGAGCGCCAAGGGCACGAAGAGAAGGGACAGAGAAGAGGGAAGATGCCTGAGTAAACATTGACTCAATGTTTTAGTTCTACGATAGTACAGAAGCTGCTCAATAACTTGTTCTATTTTTGTGTCAATGTGAGGAGCCCAAAACATGAAACAACCCCAGCACCTACTTGTCATTACCGTTGACACTCTTCGGGCTGACTACCTCACCTGTAATGGCTCTGATAAAACCAAGACACCAAACTTTGACCGACTCGCTGAAAGTGGGGTCAATTTTGCTCATCATCTCACCAGTATAGGGAGTACGTTGTCTTCCCATTGTTCGCTATTTTCGGCTAGCACGCCAATGGTTAATAAAGTGACTTGTAATGGGGTGAGTGATGAAAATAAACGCAAAACCCTAGCACTTATTGCGGCGGAAAATGGCTACCGAACGGCGGCGATTACGAGTTGGAGCGGGTTTCAAGCACAAAAAGGTTATGGTTTTCAAAGCCTGCATAGTGATCAGAATGCAGCCTCCTTGGAGAATAGGGGAGACAAAACATTGGAGCGGGTTCAAGAGTGGATAGCTGGGGAGGATACGTCTAGGCCTCTTTTCTTGTGGGTTCACCTGATCGATCCTCACACACCATACAATTGTCCTGAGCCTTATCCACAGACATATGAAGGAGAAGTAGAATTTTCTGATTATATCGTCGGACAAATTCTTCAAGAGTGGGATGGGAAAATGAGGCTTGGAAATACCATGACTGTATTGACTGCAGATCATGGTGAACACCTTAATGATCACGGCATAGAAGTGGGACATGGAACGTTGTGGCATACAAATTTGTGGGCACCTCTAATCATTTCCTTCCCAGGTCATATCAATTCGGGTACGCGAATCCCTGAATTAGTACGACAGATTGATGTTATGCCGACTATTCTGGATTATCTAAAACTACCTATGCCATACGATTGTCAAGGTATGTCTATGCGTGGCCTTATCGAAGGAAGTGATCGAGACCTAAAACTCCTGCACCAAGGACAAGCTTTTTACGAGGATGAGTTTACCCATGTTAAACGTAGGCCGGATGCCACGACAATACGCAATGATGAATACTCCTTTCACTTTTCTAAAGATGAAACACTTTCTCATGTTTTTGATACTCGATCGGATCCAGGAGAAGAGCGGGATCTTTGCCAAGGCGATACAATCGAGTACAGTGTAGAGCATTCTATCAAGGACTCTAGGGAATAGACATCCGATCTATGTCTTATGAAAGTCAAAAGGGCACAGGTCTCTGAACGATCTTCCAGTTGTTTTGATGAGCTAGACGAAAATTGCACGGGTAACAATTGAACAAATACAGAAGACCGTATGGCAACTATGAAGAATTCAAGGTGCTGGGAAGCATACGTGGCTCACGTGGAATGTCGAAAACTCGGCCACTCAGCAGAAATCGGGGATTCCTTCGATTGCGACGATGTTTACCGGACAGGCATCGAGGCCTTTGATTGGTAAGGGCAGGTAGGAAATGAAGAAGACCTCTGTCTGCAACTGTTCGATATTCTTCATAACTTCGAGAAAAAGGATATCATTACCGAGCATGATGTCGTGACAGGCGATGCAGTGTTCGATGTTTTTTTCGATGCAGATGCCATCGCCAAACCCTACGGCCTTGACATTTTTCTCTAAAAACCACTCGGCGGATTCACGGCTTAGATGAGGTCGTTGATCATCCGGGTTATCGACAAAGGGTTCGGAGTGAAAGCGGGAGTCGAGGACGAGGACGTCGCCTGGTTGAACACGTCCGCGATCAGCTGCCTCAAGATCAGCACGAGTGATGAGTGCGCAGGGTTCACATGTTTCGAGTTTAAGCAATACGCCCCGTCCCATAAAATGGTCGGTGGGCAGATCTGTTACATCTTTGGTCAGTTCACCATGGTGATAGGGGGCTTCTACATGTGTGCCGAGATGGGTAACGATATCAACGTCTGTATGGTAATCGACGACACCATATACATCGACCGATTGTCGATTGAGCACGCAGCGTCGTGATTCGGTTGCGGGATCTATGATTTTACTTAATTGGACGGTGCGGTAGGGTCCTGTTTGACCAACGACGGAAGGGCTGGGGTGACTCATATAGAAGCCAATATAAGTTAGCTTGACCGATTCAAGGCGAGCTTAAAGCAGAGCGGGTTGAGAAACAGAATTTGAGAGGACTATTAGGAGAAAGAAAAAAGATGAAGTGCTGGTGAAAAACATTGACTCAATCTTTTGCTTTCAGGATAGCACCGAAATTACTCAAATATTTTTTTGGCAGGAGATGAAGAAATGAATGGAACGACCGGAACGAATCTATGCGTAATCAACACAGAAAAGCACAAAGATTACGTTGAACGCTTCAATAGCCTGTATCCCGAAACGATCGTTAATGCCATTACCGATGCGGACGCATGGAATTGGATGCAAAGTAACATTCCCTTACTGGATTGCAGCGAACGCTGCATCGAGGAGATTTATTATTTTCGCTGGTGGGTTTACAGAAAGCACATCAAGCAGACTTCAGATGGATTCGTTGTTACCGAGTTTTTGCCTGTTGTGAGGCATGCAGGGAAACATAACACTATCAATTGCCCGGTTGGGCATCAGATTTATGAGGGAAGGTGGCTCAAAGAACAAAAATACCTCGACGATTATTGCCGTTTTATGCTTCAGGGAGGAGGAGACTTGCATCAATACAGTTGCTGGTTTGCGGATGCTGTTTTCAATCGATATTGCGTCAATGGCGATCGAGACTTTGTCATTGGCTTACTGGATGGTCTTCGGGATTACTATCGTAAGTGGTCGACTAAGGAACAGGATGGTTTGTTTCACTATACGCCGTGGATGGATGGCATGGAATTTTCGATTAGCGGGAATATGGAGGAACGATTCAGACCGACTTTCAATTCTTACATGTACGCTGATGCCTTGGCAATATCGCGAATCGCGGAGATGTCAGATCATGAAGCGATTGCAGACGAGTTTCGAATCAAGGCCTATGCTAGCAAAACGAATATTCAAGAAAAACTATGGCACACAGAACTAGAATTTTTTGCCACTCGGGATCTGGATAACGATTTCACCCCGACGGAGTGTCCAGTGCGCGAAGCCGTCGGATATATACCATGGTACTTCAACCTGCCCGATCCGGGATACGAAATTGCTTGGCGGCACATCAATGACTCTCAAGGATTCAGCTCGCCCATTGGATTGACCGGAGCAGAAGTTAGGCATCCTATGTTTTTGAAGGTCAATCCGGAACGATTGGCTACCTGGGATGGCGCCATCTGGCCGTTTGCAACGTCTCAAACGCTGACGGCCATGCAGAATCTGATTAGGGGCTATGAGCAATCTTACATTACTCCATCTGATTACATCCGTGAATTGAGCAAGTATGCGGCATCGCATCTGCGAGATGGAAAGCCCAGTATATCCGAGGTTGTGCGCGATCCCAATGTGCGGCAGATGTGCGGCTCCGAGCACTACAATCACTCTACATTCTGTGATCTTGTTATCAGCGGAGTTGCCGGAATCTTACCCAGAACTGATAGCATCCTGGAGGTGTTCCCGTTATTACCTGACAGCTGGGATTACTTCTGTCTTGATGGCGTAAGCTATCAGGGCCATTCGGTTGCCATTGTCTGGGATCGCACGGGGATGCGTTATGGTGAAAAGGGGTTTTGCGTGTACGTCGACCATAAGAAGCAATTTGCTGGAGATCATCCATGCCGCGTAATGATTGATTTGGAGAAGTAAAACTGTCCGTTAAACAAGAGTTAGTTGAGGAATGCGCTCCGATAAATTGGCGGTGATTTCGTAGGATTTTTTTCCTTGTGAAAGATTGATGGTAACAATTTCTCCTGCGGTGGTTGTTTCAATGGTGACAGGTGTTTGTCTGTTGTTTGTTGGCAGAAGAAGCGTGAGAAGACCCGGACTCAGTGATGGTTCCACTGTGGAAGCTTCGATGTAGGGAAAGGCTTTGGCGGTAGCTTCTTCTATGGGTAACTCTCCTTTTTGAGTGGAGGTGCCCTGTGGTGAAAACAGTTGGCCGGTCAGCATGCCGGTTGGCCGCTGGATGAGGAAGGAGGTGGTTGCGGCTGTTCGCTTGGCTTGGTCGTCCTTGTTAAAGGCGAAGAATCTGGCTTGGATGGTTGAAGGGGTTGTTTTTTTGAGAACTTTGTCGGCGATGAATACGATAGGGAGTTCCAGAAGGATGAGGACACTGCGAATAACTGATGCAACATCCGGAAGGACTAGGTTATAGGCTTGCGTGGCGTCACTGGCCCAACTGATGAATGTCTTTTTTTCAATGGTATCAAAGAGATGAGCCTCTGCTTTGGAGGCATTTGTTCCGTCTGTTCCATCGACATATTGATGTCCGGCTCCATCAATAAGAACGGCATTGTGCCCAGAGGTATGGCGCATGGGCCATGATGGACTTAAGTTAGAGTAGGGAGTGGGATGAGGATCGGGGAGAAGCAGTTCTCCAAAACATTTCAGGAAGATAGAATTTCGATCCGCATGTTCGTGGTTCGAGGGCGGGCCGCTCCGCATAGCACAAACCAAATCATTGGCAGTGTGTCCTGTGCGCACAACGATCCAGTCGAAGGGCGTCTTGAAAAGGTGGTTTGGAGAAGGTGGTTCTTTTGGAATGATGGTCGCATCGTAGTGAAGGAGCGCTCGCATTTCCGGTGATTCCGTTCGATTAAGAGCGTACCATTGAATTTCCGGGTCTTTTAATTTAGCGGCGAGCCACATGGATACAGCTGGTGGAGGGGCAAGTGGACCGTCACTAAAGGTGATAATATTGGCTGGATTGAGGGTTGTCGGAGCGGCCATTTCCAATAGAAAACGAGCATTTCCTTTCCAATCGACGCAGTTTAAATGTTCTTTCTCGGTGAGCCAGTTTAAATGAATGATCATATCGATCATCTGGATACTGGTATATCCTGAATAAGAAACACCTTCTTCGTAAGAACCGTCCTGGCTGTAGAGTTTTCCCAATGTGGCGAAACTGTGTTGTGCTTGTTCCAGCCAGCGGATAGTGTCTGCGGTTTCGCCAAATTCTCTGAAGTAGCAGATCGTCCCTGTGAGGAGACCATTTGTGGTAACGGCTCTCAGGTTGTTCGCCTGGAAAAGTCGTGGCCATTGATCGAGTTTATAAGCTTTGTGTTCGGGAAACTGTTGCAGATAAGTGCTCTCGGGATCAAAAGACCAGCCTTTGACTTGATCGAGATATCTCATGGAATTGAGAGAGTTGAAACAAAGTTCAATGCCTTTAGAAGCCATGTTTCGAATCCATCGTTGCCGGGTTTCAACATTGATCATTGAGCCCAGATATTCGCAGGCAAGACTAACGGCTAAGTTAGCATTCTGAGCTCGCATCACCCCGATAGGGATGTGTCCATCTTCAAGAAGGTAATCCCATTTGGCATATTCCATTAATTTTTCGATGGCTTCCACTGCCAGTTCTCCAGCTTTGGGTAAGCCTGTGGCGACATAATACATCGTCATGGATTCGGCGAGAACGGTGGTGTCTCGGAGATCGACGGTAAAATCTTTCAAACAGACTTCGTTGCGAAGGAAATTTTGTTTTTTTTCAAAATCAGTGGCTTCGAGTTCTTTGCGTATCTTTTCAAAGACAGGCTGTTGAAAGTTTTGCTGGATCTTTTCAGGCGAGGGGTAGGGAGAAGATGACATGTAAGATGGTAATTATTGGGGGAAGTAGATGAGGAGATGAGGTCTTTGGAAAGAAAAGAAAGACAAAGGGCACGATTCTTTCCCATGGTTGAAGGCAATTAGAGAGTAGGTTTTCGCAGGAATTGAGCAGATGTTTTAGAACGATAGGGGTAGGGTTTGCAGATGATGACAGGAAAAGAGCGGATGATGACGGCATTGCAGAAGGGCAAACCGGACCGGTTACCCATTACCATTCATCAATGGCAGGCGTATCATCTGAAGGCTTTCATGAAGGGAGCTGATCAACTGGGCGCTTTTTTGGCTACAGGTTTGGATGCATCCATTACTCCATGGAATTTAATTTCTAGGAGCGAGAGCCCAGATTGGCAGGAATCTCGAGAATCTTGTGAACTGGCAGGATACCTGAATGCGGAACGTCGTGTGGTGAAAACTCCCGATGGGGAAATTACCTGGATAACTGCAGGGAATGAATACACCCGATTTGTCGTAGAACATCCACTAAAATCTGAAAAGGATGTGAAAGCTTTTCTAAAACACCTTCCTCCGGGGAGATTGGATAAAAAGGCACTGAGTAACTGTTATAACAAGACGGGTGATCATGGAATCGTGAGAGGTTTTGTGGATTCACTGGAACAACCGGGCCCCTGGCAGGAATTTTGTGAATTGGTGGGAACTGAGGATGCGATTCTCTGGGCTCTGGATGATCCTGATTTTGTGCATTTCTTCCTTTCTGGAATTACGAAGTGGAAGGTGGAATATGTTTTAAGAGAAATGGACGGAGCCCGGTTTGACTTGGTTGAGCATGGGGGAGGCGCTGCCAGTTCAACGGTGATCAGTCCGGCGATGTTTGAGGAGTTTTGTTTGCCTTATGATCGGCAGATTATCGATGCCTTACATTCTGTGGGATTACCGGTTGTCTATCATACTTGTGGAGGCATGAAACCAATTCTAGGGCTGATTCCTCAGAATGGGTGTAATGCGAGTGAGACATTGAGTCCTCCGGGAGTGGGTGGGGATATCGAAAATGAAGAAAGAACGATGGTTAAGGAGGCCTTGGGGAGTAAAGTGGCTTTGATTGGAGGGGTTAACCAAAATGGAATTTTGACTACCGGAACGAAGGAAGATATTCGAAAGGAGGTTTTGAATTGCTTTGAAACTTATGGAAAAGATGGCGGTTATATCTGTTCGGCCAGCGATCATTTTTTCCATACACCAGTCGAAAATCTTGTCACAATGGGACAGGCGGCAAGAGAGTGTTTTTATTAAGAGAGATTTTTTCTTTAAAAATCATTCGGTATAGGCATCCATCCCAAGGCAGGAACAGGTTAAATTTCTATCTCCGTAAACATTATCAACCCGGCCAACGGGAGGCCAGAATTTATGATTGCGGGTTGTTTCGGTTGGGAAAGCGGCGATTTCTCGAGAGTAGGGATGTCCCCATTTTTCGGATGCAATAAACCTGGCAGTATGTGGTGCGTTTTTTAAGAGGTTGTCATTGCGCTGGTTGTCTTCTTTTTCAATTGTTTTCATCTCTTCGCCAATAGAAATCAGAGCATCGCAGAGTCTGTCTAGTTCGGTTTTCGATTCACTTTCAGTGGGTTCAATCATGAAGGTGCCGGCTACAGGCCAGGACATGGTGGGCGCATGGAATCCATAGTCCATCAATCGCTTCGCGATATCTTCAATGTCGATGTCTGCTTTTGTTTTCCATTCGCGCAGATCGAGGATAAACTCATGGGCGACAAAACCTGATTTTCCAGTAAAAAGGATCGGATAGTATGAAGAAAGTCGGCGAGCCATATAGTTGGCATTCAGTATGGCCATCTTTGTGGCATCGGTGAGCCCTTGGCTTCCCATCATTCGGATGTAGGCCCACGAGATAACCAGAATGCTGGCGCTTCCCCAAGGCGCAGCCGAAATGGGTCCAATTGCCTTGTCCCCGCCCGTTTGAATAAGAGGGTGTCCCGGGAGAAAGGGGGTCAGGTGTGTGGCGACTGCGATGGGGCCAACCCCAGGGCCTCCACCTCCATGGGGAATACAGAATGTCTTGTGGAGATTGAGATGGCAAACGTCTGCTCCTATATGACCAGGACTGGTCAGGCCAATTTGGGCGTTCATATTGGCGCCATCCATATAGACTTGTCCTCCGTGTTGGTGAATGATTTGGCAGATCGTTCTGATCTCAGTTTCAAAGACTCCATGAGTGGAGGGGTAAGTGATCATGAAGGCTGCCAGGTTTTCAGCATGAGCGTTGGCTTTTGCTTCAAGATCGGGCAGATCAATGTTTCCATTTTCATCACAATTGACGGAAACCACTTTGAAGCCCGCCATGACTGCGCTGGCAGGATTGGTTCCATGGGCTGAGCTGGGAATCAGACAAATATTGCGATGGGTCTCGTCACAGTTTTTGTGGTATTCTTTAATGACAAGGAGCCCTGCTAATTCTCCTTGAGAGCCAGCGTTTGGCTGAAGGGATACAGCATCAAATCCTGTTGTTTCTGCGAGCCAGGTTTCGAGTTGTTTGAAGATGGTTTGGTATCCTATTGCTTGGTCTAAAGGCGCGAAGGGATGGAGGCTTCCAAATTCAGACCAGGTAACGGGAAGCATCTCCGCCGTTGCATTCAATTTCATGGTACAAGAGCCGAGAGAGATCATTGAATGGCAGAGTGAAAGGTCCCTGGATTCTAGGGCGCGGATGTAACGAAGCATCTCTGTTTCAGTTCGGTATCGATTGAAAACAGAATGTTGAAGATAAGGGGTGGATCGCTGATGAGGCTGTGAAAATCCTATATCGAGTTCATCGGCAATCTGTGTCAGCTCCGTCTCTGAGGATTGGATATCAAAAATATCTAATAGAGAGACAAGATCGGAGAGGGTGGTCTTTTCATCCAGTGAAAGACCAACTTTATCCGGACCGTAGTCACGCAGGTTGATCTCTTTCAGGAAGGCTTTTTGATGAAGAGTTTCTGCGGAGGTCTTCCCCAGTTTAATCTGTAGGGTATCAAAGAAAGGAACTTCATTGAGTTCGAACCCGTTTGTCTGGAGTTTTAGGGCAAAAATTTGAGTGAGCAGGTGGATAGATTGAGCGATTTTCTTTAGTCCTCTGGGGCCATGATAAATGGCGTACATAGCAGCCATGATAGCTAAGAGTACCTGAGCGGTGCAGATATTGCTGGTCGCTTTATCTCGCCGAATGTGTTGTTCGCGAGTTTGCAGAGACAGTCTCAAGGCAGGTCTGCCTTCAGTGTCTTTGGACACTCCGACGAGGCGTCCGGGCATGTATCGTTTGAATTTGTCTCGCGTGGCAAAGAAGGCAGCGTGCGGCCCTCCATACCCCAGAGGAACTCCAAATCTCTGGGTACTGCCGATGGCAATGTCTGCCCCGAAATCTCCAGGAGGACGCAGCAGAGTAAGGCTGAGAAGGTCACATGCCACAATGGCGAGAGCTCCCGTTTGATGGAGTTCATTAATAAATGGTTCGTAGTCATGAATGGAACCATCGGTTGTAGGGTATTGTAGGAGAGCCCCAAAGATCGTTTGATTTGGGGAGAATGTTTTGTATGCTCCTACAGTGATGTCCAACCCAAGGGCTTGAGCGCGGGTTTGAACAACGGCAATGGTTTGAGGGTGACAGTTATCGGCAATAAAAAATGTCTTTCTTTCCGGAGTTCCTTGCCGACCGTACGCCATTGTCATGGCCTCTGCTGCAGCCGTGCCTTCGTCGAGCAAAGAGGCGTTGGCTATGTCGAGCCCTGTTAAATCGGCTACCATTGTTTGAAAATTAAGAAGGGCTTCCAGTCTGCCTTGGGAGATTTCTGCCTGATAGGGGGTGTATTGGGTATACCATCCCGGGTTTTCGAGTATATTTCGCTGAATGACGGAAGGGGTAATGGTATCGTAGTAACCCATTCCGATGAAGGAGCGAAAAACTTGGTTTTGCCCTGCGATTCTTTTCAATTCTTTCAGCATCTCCTGTTCCGTTGCTGGAAGGGGAAGGGAGAGAGTATCTGAGAGACGTATCGAAGCAGGTAAGGCCTCGTCAATTAAGTGATCAATGGAGGTGAAATTAAGAGTTTGAAGCATCTCGGCGACTTGATTTGGTCTTGAACCGAGGTGTCTCCTGGAGAAGGTGTCGAAAGGACTCAGGAGAGCAGAGTTTTTTTGATTTTCAGAATCCTCCGAAGAAGTGTTGTGGCTTTTATCATCCATGTGATTTGGCGATATGCTTGGCATCTAAAGAGTTTATCGTTGTCTTCGAAAACAGATCAAATCGAATTTAGAATCTTTATGGGAAAAGAGAGATGTTTTTTGTCTCAAAATGGATGATTGAAGAAAGGTATATGGATGTTAGAATGCTTCCTAATGATTTTGATAACAATGTTACCTGAAGTATTTTATGACAAAAGTTGAGCGTGCTTCATTTGTAGATCGGAGATTGGCAGAGCTTTACCCCTCTCCTCCGATCCCATTGGATCATAAAGATGTTTATACGTTGTTGATCGCTGTTTTGTTGTCGGCTCAATGTACTGATGTAAGGGTCAATAAGGTGACGCCGATTCTCTTTGCTAAGGCTGCTAGCCCCGAGCAGATGATAAAACTGCCTGTTGCGAAAATTCAGGAGATTATTCGACCTTGTGGTTTAGCTCCGCGTAAAGCAAAAGCGATAGCGGAGTTGTCTTCGATTCTAATCGATAGATACGACGGAGAGGTTCCAAAATCTCTGGAAGCACTGGAACAATTGCCTGGAGTGGGGCATAAGACGGCATCTGTTGTGATGTCTCAAGCTTTTGGTGAACCGATGTTTCCGGTGGATACGCATATCCATCGGTTGGCTCAGAGGTGGAAGCTAACAGATGGTCGTAATGTGGTACAGACAGAGAAGGATTTGAAGCGATTGTTCCCTAAAGAGCGGTGGAATGAGCTACATCTTCAAATCATTTACTATGGCCGGGAGCATTGTAGCGCAAGGGGATGTGATGGCACGGTTTGCCAAATCTGCAGGGCATTGTTTCCTCGTCGAAAAAATGGAGTGAAGACGAAAAAATGAACGGCTTTGGATTTACCAAAGTTGTTTGCCTCCTCCAGGATTGACGATTTTTTCCGAAACAGGGGGAGTAGCTGGCGGAGGTTCTTCAATGAAGGTCGCGTTATTTTCCAGTTGATCCTGCATCTCGCGGATTCTTTCTTCGTAATTCCTGAGTTCGATCTCTTGTTCTCGAAATGCCTTGAGGTCGTTTCTGAAAGATTTTCTCTCTTTATCTAAAGCATCATGGGCTTCACGCAGTTTTTGCCATTCTACTTTGATACGTTCTTCGTTGGCGGAAGGCCCGCTTGTATTCTTGCTCCTTTTAGGCGTTTTTTTCTTTAAATCACTATTTTCACGCAGTAACTCTGCGTTTTCATCCATCAATCGTTTGAGTGCATTGTTTAATTCTTCCAGTTTAGGTTTGTAAACTTCTTCACCTTTTTTCTGGAGTTGGGTACGCTCGTTTTGAAGCGCTTCTCTTTGCTTTGCATGCAGAGCGACCATTTCATCACGTTGTCGGGCCAGTTTAACTCGGTCCGCGGAAAATCGTTCTACTTCTTCTTTGAAGACCACTTTTTGGGCCAGAAAATTTTTGATTTCTTCCTTAAACGCATCTTGTTCTATTTGGGTTTTGGCCAATTGAGCCTTGGTTTCTTCGAGCTTTGCTTGCTCTTGCTTATATGTTTCTTCTTTTTTGGTAAATTCTTTGATTTCTTTATCGAGTTGTATTCTATCTTTACTGACAGATTCCGCCTTCTGATTGGCTTCTTGTATCTTTGTGTCGAGTTCTAATCGATCTGAATGGATTCCCGATTTAAGGTTCTCTATTTCCTTGGTTTTTTCTTCAAGCTTTGCTTTCCCTTCCTTGACGGTTGAGGTAAATATCTCCTTTTCTGATTTTATCCGTTCGACTTCTTTCCCAAGATTAGAACGTTGTTCGGCGAGAGCATTGGATAATTGTTCCAGTTCATTTTCTCTGTTGTCGAGGGAGGACAAGGTCTCGTTAAGAGCTGCCTCTCTTTGGGAAAGCTCATCATTTTGTTTCTTAAGCTCAGCTTCTCTTGCGGCAACTGCCATGGCTTGAGACTGTAGATGATTCAGCTCTTTTTTGGCTTTTCGGATTTCGTTTTCTTTTTGAGTAAGGTCTTTTTGCCATGCCTGAAGTTCTGCAAAAGTAGTCTCTGAATCCGATTGCTGGGACTTCAGCTTTTCTCTTTCTTCCTCAATTCGTTTCTTTTCTTGATCAGTCTCCCGTTTCTGGTTCTCGATTTCAGTTTCACGAACTTTTAGGGAAGAGAGTTGTTCCTGGAGAGACTGAGTGTCGGCAAGGTATTCTTGCTTATTAACTTCGAGCTTTTTTAGATTTTCACTGTAGCTGCTTTCTTTGGATTCAAATTCCAAACGAGCGGCTTCGAATTCTTTTTGCTGGTTCTCGAAGGTTTCTTTTTCTTGCTTGAGGTGATTGAGAGTCTCATCCAGTTGATGCTTTTGAGAGGATAATTCTTCAATCTTTTGAGTATTCTCTAAACGTTCCTGTTCGAGTTGGTTTCTCTCTTTTTCGATACCTTGTAATTTCGCCTGTAGAGTTTCTTCTCTCTGTTCAAGATCGATGGTAGCTACTTTGATGGCTTCAATTTTCTTGATCGAATCGTTGGAGTGTTGTTGGATATGCTCTTCCCATTCTTTCAGACGGGCTTGTTCTAACTCGATGTTCTGTTTGTCCTGGGCAAGGAATTTTTCATTTTGAGCCAATTCGTGAGTGCGCGTTTCGAAATTATCGATTGCCTGCTTTCTGGTTTCTACTTCTTTTTCGAATTCTTCCAGTCTGGTTCTTTCCTGATTCAGCTGCTCTTTTTCAGAAATAAGGTTTTGGCGGGCGCTTTCAGTTTCTGAAAGTTCCTCCGCGATACTTTTCCTCTTTTGCTCCAGTTCGTCTGACTGTTGTTCGAGTGATGTTTCGGAAGCTTCGACTGCCTCTTGTCGTTTTTTCAGTTCTTCGGACTGTTGCTGATTTTGAATGGTCAGGCTATCGATTTCTTCTTTAAGAGCCTTGAATTCAGTTCGTTTTTGATCGAGTTCATCGATTTCGTTTCGTAGAGAATCAGCCTTTTTTTTGAGTTCGGTGACTTCCTTGTGAACTTGACTGGCTTGATCGATAAGCGAGGTCTCGGACGGTTGCTCTTTCTCGGAGGAATTTTCCAGCAAAGTGGAAACGCTATCTGCGATGGAAGTAGGGGATAAGTTGGAAGGATTAATGATCTCAGAAATTCCAAGGCGGCGTGCTTTTACCGAGGTAGTCATGTCCAGATCCTTGGCAAGAAGGATGATCTGAATATCCGGATATTTTTCTTTGAGCGCAGAGGCCAAAGATAAACCGGAATATTGATCGATGTCGTATGCGATTATTGCCAGATCGATGCTCTCTTGTCCGACTTCCTTAAGTGTTTCATTGGAGGTATGAGCAGTTTTGACTTGGCAACCCTGTTCGATTAGAACGTTCGAAAGAGCGTCATTTTTTTGGGAGTCTCCAGAGGCGATGATGATTTGTTTGCTCAATGGCGGAAAACGTAGAATTAGAAAATGAATTGAATGATGCACTGGATCTAAGTGACCTAGGCGTCTGCGAGTACATGAAGAGTACTCGGCCTTACGTTTCCGTCATTTATGGAGAAAGAAGCGATTTACACTTCATTCACATTTTTTTCAAAAGTGATACTGTCCTTTTCGCTTATTTCAGCCGGTGATTTCATTCTCCAGACACCTGCAAGGATACTTCCAATAATAGAATGTATCACTGCAGAAATAGCACATGGAACGGTGGCAAGTGTTCCGGAAAAGTGTTTTTGAGCTAAAACAACTCCAAGCCCTGAATTTTGCATACCGATTTCAATTGAAATTGTGCGGCGAATGAGTTGTTCGTACCCCAGTATTCGAGCAAATAGATAACCTAAGCTGAACCCTCCGAGATGAAGGAAAATGACTGCAAGCAACAGGATTTTTCCAGAACTTAGGATGGCTTGAGAATTCTGTCCGATAATACTCGCGCAGATTAAGACGATAGCGATGACTGAAATAAGTGGAGATATCGGTAGGATTTTCAAAATTTGCTTTTGAAAGAATTGTCGAAGGATCAGCCCGAGAATGATAGGTAACAAAACCACTTGCACTGTACTGAGAAAAAGTCCCCAGGCGTTGACATGGATAAGAGTTCCTACGAGAGCTTTGGTTAAAAGGGGCGTCATGGCGATAGCGCCAAAGGTTGAAACCATGGTCATTAGAACAGAGAGCGCTACGTTGGCCTTGGCGAGATAGCTGACCACATTGGAAGCGGTTCCTCCAGGGCAACAGGAAACTAAAATGAGTCCGATAGCGAATTCTTTGGGTAGTTGGAGGAGATGGGCGATACTCCAACCGAGAAAAGGCATTATGCAAAACTGTGCGCCGAATCCGATGGCAACAGCTTTGGGCATTTTGAGGGCTTTGCGAAAATCATTGATGGTAAGAGTCAGGCCCATCCCCAGCATGATCACAGCAAGTCCCCATACGATAAGGGGGCCTCGAAACCAAATAAACCAAGAGGGTTGATAGAGGGCGATAAATCCGGTGATAAAGACCCAGACAGGAAATAGATTAGTTAAGAGGTTGAGAAAGCGGATCATGGGTTAACCAGGAGTTGGTGGAAGAGATGTATCCCAAGTTGACCCGATAGCGCCAGAAGTATTTTAGCCGATTGGGTTTGGCTTTGCTTGGAGGTATCTTTTTCCTCGTGACCAAGTATCCGATACAATGCCTGGATAGCCATAAGAACAAAACTGCTCCAAGCCTTGTTTCTTAAGGCTTTCTTAGTTATTTATCTGGCTTCTCCAGATGTGAAGTGGAAGAGAAGCAAAGGCCATTATAAGCAGTTGGCTGGCCATAAACGAAATCATCCAGATAAACCCGGAATCCATGAACCCATAGGAATGGAGTCCAACCCCCAGCATGTTCGTTCCAAAAAAGGACCAGGTTGTCACAATGTTTCCGAATATGGCCATGTTGACGAGTCCTCTGGCTTTGATGTAACCGCCCCAACGCGCATGCAGGATGATTGCATTCCACAGGACGATGAGAAGAGCTCCGTTTTCTTTGGGGTCCCATCCCCAGAAACGTCCCCATGATTGATCGGCCCATATCCCCCCGAGGACGGTTCCGGCGAAACTGAAAAGCGTGGCAAAGCAGATAATGCCGTAAATCATGCGAGCAAGAGAGGATGCCAGTTTTTTATCCAGTGTTTTGGTAAAAACACCACGAGCAACGTAAACAATCGCTAAGAAACCAGCCAGATAGACGGCGGAGTATCCAAGAGTTATGACAACAACATGAGTGGCTAACCAGAAATTGGAGTCGAGGACAGCGACCATCATTACCATGGTATCGCCAGAACCGGATAAGTTATGTGCGAGAATCAAACTGCAAAACCCGATGGCAGAAGCTGTGGCACTGCCAATACCATTTTTGAAGATAGACTCCAAGATGATTCCCAGTAAAGCGGAGCCCCATCCAACAAAGACTGCAGCAGAATAGAGGTTTGTCACTGGAGGGCGTCCTTCGAGGTACATCCTAAAGAGGAGGCCTACAGTATGAATAATGAAAGCGAGAATACAAAGGTAGAAGGCTGTTTTTCCAAGTTTTTGAGGAGCAGTGAGCCATGAAGCGCAGGCGAAAAGGAAAACCAGCACGTAAAGCACGATGCTTCGATAGAAGGGTTGAAAGCTGTTAAAAAATGTTTCCTGTTGGCTTTTTCTGGTTTCAGTGGGTGAATGGTCTTCGAACCAGGTGAGAAGTTTTTTTGTTTCTAAATTAAAGGTATCAGCGTTTTCGTTTTGATAAGCCGCAATGATGTTAGCGTAACTCTGGATAACAGGATGAATTTCTTTGCTGATAACGGATCGCAGAAGAGCTTCACCGCTGTTGAGCCAATCAGTTTTGCTTGATGAGTCGTTGATCGGAGGAGCAACAAAAAAGTAGGCTGTCTGGGCCAGGGTTTGGTAGCGGCTGCCAAAAGCGATGAATTGATTAAAAGCGTTTTGATCGAAGGTTTCACCTATTTCTCGTTTTTGAATGGCTTGCAAACCGCCTTCAATGGATTGTGCAAACATTTCGACTTCTCTTTGGAAGTCGGGAGAGTCTTCCGATTGAAGACTGTTTTTTAAGCGTTGGTAAAGAATGAGTCTGTGGCGAAGCTTGAGAAGGTTCTTTTGAAAATAAGAACGGTTTTGTTCTTCAATGGGATTGGCCAGATTGGCCTGACGGTCGATTTCGACAAAGGAGGGTGACAACTGTAAATAGGAATAGTTGTTGTTTTTGTCTTTTTCCAGTTTGAGCAAATCGAGGACTTGCTGGTCGTGAATTGAAAAGACTTTCCGGTTATTGGCCGAATCGGGAGAGATAAGAAGTTCAACTAACCATTGTATTGCGGTGAGTTTGCTTTCCTCGGTTCGAAGAGTTTGTTTATTGTGAATAAGTCGAAGAGAAGTTCGCGCAACGGTATCGATAGGTTTGATACGCCCATCCAGAAGAACGGGTATTTTCCCAAATTCATGGAAGTCGAAGTCTGCTTTTTCTGACTCTCCAGAAAACAAAAGACTGGAGGTGAAAAAGATGAGGATAAGAAGAAGAGTGTTTTTCATTTAAGATGCTTTTCTCCGTTTGAAAAATCCGAGAAGGTGAAGGCAGAATTGAAAGGTCAGCCCCAGAGAGATCAGAGTTGAAGCGATGTAGGGCAGATGTCGGCTGGGATTGCGAACGACTTGGAGGATGGATGTGGTGTCGTCTCCTTCAATAAAACTCGCTTGAAAGAAAGTGAGGCCTCTATAGCGCAAGGGGTGATTCATATAGATGAGAATTTCACGATCTTCATTTGAAACGGAGTCTTGCAGGCGAATTCGACTGGAAAAATTTTTAGGAATAGTGGTTCCTGGGTAACGGTCGTGGGTAAAATTTTTGAGGGTGATTTTAAAAGGATGGTAGTCTCGTTTTCTTCTGAGACTTATTTCGTAATGACGGCCTTCGTAGTCAAAATGTTGTGGTTCATCAAAGGCATTGCAAACCATCCAGGTATCTAATGGCCCTTCTTTTGTTCTTACGGTGACAAAGGCAGTTACGAGATTACGTTCATCTATTTTTCCGGTTTTCGGCCTTTCCAGGGCGATAAGATTTTTTCCTATTCCAGTAGTAGCTCTATACTTTGAGGCAGGTGCTTCCGGTGTTTTTTGGAAAATATTAGCGTTTTCATAGAAGGCTAGAATTTCCAGGGTGAAAGGAATGCTTGGGTGTTGAATAACTCCACCGTCTCCAAGGCGTGCTTCCGGTATGCTTAAGACAATATCCTTGTCGGGGTCGCTTGCATCGATAACTACGAGTTCAGTTTCGAGGATAGATTCAGAATAGGACTTAGTTTCCCCTTCAGTGATGGACATTTGATAATCTTCTTGAAAGAGACTACTGAGGAGTTCTCCGACAAGTAAAACAACGACTCCAAGATGAATGAGGGAGATCCCCAATTTTTTCCATCCAGGTTTATACCGGCTGAAATGGGCTGCTATTAAGTTTATCAGAAGAACAGAACCTACAAGGTAGCCCCCGGGGAGGATAGGGATTTCCCAGCCAAGCTTGGGGAGTGACCAGAAAACAACAAAACTACGGAAGTATTTTTCCAGAGCTCCATAGATCCCAAGGTGAACCTGATCAAGTGTTCCCATAAAGATCAACACCATGCTTATGGCTAGGCAGATAATGGTGAGCTGAAGGGAAGAGAAGAATCGAAGGAACTTCATTGAATGCGAAAAAGGTAAGGGCTAAGAGGAAGTCTATGGAGAAGGATTAAAATGGATAGTTTGCAGGAATTGGAGGAAGGTCGCTTTTTCACTGGAAACGATGTCTGAGGGCCCACGAAATTTAACAAACCAGGTTTTTGACCCTTGTGGAAGAATCGCTGCCAGGATACTTTCCTGATTTTCGATGTGGACGATAAGCGCTGGGCTGTCTCCCATCATAATCGTTTCAGTTATGGTAGGGAGATCTTCGTTATTGATTGGAGAAAGTCCAATTTGCTCACGCCAGCGATTGATATTGGCCAAGTTTCCTCCGACTTCGCCGGGGAAGGCAATAATTGAGATATCGCCGTCTTCCTTTACTTGAAAACTGGCTTGTCTGGGTGGGGTTGGCGGAAGTTCTTTCCAATTTGTCGGTTTTTGATACGAGATTTCCTGGTTTGGCTGGGCGACCTCCGACTTAGGGGGTTCTCGTTTTATAGAAGTGAGGAACGAGATGAAAGTTTCCTTTTGTGATAAGACTGCGGTATCTTCACCGATCATCTTAAAAAACCAGGATTGTTGATCATCAGGAAGGATAGCTGCAATGATACGAGATTTGAATTTTTCTTCTATAATGGCGGCTTCGCTTACCATCTCAACCAATGTTGCGGATTGGCCTGCTATGTTGATTGAGGTCGTATTGTCGGATAATTGATCCTGAGAGAGAGGGAGTAAATGGAGTTGGTCACGCCAACGGTTAATATTTTCAAAAAGACCCCCTGCTTTTTCGGGGAAGGTGATGATTGAGATGTCAACTTTCTGTCCACTGGAGCTTGTAAATGAGAAACTGCCCTTTCGAAAGCTTGAAAGAGCTGTGGATTCCCAGGCTTCAGGTTTCTCCCAGGAGAGGTCATTTGTCTGAGTTGAAGCAGATGCCTCAGAGTGTGGGTGTTTTGTGCGAATATCTTTGGGAGCTTCGTAGACAATAATGCTCTTATCTTTACAACCTGAAAGCATTAAGACGATGGCGACGAGGAAGAGGAGGCGTTTTATAGCAGGCATAAGAGTCTTTAACAGGAAAACATCCGGAGGATTTAGCCAAAAGGCAAGCTGACTCGGACTGGAGGGGCATTTGAGAGCAATAGCTTAAGTGTTTCAGTAGAAATTCTTATGGTGTCCCCCAACGTAGTTGCCTGAGATGGCGTGGAGAATGTCCGGTTCGTTTTTTAACCATGCGTGAAAAATGAAATGGATTTTGAAAGCCAGAACGCTCGGAAATTTCGTTTATCCTTAGCCCAGTTCTAGTAAGGAGTTCAATTCCATGTTGGAGGCGAACTTCCCAAAGGTAGCGGGAAGGAGTTGTTTTTAAATGGATTTTAAAGATTCGGATGAGATGGTTGGGAGAGACTCCAATTTGCCGAGCTAAAGACGGGATAGAGAGTGGTTTACGAAATTGCTCTTCGATAATGTGTTGGGTTCTTACGATATCCAGAGGTAAAGGTTTTTTTGGGGCAGGGGTCAAAGGTTCTGCAATGAGGCAGTAATGCAGGATAGAGAGGCCCAACTGCTCGAGGAAGTTGTCCGATCTCAATGATTGTAGTGGGTTATCATTGAGGCCGAGGCGGATGAGTGTATTCAGTTCTTCTGTGGTTGGGATAATTTTTGGTAAAGTATTTAATTGTGTGGCGAGTTCATCTGAAACAAGGCTCGGATGGATAGAAGTCCAAGTATGGCGGGTGTAATCACCAGTCGAAAACTGGATTGTCTCATAATGTCCAGGGATGAGTAAGGTGTGATGACCTGCGGGAACCACATATTCGAAGTTGTCGACGAGAAAAGAAGCAGACCCTTGATGAACAATGACGAGCTGATAATCTTGCTGAATCCGTGGGCCACAGCTTCCACCGGGGTTGTAAGTGACATCTCCAAAGTAAATATGCCGGGAATAGCGTGTTCGATCAATTAGAGATATGTTTTTGATTGTCGTGACCATAGACAGGGTCTTTAATATGTAGTATTAGATAGGTGATTATGGCTACTGCAACAGAGAATACTTCCGAATCAGTTATTGATCGTTATAAAACAGCTTTTTCGAGTTGGCCGAAAGATGGAGGAAGGCCAGTTGGTTATTTTACACCCTCTACGCTAGCTCAGAGTGGAAATTTTTATAAGGAAAACGGATTTTTGGTGATAGAAGATGCGTTTGATCTAGAAGAGGTGGATGCGTTGAACCGAGAGACGGTTCGACTTTGCCGGGGAGAATTGGGAGATATTCGTGATTCGCCCCCTTCTGATCCTTCGGAGAGTGATGATGAGGTTATTAGTAAGTTCCTCTGTATTCATTTTCCGCATAAGATTTCTGAGCTAATGAAGTCTACCTTTACTCAAAAGGCGACGGTAGATACCCTAGTGCACGTGATTGGACCAAATGTTAAGTGCATGCAGTCGATGCTTTTTATCAAAGCATCAGGGAAGCCGGGGCAGGCTTGGCATCAGGATGAATATTATATCC
>JANQKU010000015.1 GCA_028280955.1 Opitutaceae bacterium
TCGATCCGCACCTCTTTGACCTGAGCTGCCACTAAATCAAAAGCAATCGGCGCCAATGGCATCCCCACAAAAACAGCTGTTCCCCCGGGAGCCACAAAATCACAAATCTGAGAACAAGCCTTTTCATTGCCTGAACATTCAAAGGCAACCTCGACACCCCACCCATTGGTTTCCCGATCAATGATAGATCGCAGATCCTCTTTGGCAACATTCACTGGCTCAATCGGACCCATGTCACTAATCAATTCTAATTTCGGTTGCACTACATCTGTCACAATTATCTTGCGACAACCGGCGGCCAGGGCAGATAAGGCTGTGACCATCCCAATGGGGCCGGCACCGGCAACGATGGCTAAATCACCTGGCTTGATTCTCGCCTTGGTCGCTGCATGCATCCCCACAGCCAGAGGCTCTACCATGGCGGCTTCGCCAAAGCTTACATTGTCCGGAATCTTAAAGGTAAAATCTGCCGGATGGACAACACTCGGCCTGAGCACGCCATGAACCGGAGGTGTTGCCCAAAAACGAACTGCCGGATCCAGATTATACAACCCTAGACGACTCGCCTTGTTTGTCGGATCGGGAATACCCGGCTCCATACAAACCCGGTCTCCCACCGAAAGGGTTGAAACCCCTCTTCCGATCTCCGTCACAACACCAGAAGCCTCATGCCCCAGAATCATTGGCTCACGCACGACAAAAGGCCCTATTTCACCATTTGTGTAGTAGTGGACATCACTTCCACAAATACCAACCGTATGCATTTCGATCCGGACATCGTTGGCACCCAAGACCTCTGCTACTTCGATATCCCGTAGCGCCAAAACTTCCTTTTTTTCTAAAACCAGAGCCTTCATCGTGTCTTAAAGAGCACCCTCCAAAATTGTTCGACTGACCTCAAGGGTAATATCCTTTCGTTCACCCAGTGCTACCATATCGTGTTCCTCCAGCTGTTTTACAATCGCACCAACCGCTTCCGGGCCGAGATCGTAATCACTCAATCGAGTCTTGATTCCAACACCTTCAAAAAAAGCACGAGTCTCTGTGATCGCTTTTTCAATACGTTCCTCCTCATCTCCCTCCGTTATATTCCAGACACGCTCAGCGTATTGTAATAACTTGTCCTTCTTGGCTGCACGACACACATTCATGAGAGAGGGCATCACGACTGCCAGCGTCCGGGCATGATCGATCTCATACAAAGCTGTCAGTTCATGCCCTATCCGGTGAGAGGCCCAATCTTGCGGCACACCTGCGCCAATCAAACCATTGAGAGCCAAGGTGGCCACCCACATCAGGTTAGAACGCGCATTATAATCCGGCGGCTCTACCAGTGCCTTGGGAGCAATTTCGATGAGTGTCAGCATCAGGCCTTCAGCGAATCGATCCTGTGCCCGTGCTTCAACAGGATACGTGAGATACTGCTCCACCACATGAGAGAACGCATCGACAATCCCATTCGCAATTTGACGCTGAGGGAGCGTAAACGTTTTGGAAGGGTCCAGAATCGAAAACTTCGGAAAAACATGCGGACTATCAAAAGCTAGCTTGGTCTGAGTTTCTCGACGAGAAATAACCGACACCTTATTCATCTCCGAGCCCGTGGCAGGAAGAGTCAGCACACTGCCAAAGGGAACAGCTGACCTCACCTTCACCTTGGAGGATTCAACGATTTCCCATGGGTCTCCTTGGTAGGGAACGGCAGCTGCCACAAATTTAACCCCGTCAATTACCGAACCACCACCAACTGCGAGGAGAAAATCAATCCCCTCATTCCGGACCAGCTCAACCGCTCCCATCAACGTCTCGAAAGTAGGATTTGCTTCGATCCCTGCAAACTCATGCACTTCGCGTTTAGCTAATGCCTGGATAACCTCATCCAGGGTACCCGTCTTTCGAGCACTTCCACCTCCATACAAAACAAGCACACGGGCATTGGCAGGCACCTGCTCATCCAGTTTCGCAATAGTGTCACGCCCGAAAATAATCTTCGTGGGATTACAAAATTCAAAGTCTAACATAAAAATCTCCTCTTACAGATATTAAAGAAATCGTAGCCAAAAGCGACAATCTTTCCATTGTGACAGAGCCAAGCTCAAATGGCGAATCAATATGTACTCTACACAGACAATTTATTCTATGACCTTGATAATATCAACCGGACAACCTTCTTCCGCTTCTTTAAGAATATCGTGATCTTCGGCAAAACCTTCACCCCATTCCAGATTCTGCCGCACCTCCGTAACCGACCGCAATTGTGCGAGACCATCTTCCTGCATGGACCAATAATTTGGAGCCACCTCTGCGCATAACATACAGCCGATACATTCCATCCGTTTATGACTAATCCTAAGCATGGTCGTTAAGACTTTGCGGCAACCGGAGCCATTACATAAAACACATCATTCTGTCGTACCTTCTCCGATACCTTGATCGAAAAAACATCTTTTGAATCCACTTGATTGACAGGCCCATTATCCAAACGTAACTCTTCAATAGTACCACTGACAACCCCTGTCGTCTTTCCAACAATCACAAACTCATCTCCAAGAGAAACCTTACCGGAAGCCGTTATCTCCGCTACACCGAGTTTCGGATAGTAGTGGCTCACCTTCCCTGCCATCATCTTTTGACGGGTTGCTTTGGATCCATAAGATCCGGACCATCCCTGTTCACGCCCAAGATAATAACCCGATGAAAGTCCACGGTTATACACCTTTTTCATATCCTTGAGGAGCCCTGCCACCATCTCCCCACTGTAGCTTCCATCAATAACCGCATCCACTGCCCTACGATACGCTTCGGTCACCGTCTTGACATATTCCGGAGAGCGGCCACGTCCCTCAATTTTCAAAGTGGAAATCCCCGCTTCAATCAATTGATCCAGAAATTCAATGGTCGAAATATCATTGGGCGACATGATGAAGTTATTATCAACGACCAGCTTCTTCCCACTTTCCTTATCGATCACTTCATATTCCGCACGGCAATTTTGCACACAAGCGCCTCGATTGGCCGAAGCGTTGTCCGTAAACAAAGACATCCCGCATCGACCGGATACCGCTATACATAAAGCCCCATGGGCAAAGGCTTCGATCTCCGCCATCCGCCCCGAAGGACCACGTAAATCGGCCTGCACAATTTTTTGGTGGATACCCCTGATAAGGGAAAGATTCAGCTCCCGAGCTAAGACGATTCGATCACAAAATTGGGTATAAAATTGAAAAGCTTCAAAATTGGAAACAGACAGTTGCGTCGACAGATGGACTTCAAGACCCAGTTCACGCGCCTTTAAAATGCAGGCCATGTCAGAGGCAATCACTGCATCGACTCTTCGCTTGGCAGCCTCCTCTAAAAGCGTATAGCACAACGTTAGATCGTGTTCATAGAGCAATGTATTGAGAGTCAGGTAACCCTTTATTCCGGCTTCATGACAACGCGTCATGATCTCCTCCAAATCATTCAAATGGAAAGATCGCCGTGAACGAGCACGCATATTCAGCTGAGCCAGTCCGAAATAGATCGCATCCGCTCCGGCATCAATGGCCGCCTGAAGAGAAGGATAACATCCGGCCGGAGAAAGCACTTCAATATAACGTTTTGAGAGTTCCATGACCATAGCTGATCGTTAAAAAGAACCCGCTTAATGGACCTGTTCAACCACAAGAGTCAAGTCTCAGAACCTGCGATTAAAAAAGAAGCTTATCTGCTATCAGAATTTATAAGGCATTCAATTTGATTGAAATAAAACCAAACAACCTGTGACAATCGGCATCTCATAAAGAGAGACACAGTTTCAAATGGGCATTTTACCTAAGCAGAAGTTTAATAAATACAGCATCAAATTTTTATTTCTGGTAGTAATCTTAGCCATCTTCGGCCCTGCAACTTACTCCCAGCAATATAAGAGCGTAAAAGCGCAAAAAGGTGACGGCATTTATGCATTACTCAAAAAACACGGATTACCTGCCACCGATTTCAAACGTTTTGTAGAGTTAAATAAAGACTCCTTAGGCAAAAACAATACACTCATCATTGGACGAACTTATAAGCTACCATTGAATTCTTCGGCAAATAAGAGCCTTCATAAGATCTTTGGCACAAAGTATCAGCAGGTAGAAATCAAAGATACTCAACTGAAAGGCGCCGTCTATTATCTGATAAGTGGCCATGGCGGGCCCGACCCCGGAGCTGTGGGAAAACATAACGGCCACCTGTTATGTGAAGATGAATACGCATACGATGTCACTCTGCGACTGGCTCGAAATCTGATTGAGCATGGCGCAATGGTTTACATGATCATCCAGGACAAAAATGACGGCATCCGGGATGGCAGCCTTTTAAAACCTGACAAAGATGAAGTCTGTTATCCCGATCTGAAAATCCCGGCCAGCCAAAAGAGCCGTCTACGGCAGCGCAAAAATGCGGTAAATAAACTTTATTCGAAACATAAAGGGCGTTTTCAGCGATTGATTGTTATCCACATCGATTCACGAAGTCAGGGCGAAAACATTGATGTCTTTTTTTATCACGACAAACGAAGCAAAACCGGAAAGAAACTGGTAACAAACCTGCAAGAGACATTCCGCAACAAATACAAACAACATCAACCCGGCCGCGGATATCGCGGTACTGTTTCAACCCGTGGTTTGTACGTGATCAGACATTCATACCCTCCAACAGCTTTTATTGAACTGGGCAACATCAACCACCCCCGAGATAAACTCCGATTTATCAACGACAACAATCGTCAAGCTCTGGCCAACTGGTTAACAGAAGGCCTCATAAAAGATTTCAAAAGCAATTAATGAAGTTTTCACCCTTTCATCATTCTCATTGCACGAGAATAAGAGCCTAAATTAAAGGAGCTGACATAACCCATGCGGCGCAGTTGACCAACAGCTATGCTGGAACGGGTTCCACTGAGGCAATAACAGAGCACTACTGTTTCCTTATTTGGTACAATCTTACCCATTTTTTCATTCAGCTGATTCAGAGGAAGGTTTACTGCTTCAGATAAATGACCTGCTGCAAACTCATCTCTGCCACGCACATCCAGCAAGATAGCGCCCTGTTGTAGAAACTCTCTAGCCCTCTCCACACTGATCCTTCCACGCATTTTCCGAAATAGGAAAAGCGCCAGAAAAACACCCGCTATTATCCAAAGATACCAATCATTCATAGAAACGATATTAGTCTAATACCGGAAGTTGAGTAAACACCTGGTCCTGCACAATCGATTTCCGAGAAATTACTTAAAAAAACGGAGGATCTTTGCTCAAGAACCATTTCCTATTCGCGGCAGGGGATAATTTAAGCCCCCCAATACCCCTAAAATCGATTCATTTCTTTTCAGAATCTGTGCTTGTAGTTGTGAAAAAGACGGGTACGCTCCGCCTCTTTTTTTGAAATCTAAGGATGTTGTCAGAAGGTATTCCCCTCCAGATTATTTCCTACCTAGACCCATTTTTCAAAAAACCAGACAGACTTTACACATGAAAGACCTATCAAAATACAGAAACATCGGTATTTTTGCCCACGTTGACGCCGGCAAGACCACCACAACAGAGCGAATTTTGAAGCTCACCGGTAAGATTCATAAAATCGGTGAAGTTCATGATGGTGCGGCAACGACAGATTTCATGGAACAAGAGCAAGAACGTGGAATTACCATTCAGTCTGCAGCCACTTCCTGCTTCTGGAATGACCACCAGTTCAATATCATCGACACACCGGGACACGTTGATTTCACCATAGAAGTGTACCGTTCCCTCAAAGTGCTGGATGGCGGCATCGGTGTTTTCTGCGGTTCTGGAGGAGTTGAACCCCAATCAGAAACGAACTGGCGTTATGCTAACGAATCTGAAGTTGCCCGTATCATCTACGTCAATAAGCTCGATCGCACCGGCGCAGACTTCTATCGCGTGGTTAAGCAGACTGAAGATGTGCTAGGCGCTAAGCCTTTGGTAATGGTCCTGCCAATCGGAACGGAAAGTGACCTCAAAGGCGTTGTCGATCTTTTGACCCGTAAGGCTTGGATCTGGGACGATTCCGGCGATCCAATGAACTACACCATCGAAGACGTCCCCGCAGACATGGTCGATCAAGTAGAAGAATATCGTGAAAAACTGATCGAAACAGCAGTTGAACAGGATGATGATGCCATGGAGCAATATCTGGGTGGTGAAGAACCAGATATGGCGACACTCAAAAAATGCATCCGCAAAGGGACCATCAACTTGGACTTCTTCCCTACCTATTGCGGTTCCTCCTTCAAAAACAAAGGGGTTCAACTGGTGCTCGACGCCGTCGTCGACTACCTTCCCAGCCCTACCGAGGTAAAACCTCAACCGGAAGTGGATCCCGAAGGAAATGAAACTGGAGAGTTTGCTATCGTCGACGCAAATAAGCCACTCCGTGCTCTCGCCTTCAAAATCATGGACGATAAATACGGCGCTCTCACTTTTACACGTATTTATTCCGGTACTCTGACAAAAGGGATGACCGTCCTCAATTCCTTTACCGGAAAAACAGAACGGATTGGCCGTATTGTTGAAATGCATGCCGACTCCCGCGATGAAGTCGATTCAGCGCAAGCTGGTGATATCGTGGCTCTCCTGGGAATGAAAAACACTCAAACAGGTCACACTCTCTGTGATCCAGACAATCCAACAACTCTTGAGCCCATGGTCTTCCCAGATCCGGTTATCTCAATCGCAGTGGCCCCGAAAGATAAGGGCGCTGCTGAAAAGCTCGGTGTTGCCCTGGGAAAAATGGTTCAGGAAGATCCCTCCTTCCATGTGGAAACTGATGAAGACAGCGGTGAAACCATTCTTAAAGGAATGGGCGAGCTTCACCTCGACATCAAAGTCGACATTCTTAAGCGGACCCACGGCGTCGAAGCGACCATCGGTAAACCTCAAGTGGCTTATCGCGAAACCATTACAAGACGCTGCGAAGATACCTATACTCACAAGAAACAATCCGGTGGTTCCGGGCAATTTGCGCGTATCGACTATGTCCTAGAACCAATGGAGCCAGGTTCAGGTTTCGCTTTCGAATCTCAGGTTGTCGGTGGTAACGTGCCGAAGGAATACTGGCCGGCTGTTGAAAAAGGTTTCCGTGCTTCTCTGGAAAAAGGAGTGCTCGCCAGTTACCCTTGTCTGGACTTCAAGGTGATCTTAGTAGATGGAGCCTTCCATGCCGTTGACTCCTCAGCTGTCGCTTTTGAAATCGCCGCACGAGCCGCTTATCGTCAATCTGTCCCGAAAGCAGGCGCTGAACTTCTCGAACCGATTATGAGGGTCGATGTTTTTACCCAGGAAGATAAAATGGGAGATGTCATCGGTGACCTCAATCGTCGTCGGGGTATTATTCATTCCCAGAGTCCAACTCAAACCGGAGTGCAAATCAAAGCGGAAGCGCCTCTCAGTGAAATGTTCGGTTATATTGGTTCCCTTCGCACCATGACTTCCGGTCGCGGACAATTCACCATGGAGTTTTCTCACTATGCTTCATGCCCGAAAAATATCGCAGACGAAATCATTAAAGCCGCTAACGAAGAATAAGCACTCTGACATTTTTCGTTGGTAATTTTTAACGACCCAGCCTCCTCTTTTAAATATGGAGAGGAGGCTTTTTTTATGGCTTCCATTCAAACAATTTTAACCCATCCCGGTAGTGCTCATAAAGATGAATTTCTCACTTGTAGTGTCTTAGTTGCGCTTCATCAAGTGATCATCATTCGTCGAGAACCAACCGAGGAAAATCTGGCCGACCCTTCTATCTGTGTGGTCGATGTAGGACATGTTCATCAGCCTGAAAAGAACAACTTCGACCATCATCAATTTCCCAGAGAAAGCACCCCTACCTGCTCTCTCTCACTTGTCTTGCAACACTTAGGTCTCTATCAAGACAGTAAACAATTCTGCGCATGGCTGGAACCGGCAGAATGGCTGGACTGTCGTGGCCCTACGGATACAGCAAAATGGTTACAAGTGGAACGCAGAGTGATCAACCAACTCAATTCACCCATAGACGTTACCCTTTTACATCGTTTCGCCTCTGTAAAAGAACTGAAACCAGGGAATCCTCTGTGGGAAATAATGCGAATGATCGGAGAAGATTTACTCAATTATGTCACCTCCCTGCGCAAACGTCTCGACTTCATCGATCAACAGTCTGAATTCTGGAAAATCGAAGGTGAAAATGAAATATATCAAGTTCTTTTCATGCCCCGCACGGAGCCACTCCCCGCCGAACCCTCCGCAGGACTTGTTCAGTATATTGAAAGCCAGACAGACAAAATCCCCAATACCATCGGAATGATCTATCCTGATCGTCGAGGTGATGGTTATGGCCTTTCCCGTTACAATGATAATCCTCTGCTCGATTTCACCCAAATTTCCAAAGAAGCGGATGTGCACTTTGCCCATGCCAGAGGCTTTATGGCCAAAACTTCTGCCATCGATCCAGAACGGTTAAGGGCTCTCATGACCTCTGCTTTAGGCTGAAAGTAACAACCTAGAATTGATAATCCGCGAAATTGTGTTCACTCGACCGTAAGGATTTTCAACGGATCGAGGTTTGCCGCTCTACGAGCTGGAAGATAGCAAGCAGCCAATGCTGCGATAACAAAAAGTGAAACTGTCGCGATATAGGTCAGAAGATCAAAAGAAGTAATGTCGAACAGGAAACTGCTGAGGAATCGGCTGAGAACAGTGGAACCGAAGATACCTAGTCCCAGTCCAATAAATGTCTTCATCAATCCATTTCTTAGGATCAATAGGTATACCTGCTGCTTCGAGGCACCCAGAGCCATCCGAATTCCGATCTCCCGCCTGCGCTGTAAAACATCGTAGGCCAGCACGGCATAGACACCCAGAAGAGATAAAAGTAAGGCAAGTCCGGCAAAAGATAGCAACAGCAAGGTGATTCCCTTACGGCTTAACAACATCTCATCTAGAGACTCCTGCAACGAGCTCGCATAGCTCAAAGGTAAACGAGGATCGATTTCACGAAGTGTCGCTCGCATATCCCGAATAACACCTTCAGTATCACGAGAGGTGCGAAGAAGAATCGTGTATTCCCAGCCCCCAGCATCAATGGGCCAACACTGATATTCAAACGGCACACCATCTCTTTGCTCCTGACCCAAAAAATTGACCCTGGCCGCAACGCCTACAATCCGCTGCCAAGGTTGTCCGAGAGGTGGTGGTGATGTAGGGTTCCAATGTACCTCAGCGCCAACAGGGCTACGGTCTTTAAAGTAGCGCCGGGCAAATAATTCATCTACTATGATGGAATTATGGTCATCTCCTGAATTAAAGCTGCGACCCTCTAGTATGGGAATACCCATTGTAGTGAAAAGCTCAGGTGTTACAGTATGAGTATTTCGAACGTGTGAAGGATCTAGAGGTTCTCCACGAATACGGAAATTTCGCCCCTCTCTTCTCGGATCAGCTGAAAACATACGATACATGGAAAAACTAACACTCTCCACTCCCGGAATCTCTTTCATGCCTGCCAATATGCGCTTTCTCAGATCCGGAAGGTCCCTCCATCTATAAAAAGGTTTTACGGTCGCATAATCAAGCTGACCTTGGACAACTTGATTGGCCTCGAACCCCGGATCGACAGACCGAACATTCTGGAAACTGCGAAAAAGCAGTCCGGCTCCAATGAGCATGACAAAGGCAATAGCGACCTGCCCTACGATCATGCCGTTACTTAGCTTTCGTGAAAACCCTCCTGCAGAAGACGTTCGCTGACTACTATCGACTCGTTGAAGCAACCCTGCCCTCCAGAGGATCTCTAAAGGAAGCAGACTCATCACAATCACAACTCCTGTCATTAGGACAAGGGTTACCACAAAAACAGTCAAATCCAATTCGATTGGTCCTGTAGCTGGACTTAGGACACTCAGGTATTCATTGATCACCATTGTTCCTCCCCATGCCAGGATCATTCCAACACCCACTGCTACAATGATCAGCAAAATGTTTTCGACCAACATCAGCCGCCTTAGCCGGGATTTTGCAGAGCCTAGAGCGGTACGAATAGACAGTTCATGGCGCTTTTGATTCACCCGGCTCAAGACGAGGGTCATGACATTGAAGCAGCCCACCAGGAGTATCAAAAATGATCCTCCTTCCAGTAAATACAAAGAGCCCGCTAGAGGATGCGGCAGGTCAAATTCAAAACGATCGTAACTCTTAAAACTCCTTCGGGCATCGGCATTCGCTATCTCCTCGTACCAGTCGCGTTCCATCTCCCGAATCTGTTCAAGGGCTGCTTCACGGCTGACATCTTTCTTCAAACGTAACCACAAGTCATTACTGAAGGCATTGTAACGCCCTCTAGCAAAATTGCGGTCACGGTTATCGACTTCCCATGGGATAAAGAATCTAGCTTGCTGCTCAAAAGCCTCCATGTTCCGCGGAGCTACCCCAATGATGGTATAGGAAATACTCTCCTCAAAGAGGAGCTCCTGTCCGATAACATTCGGATCTGAGTCGTATTCATTTTCCCAGGCAGTTTGCGTCAGCACCACAACATGACCTGGCCCAGGATCCACTTCTTCTGGTAAAAAGAATCGGCCAAGCAATGGTTTCGCGCCCATTAGATCGAAAAATCCAGCGGTTACCTTCTGCCCATTGATCATACTAAAGGATGCATCGCGACTAACTAACTTCTTGACTCTCCATCTAAGCGCACATCCTTCAAAAAGATCGGATCGCTTCTTGAGATCGCTATACTGATTCCAACTGGATGAACTGTGTAAATTTTTTACACCGCTAGAGTTCCTCTCTTTGCTAAAATTGAATAATTGGACAACGCGCTCTGGGTTTTCAATCGGTAAGGGCTTCAAAACGATGCCATACAACGCAGAAAGAACAGTCGTATTGGCACCGATACAGAGAACGAGTGGTATGATCACAGCCAAACTGAAGCCAGACGATTTTCGAAGAGAATAAACCGTAACGCGAATGTCTCGTATCAGATCCATAACGACACGCGTTCCTCGTATATCACGACAGTCTTCCTTGAGAGATTCGACGTTACCAAATTTCTTCAAGGCAGCTTTACGAGCAACCTCTGGAGACATCCCCTTCGCAACAAACTCGGCGGTCAGGAACTCGATATGCTGTTCGAGCTCCTCGTTTATCTCCTCGGAGATAGCGTTACTTCGAAACAACGATTTCAGCCAATTTCCAATTTCCCTTACCCATCGCATGCTCATCGTAAACCTCTTAAGGCGATCATCACTAAGCCTTGCTAATGACCGTATTGACGGCCGCAGATACCAATTTCCAGTGAGCCACTTCCTCTTTGAGCTGGCTCTCACCTTCTTTCGTCAGGGTATACATTTTGATAGGCTTGTTGGTCTCTCCCGTTTGCCACTCCGCCTTGATGAAGGATTTCTTCTCCAAACGATGCAGAGCCGGATAAAGCGATCCCTGCTGCACATTCAAGATATCGTCGCTGATCTGTTCAATGCGACGAGCGATCCCATACCCATGCTTGGATCCGCTGGAAACCACTCGCAATATCAATAAATCCAACGTTCCCAATAATACGTCTTTCTTTTTGTCTCTTCCCATAATTTAGTAAGTTGTCTATGTATGTAGATAGCTTACTAATAGGTCGTCAATGGAATTCTTCGTCAGGAACCGTAGCATACATCAGGCTACTAAAATTGTGCCTGTCCGGTAAACCCATGTGATCACTTGAAAGTGTCATTTCGGCTTACTCGCCTGCAAGAGTCTTTAACGGGTCAAGATTTGCCGCTCTACGTGCGGGAAGATAGCAAGCAGCCAAGGCCAGACTAAATAGAAACAACGTCACTCTTATGTAGGTTGAGAGATCAAAAGGAGCCATACCCTACTTTTAGCATAGAACAGCCCCAATTTGACAAATAACTCTAAAAGGGAAAACTCCATCCACTATGGATATCCCTAAAACACTGCGTATCTGGGCCAGTTGTTGTTGCCATGTGGGAACAGATCTCAGGGTTGGAAACCGAACGAGCCTGGCCGATGCTATCCAACAATCCGAAAAAGGAGGCAATGAAGGCGGTCCTCCTTTTGAATGGGACATCGCCCTGCACCTGGGAGATTTTTCAGGATCTCAAACCCCACCCGATGACGAAGAAGGAGAAGAGGTCATTCGCCAGTTCAGTGTCCTGCAAAAACATCGGCGTGAAGACTTTTACTGCGTGGTGGGCAATCACGATGCCAGTGGTCCGAAGGAAGCCTGCCAATGGTGGTTCCGAAAATGGATCGATCCCACAGGTGAGCATACCGAACACTCCGGAGTGGACCCTAAGCATCGCCCCTACCCGATTGAAGGCACTTGGGATCACTATTCCTTCCGTATCGGCAACATTCTCTTTCTCATGATGGGCGATCGGAATGACGGAGGTCCTCCTATCGGTAGAGGCGAAAAAGGTGGTTATCCCGCCGGAGCCGTCACAGGGGAAACCTTTGAATGGTGGAAAGAAATGGTGAGTAACCACACCGATGGAATTACTCTTTCCGCTCATCATCATATGTTGAAAGAAACCACCGTCGGTTCAGGTGCCTGGGAAGGCTATATCCGAAAAGGCGACAAATGGGTTCCCCACTACCATGGTTACTTCTCCGACGGAGCACCAGAAGGAGCTTCCTATCTTTATTTTGTCGATGGAAAACCCGACGCACAGGCCTTCGAAAAATATCTGGCTGAACATCCGGGAGCGACTGATCTCTGGCTGGGCGGACATACCCACACTCACCCGGATGACGTCCTGAACGGTCGATCTCATATCGAACAAAAATGGGGAACCACCTTTATCAACGTTGCCTCCCTGAGCCGACATCATGCCGGAAAAACCACCATGCCGATCAGTCGATTACTCACCTTCACCGAAGGCAGCAATGAAGTAAAAGTCCAATGCTATCTCCACACTTCTGATCATGCACCTCAGGGATGGTATCCATCCGCCGAAAGGATTATCAAAACGGGAAAGCCGTTTTCCTTTGAAGCGTAATTTCAGACAGTTCAGGCGGGATCACCTCCGACTGTGGCAGCCTCACCTTCTTCGAGGCCCAGCAGTCGCTTCAAGTTTCCGCCCGTCATTTTTTCGATATCTTCTTTCGGCCAATCCAGAGAATAAATTTTCTCGAGATCTCTTTTGATCATGTATTCCGGATTATAAGGAAAATCCAAACCATAGATGAGTAAATCCGGACCAATCTGCCAGCGACATTCATCGAGACCTTCCGGACCCAGGTACCAATAACGCTGATACTCCTTTTCCAGAACACTGGCGATACCCGCGTAGAGATGATTCCCCCGGTTCATGTTATTCGTAATCACTGCCAAAACCTGGCGATAATAATGCCACCCTCCCACATGTTCGAAGACCATCTTCAAACCCTGAAAATGCCAGGCAATTTCATCACAGTCCAAAGGATTATAATCCTTTAAGCGATGCCAATGCACCCCCAGATGAAAATCCGCCGTGATCCCCAGCTTCTCCATCTCACCATAAGCCTTCCGTGACCAGTCACCGAAGATCTCAAATTTCTGAGCCGGTGGGTGCATCTTAATCCCCTTGAACCCGAGATCCGCAATCTCTTTCACCTGATCAACCGGATCACGCGCCGGATCTAAGGTCCCGTAACCAAAGAGTCGATCATCTGATTTGATCTCAGATGCCAACCACTGAACACCACCTTCATATTGATAGGAAAACGGCGCAAAACAGACCGCCTGCTCGATTCCGCAATTATCCATCAAAGTAAGAAGAGCCTTGCGAGTGGCATCTTCTCGAACTGAACCCGGCATCAAATGAGCATGATTGACAAACATGGGGTCAAAATCCTGTAGATCATCCAGCTACTCAATCAAAAAGAAACGGGATGACTCTAAATAACAAAAAACAGGACTTCTTTAATAAAAGACCCAAACTACAAGGGCACCTATAAATTATGAAAATCGATGGCAGAAGCCTTACTTTGCTACGTCGTACTGTGTGGCTGCGGTTGTCGCTTCCTTGCCAAAGAAATCCTCCACCTGCTCTTTAAAGAAAGAAGAGAGGCTGATCACATCCGCTCCCAGGCCATAAAACATAAACCCTTCTTCATCGAGGACTTCCTTTGGAGCCATCATGCCCGGAGCCATCATCACCTTGCCATGCTTACGCGCTGCTGCGGCAACCTTCTTACGAGCATCCTCAATTTCCGGAGCAGACATATCCCCCGGCTTTCCAATCCGCTGTGAAAAATCCCCAGGACCGAAACAAAGCATCTCATACCCTTCGACAGCCGCTATCTCATCGACATTCTCCAAAGCCTCAGGAGACTCAATCTGAAGCACGACAAATTGTTCTGTATTCGCATGATGAATATATTCATCCATTGGGATCTGACAATAACGCCCCTCTGAATTGCCACCATCGAGAGCCCGTTTGCCAATCGGATAAAACCGAGTCCATTCCACAATCTGACGAGCTTCATCCGCCGAAACAACATGTGGTACCATGATACCAGTCGCATCCGCTTCGAACGGCTTAATGAAATCATTATAGCCTCCTTTTTCAACCCTCACAATAGTATCCACATCATAGAGCTTGGCCGCCCGAATCTGGTTTTCGATATTCAACCAGTTATTGGGGACATGCTCGTTGCAGAGCCAGACACAGGGAACGCCTGCTATACCACAAACCTCGATAACCCGGGGGTCAGAGAAATTTAATTTTGCATGCGCGGTTTGCTTACCGGCACGCAGACTTTCCAGAACACGACTACGACGTAACATAAGAGATGGATTAAGGGTATATCATGGCCATGACCGGAAATGGACTCAGACCAATTCCGGCCAGTATCGGTTTCAAAAACACCTTGTCAATGAAACCAGACTCTGGACGCAGATTATATTTTTCCGGCTGCCTCCAATTTCTTATGCAACATCTCCTGGTAAGCCTCTCTCGCAGCAGTGTCCACGACCACCTCTGCCGCATAATACGGCATACCCATTGATTTGCGGGAACGGGTTATTGAATCATTACCACTGGCCCAGTGGACTGTCTGCGCATGATGAATCAATAGATCACCTGCTTCGGCAAACATAGCGACATCACCGGCGCGATCATCATCATTGGGAAAATCCGTAATGCCCTGAGAAAACCCGATGGTTTCCGTCAGTCCATGTTCACGCAGCCCCAGTTTATGGGAACCACGGGAATAGTGAACACATCCATTTTCCTCATCCACTGTTTCCAATGCCAACCACATGGTTAAGCCTTCACAGGGCTCAATGTTCCAATAGTAACCATCCTGATGAGGAGGCGTCGGTTGGCCGACTCTGGGAGGTTTATCAAAAAACATAACGCCCTTATCCGTTGCCCCCTCACCCAGCAATAGCTCCGCCAGCTGCATGAATCTACCTTTAGCCACCTCTTCGTCAAAGAAGACATCATGCTCATACATTCGGTTAAGCCGCATAAGCGTTTCAGGGCGGTCTTTATCTTCGTAAAAAACTTCAGTCGGTTCCAATGTCGGAACAACCTCGCGAATGTACCGATCGATATTTGCCTTCATTTCTGCCACTTCATCGGCATCTAAAAAGCCGCGGATCGCGACATAGCCATCTTCTTCAAAGGACTTTTTCCACTCAGGGTTTAATTCTATCTCTTTTTTCATCAATAGGGTTAGGTTAACTTTCCGATCTTACTTGATCATATATTGTTCATTTTTCCGCTTATATTTGACATAATAAACTCTATTTTATTCATAATTCTGCTGTTTTCTTCTTCTTTCTGCTCCAATGATCCAATTTCTGCGACATGGATTCGGCCAATTTGATAAAAACCATCTGATCGGTCCCTCGCTCTTCCCTCATTTTGATCTGCTCTACATTCATGAAGGTTTGATCGAATTGGAAACGACCGATCGACAACTCTTCCAAATGAAAGCCGGGGAAAGCATTCTCATCTATCCACAAACCCACTTTGGAGGGAAAGCCCTTTCACCCTCAGCCTGGGCTTCTATTCAACACTTCGATTTTCAGCGATCCGAAGTTCCCCATGATTCACTCCCGCCCTGGCACGATAAAACGAATCAAACAGAACTCTTTCAAAACAGCAAGGACACCGAAATTGAGAAAGATGTGAACCGCGCCATCGAACTCTCTCGTTTTGAAGGTTCACAGAGTTCACAGGAAATCCGGGAAGCTCTGCTCTTCCTCATTCTCTCTCAGCTTCGTTATGCAAAAATTTCTCATTCAACCATGACAGCGGAACAGCAAGCTCTGGAACACGCCAGAGCCTGGGCTCTCGATGATTTAAAGGATTCTATCACCATCGAAAAAATGGCGGCAAAAGCGGAACTGTCTCCCAGTCATTTCAGAGCATGCTTTAAAAAGCACTACGATGAATCCGCCGGAAGATTCCTCCTTCGCAATCGCATCTATCGAGCCCGTGAACTCTTGCGCGAAACCCGCATGCCCATCAAACAAATCAGCCAGGAAACCGGTTACGCAAACGTGATCCCTTTTCATCAGGCCTTCCATAAACACACCGGACAGACCCCCGCCCAGTATCGAAAAGAATATGCTCTGAAAGGTTAAGAGACCCTCTCGATTTTCACCTTTTTATTTTCCGTTGACAGTATATGCAATTAGTTGCATATAAAACGCATGGAAATCATACAGGTGTATAAATGCTTCTGCGATGTCCAGAGGCTGCGCATTCTAAACCTCCTCAAAGATGGGCCCTTGTGCGTATGCCACATGGTTGAAATTCTGGATGCCGATCAGGTAAAGATTTCCAAGCAACTGCGCTATATGAAGGAATTGGGGATACTGGAGGATGATCGTGTGGCCCAGTGGAAAGTTTATCGATTGGCCAATGCGTCAGACCCCCTACTGAAGGAAAACCTGAAATGCCTTCAGGATTGTTATAGCGAAGTCATCACTTTCAAAGAAGACACCCGGAAACGTTCGGCCATTGCGGCACGGATACAGAAAGAAAACGCAGCCTGTGCCCAGGCAATCAACCCATAATTTTTTTATAGGATGCCCAAACCAAAAGTTCTTATTCTCTGTACCGGTAACTCCTGTCGCAGCCACATGGCCGAAGGTATTTTGCGAAACACCGCCGGAGACCTTTTTGAAGTCTCGAGTGCCGGATCAAATCCCGCAGGGTACGTTCACTCAAACGCCATCGAAGCCTTAAAGGAAATTGGTATCGATATTTCAAATCACACCTCGAAACACCTCGATCAATTTCTGGATACGGGAATCGATACGGTCATAACGGTTTGCGACAATGCAAACGACTCGTGCCCGACTTTTCCGGGAAAGGTAAATCGCTACCATTGGAGTTTCGAAGATCCGCCGAAAGCAGCGAAAGAAGGAGAATCCGAAATGGATGCTTTCCGTCGTATACGCGATGAAATCCGCAAGGTTTTCGAAGCCTATGCCAGTGGTTATCGGCAGGCGATCCAACAGACGACTTAATCAGATCAAGAGAACGCAAAAATGAAAGAACAAGAAACTGCCAACGTATCTAAATCTCAGACAGACAAAAAGCCTGGTTTCTTCAAGCGGATCGTCGATAAGGTCGATACCGCGATGAAGGTAAAAGCCGATGAAAAGTCGAAGCAGAGCTGCTGCGGCTCCGATGACGGCAAGGGCGGGAAATGCTGCTAAAATTCGCTGACCTATTGGTCTACCAATGGATCGGCCTCGACCCGGAATCCCGTTTTGGAGGGGCCGTCCATTTTTTTGTCTACGACACTCTGAAAATCTTCCTGCTGCTGGCAGTGATGATTTTTGCGATCGGTTTTATCCGAACCTATCTGGCCGAGGATAAACTGAAACGCTGGATGAGTGCAGGCGGTCTCTGGAGCAATGGCGTTGCCGCCCTCTTCGGCGCCATTACACCCTTCTGCTCCTGTTCATCGATTCCGATATTCATCAGCCTGCTCAAGGCCGGAGTACCCCTGGGAGTGACCTTCTCCTTTCTCATTACTTCACCCATCATCAATGAATACCTGGTGATTTTGATGGCCAGTGAGTTTGGAATCCCCATCACCATCGCCTACATAACAAGTGGAATGTTCATCGGGACAGTCGCCGGAGCCATTCTCGGCCGCATGAAGCTCGAACGCTTTTTGGAAAAAGACATCACCACCTCGGCGCCTCTGGACAAACAAACCGTTGAACACAATTTTGTTTCCCGTATTCAGTATGGTTATACGGAAGCCCTCAGCGTCATCCGTCAAATCTGGCTTTGGGTCCTCGTTGGCGTCGCTATCGGTGCCTTTATTCACAACTACGTGCCACAGGAAACCATCCATCGTCTGATGGAGGCTACCGGCATTTTTTCCGTGCCAATTGCCACCCTCCTGGGTGTGCCCATGTATGGCAGTTGCGCTGCCATCGTTCCCGTTGCGGTCGTCCTCTTTGAAAAGGGGATCCCCCTTGGCACTGCCCTCGCCTTCATGATGGCCATGGCCGCTCTCAGCTTGCCCGAAGCCATCATGCTTCGCCGAACCATGCGCCTGCCCCTCATCGCGCTCTTTTTCGCAATCACCACACTGGCGATTATTCTAACCGGCTACCTTCTCAACGAATTAGCTGGGATTCTGTAGAAAGATTACTAGTTGTTTTTGACATTTGAGAACCCAAAACCTATTCATAAACCTAAGTTAACCCCTTGAGGTAAATAGGGTATTGAGACAAATCGCTCGAAACAATGAAACCTAGACTTCGTCTATCAGGATCGGGAAAAAGTAACCCTTCCCTAAACATTGCGACGTTCGCGGCCTTCGGCGCTCTAATGTTCGTTCTCGTACTCTTTCTCTTCGGAGCAGGCCCGCAGCACGGACTTCCCCTCAAAAGAGATTTCCCCTATTGCGGCGCCTTGCCTGATCCTGAATCAAAAGTCTTTTTTATAAGGCATACCGACGGACAACGATGGATATTTGAAAAGAGCGATGAGTCCGATATCGCTTCGTATTTCATTCAGGATTTTCAAAAGAAAATTCTAATGCTGAACGATAAAAAAGACGCTTGGGTTTATCTCTTAATTGATGACAGCACTAAAGCCGGTGAATTCGTCAAAACAATCGATGAATTAAGAGAAAACGGGATCAATCATTTTACGATCTCATGCGAATAAATCCCCAACAGGTGGCATGCGACAAACCATGCTCCTATCACTGATTGCACTCTTTTTCGCAATCATCCTTGAAGTCACTTGGTCAGTTAGCAAAGCTCACGACTCACTGGAAATTCCAGTAAAATCACCCCACTTCTCGCCCCTATAAAAAATGGAAACCCTTTTTGAAACACGTCTGGAGATTGCCAGCATCTCCAACCAAGTTTACTTCGTCCAAGCCCAACCGGAGATAACCCAGGAACCGATCGTTCGAGGTGACAACCCGATTGACCGAAGTGGGATGGGTTATCAGACAGTGCTCCAGGATAATGGCATCTACCGCATGTGGTACCAAGCCTTCCCCGAAGATCTGGGAGTGGAGGATGGAAGCGGCATCGGATACGCGGAATCGGACGATGGGATCACCTGGCGAAAGCCGGATCTTAAACTGGGCCTAAAGGCAAACCTCTGTAATTTGCGACTGCACTCCCCTTCTGTCTTTATCGATCCGAATAGCCCTTCCTCCCATCGCTACCGAGCGGTTGGCTATGGTCGTGAAGAACATGTGGGTGGTCCGGAGGGTTCTCCCATCCATGGATTTTATACGGCTCATTCTTCCGATGGACTACACTGGGAAGTCGATCAACTGAATCCGCAATGGGATAGCGCCGACGTTATCTCAGCGGTTTATCATCCCGGCAGACAAGAGGGAGTCATTGCCGTAAAGTATCGATCCCATAGAGGCGAAAAATTCAAGAGAGGGATTTATCATGCCTCTTTTAATAATGGAACATGGTCCGAAGCATATGCCTCACTGATCCCCGATGATTTCGACGAGGTCTGCGCCCTTTCCAGAGGTTTTGCCTCCGGTGACTACTACGGGATGGGCATGATGCCAGTTGGTCAGGCGAGCCTGATCGGGTTTATTAGTAACTTCCGTCATTCCAGACCGTATTTGAAAAATGGTTATGGGATCTACGGGATTGGTGACATTACCTTGGCTTTCCAGGCCAATCAACAATCTGCCTGGATCCATGCTCCTGGCCGAAAAGATTTTGTTTCCTACCTTTCCATTCCCTGGGGACGCGGCGGCATCTTTTCAGCCGGAAGCATTCTCGAAGTGGGTAACGAAAACCGCTTTTATTTCGGTGCTGCCAAACGAAGCCATGGATGGCAGGTCGATGATGATCGCAACCCCATCGAAAAACGGTTCGCCCAAATTCGTAGAGATGGCCACGTGGCCATCGGTTACGCCAGTTGGCCCAAGGGTCGCATCTTCGGGCTACGCTCCGATCCGGAAGGCACGGTGGAACTGAATCTGGACAGCCTGACCGAACCCAGTGAACTCGTCCTGAATTATGACACCACCAATGATGGTTCGGTGAGAGTCGAACTCTTTGAGATGGATCCCCCTCGCGAGTGGCAAACCCCTCAAAACAATCTGGCAGGCCATTCACTGGAAGAGGCCATTCTGCTAAAGGACGAAAGCTTTGACGCAATCGTTCAATGGAAGAATGGAAGCATCATCAAACCCGTACCCGGCAAACGAATCCTGGCCAGAATTCATCTCGACTGCGCCGCTATCTATGGCTTCGAAGTTCGACCCATCTAAAAATATAAGATGGTGCGTGCTGAGAAAGAAACAGCACAAGGCGGCTTATTGCGTAGCGCACTAGAAGTGCGTAAGCAGTGAGCCAACACAGTGATCTTCTTTTTTCGGCCGCACCAGAAGTTTACTTTGCGGTGTAACCACCATCCACCGGCAAATTAGTCCCAGTAATGTAAGAAGAAGCATCGCTGAGCAGGAAGACAACCGATCCTCCCAAATCCCCATCCTGAGCCATTCGATCCATCATGGTCATTTTATTGTACCGTTCCACAAAAACAGGGTCCTGATGATTAAAGAATCCTCCAGGAGAAAGACAATTCACTCGAATCCCATGAGGACCGAGGTCGGCTGCAAAAAAACGAGTCACATTGGTCATGCCACCTTTATGAAAGAAATAATCGGGTGAATGTTTCATCCCTGTTCCTTCATAAAGGTATTTATTGGTTCCGATCATTCCCATGATGGAACCAATATTGACGATACTGCCTGAGCCCTGGGCTGTCATTATCTCACCTACTTCAGCCGTCAAGACCATCATACCCGTCGCATTGATGCGCATGGAATGTTCCAGCCCCTCGGCCATGCTTTTGGCCTCTGCCATTGGTCTGGCCACCGCATTGTTGACCAATCCGTCGATGCGACCGAATTGTTCCTTCAAGCGGGCACACAAAGCTTTAACCGATTCTTCATCGCCCTGATCGAGAAACTCAACCGAGACATCATAACCTCTTTCGTTTTCCTCATCGGCCACTTTCTGTAATGCTTCTGTATTGCGTGACGCAATAATGAGCTTTGCGCCCGCTTCCGCCACATCACGCGTCAAACCACGACCATAAATACCGGCGCCACCTGTCAGGAGCACCACTTTTCCCTTTAATGAAAATCGATCTAGAATACTCATCGTTTATAACGTTAATTCACCTATAATTTCGGAAACCGGCACCAGTCGTCCATTTTCGGAACGACTCCGAATCCCCGCAATAATGGCAGCCATCAGCTCAATTGTTTCAGAA
>JANQKU010000045.1 GCA_028280955.1 Opitutaceae bacterium
CAAATAGTCAACTGCAGCCATGTTGGAGGCCCGGTGAAGCGACGTCAGATCATTAAAAATTGCCTTACCCTCGAACGTTTCTCCTCCCACATCATTTCCAGGATGCGTCCAACTCTTTAGCTGAGCCGCTGCTTTGATATCGTCTTCGATCAAAGGAATATACTCTCCAGTCGGCTCCAGACATTCCACTAACGGTAACGCTCCGAACTGCGACCAGTGTTTTTGTGTTATCTCATTAAATTCCAAAGGGCAATTTCTCTCCTGAGCTGACCGATAAATTTCATTTGTAATCCGAGGCTTTGGCTCCTCTTTTGCAGCGACTTTTCCTTCTCTCAAGATCGTCTGCCCTGCTTCATGACGTAAAATCTGCTCCCACGCTTTCCGATCTGTCCCGGGAAAGCCTAGATGAAATTTTCCCTCCATAAGGATCTTTTCAATTTCTTTCACCCGCTCTTCACCAGGAGCAAAATTCTCCCCATCGGGAAGATTGATATTCTCGTCGCCGTAACCCATTGTATCTTTTATTTAGTCGTTAAAAAATTCTTTTTGGTAGCGCTTAGATAAGTCTACTTTATCTGAAGACAGAGAAAGATGCCCCAATTCCATCTGTTGAGCCTCTTTTTTTAAAGCCTCTCTTGCCAAGCTCCGAATTGATCCGGTTCGACTTCGCAAAGGAACACGAAAACGTGCTAATTGTCTCAATATCTCGTTCGAAGGCATCATCACTCCGGTATTGGAAAAATTCCACTCAAGCATACCGGATTAAGAAAAGAAAAGAAAACTCAACGGCCTCAACAGATAGGAGGCAAGATCTATGATTAATTTTTAAGAATTAATTGATACTTGTGCTCATTTCGGGATGCTCGAGTCTATGTCCGCATCAGAAGATCAATTGGAATTGAGGCAACTAACCCCAATCGAAATTCCCCAAGCCCTCGAACTGTCAAAAGAAGCTCACTGGAATCAAGTCTCTGACGACTGGAAATTCATGATAACAGAGGGAAAAGCTTTCGGCTTCTTCACACATGAAGACAACTTAGTTGCCAGTGCACTCGCTCTGCCTTTTCAGGGTACCTTCGGATGGATTAGTATGGTTTTAGTCACTTCTATATGGAGGCGAAAAGGCTTGGCTACAAGACTCCTACAACGTGGCATTGAAATTCTAGAAGCCGATGAAAAAACACCCATACTAGACGCCACAGATGCCGGAAGAAAAGTCTACCTCTCTCTTGGATTTAACGATCTCTATCTCATTAGCCGACTCGAAAGGAGTGTTATCAAAACAGCCAAAACTTTACCAACTGATCTTCCTCCATCAATCGCCATTCGGCAAATCGACGAATCGGACCTAACCCTTCTTGCCGCCTGGGATGAGCAGTTCTTCGGAGCAGACCGTTCTATTCTCCTTTCGAATCTCTTGCATCGAAATCCACATTTAGCTTTTCTAGCAGAAGACACTTCCAAGTCCCTGCTCGGCTTTGCTATGGGTCGAATCGGGCGAGATGCCACTCAAATCGGTCCTGTTGTTTCATCTGACCCAGTCATCGCGATCCATTTGATCCAAACAGCCCTCAGGCAGTGCAAAGAGGCCGTTTTTATCGACGTGCCTAATCATCATGAAGAAACTCACAAGTGGCTGTCAAAAATCGGGTTTTCCTGCCAACGCAACTTCATGCGAATGGGGAAAAGCATAACAGATCCGATCGACCAACCTGGGGCTATTTTTGCTATAGCAGGACCAGAACTCGGGTAGAAAGAATTCTGTTTTCTAGAGGCATCTTCATGCCCATCACTCATTACCGAATGATCGACTGCTCCCTCACGATAGAACAGGACAACTCTACCATTGTTTTCCGAAACACGGTTATATAAAATTGCGATGGGGTATGATCAGAAAATTTCTAAACTAATTAGGAACTGTAGAACTACTGGAAGTATCCAAAAATTTGCAAAAAACACATCGGTGCGTTAGAGTCATCATTTTAGGTATCAGACGCCAAGTATATCCAGTATCATTCATCCATCTCTTTTGATTTTACAATAAGATCGGACGATTCCACACCACAATCCCAAAACCTTCGCTTCTTACCTCAATCCAGTTAATCCTTAAACTCAGCATCTTCATGAAATACCCCTCTCTGTTCACCATAACCTTTCTCATATGGAATGTAGCAACTCAACCCCTAACCTTTGCAGAAGCCGAGCAAACCACTCAACCAGCCATTCCATATCAGCCCTTTACGCCAGTAGCCGTTCACCAAGGAGGATTTTATCCAATCGCCGGAGTCGAAGATAATGAGCCGCTGATCAATATTGAGGGCAGAATTGTTTCTCTAGGAAAAGATGCCGCTGTCTATTTCTGGTCGAATAATACCTATGTAACTCCTTCTATTGATACCCAAAAAGGATTTTCCCAAAGTGGCACAGGAACTAGACGATCATCGACTAGATCGAAATTCCCAGACCCCAAAACAGGAGTGGATTTTCCACCAAATCTTCCCAATGCAAGAAATAGAAGTAACAACAATATTTACCGGGATCGAACGAATCCTCTCGGAGAGGATGCAGAAAATAATCCTTATATATATTGGGAACAAATTACCCCCAGAGGAGAACCACTGACAAATGCTTATTGTGTTTTTATTCACTATAATGAAAGAGGCATTACAGAGCTTATGTGGCGAAAAATTAAGGACACCCGTAAAGACAAAAAACTCGCACTGCCAGTCCCCCTTTCTTCAGGGAATAGATTCAAAAAACAAGAAGAGCCTGTCTATGTGCTCTTGGTTTTTCAGGATGGAGAAGAACGTATTCCTTACGACCGTCCTCAACGCGAACGTTTCTTGATGTGGCATGAAAGAGCCTCCATGGAAAAAATGGCTCTTGCCTACGAACAATCCAGTGCAAATCAAACGCTAGATCCCATCCTAATTTTCAGACCTAATTTTCTTCTCAGCGAAGCCTCTCATAATGAACTTCGAGGTATCATGGTTTCCGCATTCTTAAACATAACGGATACAGGAACTGTTTCGGATGTTTATTTGGACAATGCGCTCAAACCGAATACATCCTATGAGATCACACAATCAATGCGCGGTTGGAAATTTCTCCCAGCGATCAAAGATGGCAAAAGAGTCGAAGAAGAAGTCGAAATCCCTCTTCAATTTTAAGTCTCATCTTGCAGAGAAAACAGGCTCATTCTTTAAAGGACTGTCGTTTTTATATTTGCAGCAGCCAAATTGGCTTTCTCAGCCGCATTTCAGAACATTTTTTATCATAGCTTAAAATTTCGAAATACTTCTAAACAGCCAGGCTTCGTTGAGTATTTCCGGAACCCCCTCTTAAATGGGAACCTAAAGGCTTTTTCAAATGTCAAAAAAATTTGCAAAAAAAGCCTCAGCGACTTAGGCTATCAGCCTTACCTATCAGAAATGAGAATCGCCAATTGGACTATCTCATAATCAAATTAAACGATTTAATCATCCAAAAACTGCGACCCTTATAACTCAGCAAATCCATGAAACTGACCTAGCTTTATGAAATATCCTTCCCTGCTCACCATATTCTTCCTTATTTGGGGCGTAACTGCCCTTGCTGCCATCTCCGCAGAAGAACCAGAAACTCCTACCACAGAAGTTGTACAAGCCACTCCACAGGCCATTCCCGGGCAACCCTTCACAGCAGTCGCTCTCTACCAGGGAGCATTTTACCCAATCATTGGGGTCGAAAATAATGAACCGCTTATCAGTGTTGAGGGAGAACTGATTTCCCTAGGGAAAGATGCAGCTGTCTATTTCTGGTCAAAAAATACATATAAAACTCCTTCCATTCATACTCAAAAATATACCTCGATCATTGATACTGGGGTTGGACATGGATTAGCCGGGGCGAACTTTCCAACTGGGAGAACTGGAGCAACACTTCCGGGTGTAATCGTAAGAGATCAAAATTCCAGAGAAACTTCTCCAGACCCAACTATTCCACTTGGAGAAAAAGCAAATAATGATCAAACTTTGCCTTGGGAACACATAATTCCCAGACAAGGGCCTCTCACAAACGCTTATGGTGTTTTTATATACTACAGTGAAAAAGGTATTGCTGAACTTCAGTGGCGAAACATTAAAAACACCCGCAAAGACAAAAGACGTTCACTCCCGGTCCCTTTTGCCGCAAAAAAAACCCTAAGAGAACATGATAATTTACGTTATTTACTTTTGGTTTTCCAGGATGGGGAAGAGCTTATTCCATTCGATCATCATAAACGCGAAGGCTTTTTGAGATGGCATGAGAAAACCTCGATGGAAAAGATGGCTCAGGCATACGAAAAAGCGAGTGCCAATCAAACCCTGGACCCTATTCTAATCTTCAGGCCCAATTTTGTTCTCAGCGAAGAATCCTATAATGAACTTCAGACAGTAGTAGTTTCCGCCCTTCTGAACGTAACGGATACAGGAACTGTCTCTGATGTCTATCTGGATAACGATCTCGAACCAACGACCTCCTATGACCTCATGGAAACCATACGTAGTTGGAAATTCCTCCCCGCTATCAGAAACGGCGAGAGAGTCGAAGAAGAAGTCGAAATTCCCCTTCAATTCTAGTTTCGATTTTCGGATTCCAATTTTTTCTTTTTTCAAAACAGCAGTCCTCATAAGACTGCTGTTTTTTTGTATACGAAATCCACGCATAGGCTGGGATAACTGAGATACTATGATAAAACAGAGTATCTCATCTTCAATTGTTATCATAACACCTCATGCATTCAAACAAAAGAGTAGGAACAACAATTACAAAAATCGGTCTACAATACATTACTCATATTCCTATAGATTATCGACTAAAATTCATTTCTCATGAGAAACAACATCCACTATTCAATCCATACGATCTTCTCTCTTGCTTTAGGGCTTTTTCTCTTACCTCATTCTATGGCAAAAGAGTCTCAAGATTTTACAAAAGCGACTCCAGCTTTGCGATCCTTTATTCCTGTTGTTTTACACCATGGGGAGCTTCATCCAATCGTTGGCGTTAAGAAAAAAAAACCTCTAATCAACATTGACGGAAAGCTCACTGCACTCCCCAAAGAATCAAATGTCTTTTTTTTGTCTCACAAAGCCACCAGCACTCCTACTCTTCTTACCGGACGAAATGTTACCAGTATCGATACTGGTATCGGGCATGGACTTGCTGGAGCCAGTTTAGGAGAGCCTATGGGAGCTGGAGGGGGCCAGCTGGGACCACAAACCCCCGGAAACATCTCACAAGGTCTTGAAGGCAATCAAATAAACAGGGACCAAAACAACAATTCAGCAAACAACGACCAGACACAAGTTTGGGAGAATATTACCTCCACAAACGGCCCCCTCCACAATGCATATGGTGTCTTTATTTTCTACAGTAACAAAGGCATCGCCGAGTTGCAATGGCGTAACATTAAAGACGCTCCCGAAGGGAAAGAACGTCCGATGAGAATTCCCTATGCATCTAGAGCAACCTTGAGAAATCATGAGAATCCTCGCTATATATTCCTAGCCTTTCAGGATGGAGAGGAACTGGTGCCTTCTGATCACCCGGAACGCAATCGATTTCTTAGTTGGAACGAAATAAATACCATGTCTCGACTTTCTACTAATCACAAAAAGGCTAATCATCAACAAACAGTGGAGCCATCTCTTATTTTCAGACCTGATTTCGCCTTGAGTGAATCCGCTTATAAAGATCTCAAAAATAGAGAAATCTCTGCTAATATCACAATAAATGCTTTGGGAATTGTTTCTAAGGCTTATTTGGACAGTGAAGTGGACTCTTCTACTGCCAACGAAATTCTAAAGTGCATTCGACTCTGGAAGTTTCTCCCAGCAATTAAAGAAGGAAAACAAATAGAAAAAGAAGTGGTCATTCCATTGCAATTTTAGAAACACATTTTCTCAAGGAGAATGGAGGCTATCTTTTGGAAAAAATACATCTAACAATGCCAAACTTGATATCTAACTTCATTTCACATAAAATACCATTAGTCATGAATTTCCAATTTGTTCTACTCTAAGATTGGCCAACCATTTTCCGATGATAGAAGGAGAGAGGAAATAACGTTTACAAAACTGTTCAAAAATAAGTTACTCGCCGCTCTTCTACCGTATAACTTCGGGAAAACTTGTTCTTATGGATAATCAACCCAAATAGATGACCTTTATGAAAATAGACGGTCATCACCCAATGCTTGCTATCTGCCTTTTGGCTTGGGTCATTTTCACCCTACCTAACTCCATAGCAGAGACACCTCAAGACAGGGTAACGATATCAGCTTTGAGATCATTTACCCCGGTTGTTTTGTACCAAAATGAGTTTCATCCTATTATTGGTGTTAAGAAGAGAAAACCTCTCATCGACATTGCCGGGCAATCTATCGTTATGCCTAAAAAATCAACGGTCTTCTTTTGGTCCCATAAAGCAGCAAAGAAACCGACTCTTCTTACCCGACGGCATGTCTCCAGACTCGATACTGGAATCAGTCACGGGCTAAGCGGAGCATCATTGGGTGGGCTTTCAGGAGGAGGTGGTAAGACAGTAGCAGCCATAACAGGCGCCCGCAACGCATCACTCCCAGGAGTTGAAGGAAACCAGATAACCAGAGACGAACACAACGAAATAGTAGACAACGATCAAACTCAATTCTGGGAATACATAACTTCAACAAATGGAGCCTTAAAAGACTCATATGTAGTCTTTATTTTCTATAGCGAAAAAGGTCTCGCTGAACTTCAATGGCGAAACTTGAAAGACACTCCTGAAGGGACGCCTCGTGCGATAAGAATCCCCTATCCATCCAGGAAAAGCGTAAAAAAACATAAGAACCCTCGCTACATTTTTCTGGTTTTTCAAAATGGAGAAGAACTAGTGCCCTCTGATGATCGGCAACGCATTGAATTTCTGAGCTGGAACGAGATAACCACCATGTCTCGGATTTCCAAAAACCACGAAAAAGCCAATCCACAGAACACTCTGGAACCATCTCTTATTTTCAAACCTGATTTTATCTTGAGTGAATCAACTTATGAACAACTCATAGACAAAGAAATCCTCGCTCACATCACGGTAAATGAACTGGGAACAGTTTCAGAAGCTTATTTAGATAGTTCACTTGGATCTGCTACTGCCAGTGAAGTGTTAAAAAGCCTTCGTCTCTGGAAATTTCTTCCAGCCATCAAAAATGGTCAAAGAATCGAGCAGAAAATTAGAATTCCTCTTCAATTCTGATTTTAATTTTTCAAATACATTTTCGACTTTTAACCCTTTAGAAACAGTATTCTTCAAAAACTGACATTTTCAGCTTTCAGGGCATATCTGTCGGTTATTGTAATTAAATTTTAGTCAACGACATCGCTTCTGGTTCCCTAACAGATAAAACACAAAAAAGCCTCCGATCCTGGGTTTACTCTATAACTTTAGTTACGACTGGTCCAATGCGAATAAAAAGAGGGAACAACTTATAACAAAAACCAGTCTCCATATTCGTTACATAATTTTATTTTGTTATAGAAATTCTATAGATAATCGACTACAAACTAGATTACCTCTATGAAAATAAAAATCTACCACCCAAAACTTACCATCTGCTTTTTGACCTTGGGTATGTTCATTTTACCCCATTCCACGGTAAAAGCGACGCAGGACCAAGCAATAACAACTCCAGCTTTGCGATCCTTTGTCCCCGTCGTTTTACATGAGGGGGAATTTCATCCTATCGTCGGAGTGGCCAAGAAAAAACCTCTTATCAACGTAGAAGGAGAGCTCATCAAAGTTCCCAAAAAATCCCGTGTATTCTTTTGGTCTCACAAAATAGCAAAAACCCCCACTCTTCTCACAGGACGAAGAGTTACCAGTATAGACACCGGCGTAGGGCATGGGCTTGATTCGGCAAATTTTGCAGGAGGACGCATGGGGTCAAATATTCCTTCGTTGAATGACGGTGCCCCCAGCGTTCCCGCAGGATCTGACGTAGGAGCCTCGGAAAGCACTATTGGGAAACAGATAGCAAGAGACGAACGCAAGCAGACGGTAGATAACGATCAAACTCAGGTTTGGGAAAATCTTACCTCAACAGATGGACCCCTACACGATGCCTATGGTGTCTTTATTTTCTATAGCGACAAAGGGATCGCTGAACTCCAATGGCGCAACATAAAAGATGCTGCCGAAGGGAAAACTCGTCCAATGAAAATTCCCTATGCATCTAGCAAGACTTTGAGAGAACACGAGAGGCCTCGCTATATGTTTCTCACTTTTCAGGATGGAGAAGAACTGGTGCCATCCGATCATCCAGAACGCAATCAATTTCTTAGCTGGAATGAAATAGCCTCCATGTCTCAACTCGTCAGAAACCACAAAGAAGCTAATCGACAGCAGACAGTGGAACCATCCCTCATTTTCAGGCCTGACTTTACCTTAAGTGAATCGGCTTACCGGGATCTCAAAAACAAAGAGATCTCCGCTAATATTACAATAAATGCGCTGGGAATGGTTTCAGAGGCTTATTTGGACAGTGAGATTGAATCTTCCACCGCCAATGAAATTCTGAGTTGTATTCGACTCTGGAAATTTCTCCCGGCAATTAAGGAAGGAAAACAAGTGGAAGAAGAAGTTGTGGTTCCTTTACAGTTTTAATCTCCCTATTTTCTCTAAAAAGATAAGGGTCTTTCAGGTGCCACATCACAACCTCAATTTCACTGAGGAGTCGTCTACGACTCTACCATTGTTAACAGTTTGAGAGTCAGTTCCAGAAAACACTTCTCATCTCCTCAAAATAAGTTTCCGACCTATAAACAGGGTCTTTCCACATTTCAGAGAGACTACTGTTGAAAAATTGAAACGAAAGTCTGCTTATCCTTTTACTCCACCAAGCTGAATTCCTTTGGTCAGGTATTTTTGTAAAACAACAAAGATAATAACAAGTGGTAGAACAGACATGGTAACTGCTGCCATCAACAAGTGGGTGGATTGCCCTCTCTCAGAATCAAAGAAGAGTAATCCAATAGGCAAAGTGTATTTTTCCACACTGCGCATCATTACCAATGGCCAGAAAAAGCTATGATAATTCCCCATAAAGGTGAAAATCGTTAAGGTAATCAAACCAGGCCGACTTAAAGGTAAGATCACTTCCCAGAAAACCCGCCATTTACTGGCGCCATCAATTTCCGCTGCTTCATCAAGAGAACTGGGAATTGTTAACATAAATTGCCGCAACAAAAAGGTTCCGAAGGCTGAAAAGGCTGCTGGCAAGATCAACCCAGGCATTGTATTGACCAACCCCAACTTAACCATGATCTGATAATTGGGGATCAACATAACCAATCCAGGTAACATCATAGTCGATAGATACAAAAGAAATACCTTGTCTCGGCCCGGCCATTGTAAACGGGAAAAGCTAAAGGCAGCCAAGGAACTGGTTAGGACTTGAAGAAAAGTAACCCATGAGGCGATAAACAAACTGTTCCAATAGAATCGCCCAAAAGGGATAACAGAGAAGACTTCCTTATAATTCTGCCATTGGGCTTCACTGGGAAGCCATGAGTCATTACCCAATTCTGCTAATGGTTTCAGACTGGTCAAAACCATCCAAACGAACGGAATCAACATGGTAAGCCCAAAAAAAGTCATCAAAAGATGCCAACTTCCAAATGAAAGAAATTCACTTTTCTTTTGGGGCTTTGTCTTGGTCTGTTGATCAGTCATTCGTATTGCGGTTACCAAATTTAAAATTGAAAAGTGTCACAGCCAACACCAGAACAAACAGAGCCCAAGCCACTGCAGAAGCATATCCTAACCTTCCCGTCTCAAACCCTTCGATGTAAACGGAATAACTCAGTGTAGTCGTCGCTCCCGCTGGACCTCCTTCCGTCATCGTTCGAGCGATCTCAAATCCGCCTTGCAGCCCATGGATCATACTCATGACAAAGATAAAGAAAGTAACCGGTGCCAGTTGAGGCCAGGTTACATGCCAAAATCTTTGGAAACGGGAAGCCCCATCAATCTCAGCCGCCTCATAGAGCTCAGGTGATATATTGGTTAAACCTGCCAGGTACAAAATCATATTATTGGAACCAATCGCCATCCACAACATCATGATCATGAGGGAGGGTTTTGCCCAATGAAAATCCGTCAGCCATTCTGGTGGGTTCAAGCCGTCAGATGCCATACTTGGAAGATTCCAAATGACCAAGCTAATACCAATGAGAGAAAAATTGGCAATCAAGAGCAAAACAGAGAGCATCAGGTGCTCTCCCATTCCTTTCGCTCGATCACGGACGGGTTTTCTACCCGAAAAGAGCGAGCTCCAGACTTCCCATCCCATAACAGCTATGACAGCAACGGACAGAATAAAACCCAAATGCCAATGTTGAATAACTTTAGAAGCAAAGAAAATGGGAACCAATGTTATCAGCAAGGCAAACAGTAGAGTTAACCAACCAACTTCTTCAGTCCTCCAGAATCTTCCCAATTTGCTAATATAAGATGCGGCAATAATGAAAATGGCAACGACCAAAAAAACAGACAAACCACTCATAACCCACACAGGCATGGACTGGACCAAACTCGTCAATGAATCAAGAAAAGGGCGTAACACTTGATTGAAAGGTCCAACCTGAGGATTATACAGCTTTTTCCACAAGATATAGGTTGCCACACCAGCTGTGAAAGCGGGCATATAAAATAAAGTTCGATAAACGGTTATCCCACCCAAGACACCCCCAATCACAATACCTCCAAAAAGAAGCGACAACAGTAAGAACATGGCTGACATCTCTAAGCCCAAGCACAGAATAACCAGGAAACAAGACAACATCACAGCTCCTGCTAATAACTTTGGTTTAAGCAAGTCCGTCTTCGTTTTCGAATCCTTACTTAAGAGAAGTGCTGCCCCTAAACTTCCAGCCATAGAAAAAGGAATTCCCATCATCAGGAACAGAGTGTTTCCAAAATATTGCCAAAAATCAGGGTGATGAAAGAGTTCCTTAAAATTGTCCAAGCCAAGAAACCTCAGTGGTTCATCACGGAACATATTGTGCAAATGCAAATCCCAGTTACTAAATGCCAAGGTAAAACTGACCACCAATGGGACCAGGGTAAAAGTTAGAAAACCGAGAATATTGGGGAGGATAAAACCTAACCCTACAAATAACTGCCTTGTACGCACGTTTGCCATTTCTACAGTTTAACCATCATTCGTCTAGTTATTTTTGAAAACTCCTCATTTAAAAACTCAGGAATCGGCAAAACCTTAAAATTTTCCTGATCTTGACTCAAAATGAGTGGGTTTTCCCAAAAGTTCTCCCCCTTCTTTTAAATAGGTAGCGATCCAGTGAATCATTTCATCGACTGAAACAGATGGTTCACCAAACACTTCCATGGATTTGCTGGCATCCGAAAGCCAACAGGCAGACTTTTCCAATCCTGAAAACTTAGGTGCCACGCCAAACTCTCGCCCAAATTTCACCGCCAAATCTTTTACCTTCAGTATTTCTTTCCCAGTTATATTGAAAATTGACGGTGGTATTGAACAATGAGACAGACATTCTATCGCCCGCGCAACAGCATCCCCCTGCCAAATGACATTGACATGTCCCGTGGCCAAATCGATCTCTTCCTCATTTTGCACTTTTGTCGCCAAATCAACCAAAACACCATAACGAAGATCGATCGCATAATTCAAACGATAGAAACAAACAGGTGTCCCATATTCCCGCGAAAAATGACTAAAAACTCTCTCACGGCCAATACAAGAACCGGCGTATTCTCCTACCGGATCCATTGCATCTGTTTCTTTGCAACCCCCAGAATCTATCTCCGCAAACGGGTAAACGCATCCAGTCGAAAAAGCCACAATCCGTGAACGTTTATATCGCTGGGCCACATAAGAAGACACTAGCACATTTTGAACCCAAGTCGCTTCAGGTTGATCAGATGTTCCAAATTTCTGCGCAACCAAATAAAAAACATTGGGATACTCTGTCAGTTGATTAACCGCAGCCTGATCTGACAAGTCACAAGCAACTGTTTCAATACCGCTTTCCTCCAAAGTTTTTCTGGCTTCAGCGTTTGAAAATCGGGATACCCCAATAATTCGGTTCTTTTTCCCAGCTTCTTGCAGAGCTCTCTTCAACATCAGCCCAAGAGTTCTCCCCATTTTACCTCCAATACCCAAGATGATTACATCACCTTCAAGACTACTTACCGTATCTATAACACCTGATGTCGGTTTAGCTAAAAAATCGTCGACATCCTTTGATTTAAGAGGAAGCATTTCTTTCATTTCCAGGAAAAGTAACTAAGCAGTTACAATCTAAGAGGTGCAAGTCATTAATGAAAACGACAAAACCGGGAAAGAATACTAAAGTCCAAATACTGAAAACTGCCATCAAGTTATTTGCAAACAATGGATTCCATGGAACCACTGTAGATGCGATCGTCAACACAGCCCACGTTAACAAACGGATGGTCTACCACTACTTCGGAAACAAAGAGGGCCTCTACCAGGCAGTTCTCAAAGAAGTCTACGAGCATTTATCGACATTAGAGATACAGGCATTCGAAAAATCGAAAACTTTTGAAGAAAATCTAACAGAAATCATCACACTCTATTTTGATTTCCTTGATCAGAATCCATATTTCATTCGAATCCTCCAATGGGAAAATCTTAACGAAGGTAAAGGTATTCGATCAATTAATCCAAAGTTTTTTAAGAATCCCATCCTAGAAGCTCTGGAAAAAGAACTGAACAAAGCAAAAAAAGACCATCTAATCAGAAAAGATCTAAACGCAAAACATCTTCTGATCAGTCTTATCGGATTATGCCAAGTTTCTAGTAGCAATCGCTACACACTCTCCCAGATTCTTGAAATCGATTTACATTCTCCTAAAAGCTTAGCCACAAGAAAAAAGCATACCATTAAACTGCTTCTTCACGGCATCCTAAAAAAAGAGCAGATTTTACAATAGAATCCGCTCCAAATTTACATTTCTACAATCTTTTAACAAATTCTTCCCTTTTTACCGGCCCATTTGTGCCCAGGAGGATTTTCGCCAATCCAACGCTCATCAATTGGTTCAGACGCTTTCTGATAACGGCTATCTGAAGAGAGCCGAGCATTATTGGTCTGATTATCCAAACTCGCATGGACCAGATCCATTCCAAATGTGAGAATATCCCCAGCTTGGTATTCAGAAACCAACCAACGACCACCAAACTTGTTACGAAGCATCACAGGATTATGAGAAAGCGTCCCGGTGAAGATCCATTCCTCTTTCTTAGCTCTCTCCACTTGTCTCGGCTTATTTTCACAGTAGCTATCGACATCTCTTGTCATGTAGTTGCCTGTTAAATCATGACGATTTTGTGAATTTTCCAGAATCATCAATCCACCTATTTCATAGGTAATATCTCCAAACGGCGTCCAACACGTCATGTGCTTATGCGTCCCACGTCCCATATACGGCAAGTCACAATGCGGATTCGTCCCTTTACCTTTTCCCACAGCTCGGAACCAAGTGTAGTCGTAGTGACGAACTTCTTCCTCAAAGAAATTGGTATAAAAA
>JANQKU010000164.1 GCA_028280955.1 Opitutaceae bacterium
AGTTTGACGGCTTCCAAGCGATCTTTTTCAGCGATGATACCACCAAATCGACGAACGAGGGCCAACTGCGCTTCATGGGGAAGTTCTTTGACCAAAAGACCGATTGATTCGATTAAATGGACTCCCTTTGACCCTGGACGGAATGGGATATACTTTGCGATATTACTTTCCTCAGAATTGGCCAATGCGTTCACCAAACTTCTAAAATCTCCCCCAATCACAATATGTTGCGCCATATTCTGGGCAAAACGCGCAAATTCTTCCACTGTCTCAAGTTGTTCCACTTCGCACAGCTCACGTGCATCCGCAGAAAGTTTGGCTAATTTTAGAGGAAAACATTTTGGAATCCCCAGCTTCTCCAACGTGTTTAAAATGGCATTATCCGATTCAATTTCATCAACGGACTGAACCATATCACCAAACGGATCATCAAAAGCCATTGTCTGGCGAAGAATATTCACTAGCTGCTCGATCCTCTTGGGTCGACCGCTGAACTCAGGATATTCCAGCAAATCAATAAAAGTAAAATCGAGATATTTGGCCGGAACCTCACCAGCTCCTCGAATGGGCCAAGACCCCAATCCCAAATCTTCAGAAAGACTATTCAAACTCGTGTCTCCCATGATAGAGTTCTGGAAATTTCGGCGGATCTTGTTCCATTCATCCGCAGTTATATTTATGCCATTTTGGGTTTCAGTGTTATCCATAGTAAATAATCCTTTGTTTTAAATCGGTTCGTATCTTGTCTTCTGGAGTTCTTCCGTGACGGTTTTCTTAAGTGGGAGAAACATGATTGATCATTTCAGATGCCAGTTGCATGTAATCCCCTCCCACACCGTCTGTTTCGTTGCTTTCCTTACCCAAAAGAATAACGGGGAGTCCCAAAGTTACAGATCTTCGGACAACTGTTGCATCCCTTACCTGGGTATTAAAGATCTTTGCACTGGAAGAAACTCTTTTTTGATTCCGAAATTGATTCATTCTCAACTGCATACGCATTTTCGGCACATCGATATCAACTCCAGACTTGATGGCATTAAAGACGATACCGTGCACCTGAGCCATCGGACTCATCCCACTTTGCCTGAATCCGGCTGAAACTTGGTGAAATTTATGTAATTTTTCCACCAGCAGAGTAAACCCAATCAAACTCAAGGCATCTGGGTTGGCAGGCACGTAAATCTCACTGCTGGAAAAGACACCACACTGGGAAGCACGCAAAATGTTTGGAGGGCAATCAAACAGGATAAAGTCATATTGGTCTTCTACCTCGGCGAGTTGCTCCTGAAACAGGACATAACCTGGTTTTTCACCCTTATATTCATTTTCCAATTCTACCAAATCAAAGGTTGTTGGCACCAGATCCAATCCAGGCAAAAGGGATTCCCCTTCTTTTCCCTTCAGAACATCCTTTACCAGACAATCAGAAACTTTGATGTTATTCGCTGGATCAAAGATCGAATAAATAGACCTGGAACCCGACGAATTCAACAGATTCCACCGTTCCAAACGAAGTAACCAAATACTGGCATTTGACTGAGTATCCAAATCGCATAACAAGATTCGCTTGCCCATTTTAGCCAAACAAGCGGCTGTATTAATGATCAATGAAGTTTTCCCAACACCACCTTTATAATTAATGAAACTGATTTTTCGTGCCATCCGAGAGATAGTTTAAGAGTTTTACTTGCTCCTAAAAACGGTTTCATTCCCCAAAAGTTTAGGGCCACAGTAGAATGAAATCAGTAAATGTGCATATCTTCTGTCTAGAGGTTTATTTGGGTAGTAACCGGGAAAACCCTCTACTCCACATGAAAGCAGGCCACAACCCCCTGCCAAAGCTTGTCAAAACCTTATAATTCCATTCATTTTGAGAGTCCCTCTTAAACAGCCGAAAATTTCTGTTTCACAGGATAAAATTACGCTGATTCCTGTTATCATCATCCTAAAATGAAACGCCGCATCACTCTCAATGAGGACGACCTAGAAGAGGAATTCTCACTTGCCTCGGGCCCAGGAGGACAAAACGTCAACAAAGTAGCCACGAAAGTTACTCTTTCCCATCGCCCATCAGGGTTACGGGTGAGCGTGCAATCCTCACGGTCACAGGCCATTAACCGGAAACTTGCCAGGGAGAGGCTTTTAGACCTGATCCAGGACGAAGAGAAACGCCGCCTCAATGAGGCTCGATCAAAGCGGGAAAAGAAACGTAGACAATCCTCTCCACGACCTCCTGCCATTAAGGAGCAGATCCTGAAAAATAAACGAAAACGGTCAGAAACCAAACAATTGAGAGTACGAGTGACTGAGTAATTTTACCTAGGTCTGCGTAGTGCTACCTAACTCAGTAAGCTTTTCTGTGACACTTTCCCATTCCTCATAGCTCTTTTCTAAAGAGTCCTTAATCTTGTCATGTTCCTGTAGCAATCGCGTTGTTTCGTCGCCCTGCTGGTAAAACCCAGGCAACAACATACTCGCTTCAACCTCCTTGTGCTGTGCTTCTAATTTCTCAATTTTGATTTCAAGCTCTTTGATCCTTTTCTTCAAAGGTCCGAATTGCTTGCGCAGCTCAGCCTCTTTTCGCCTTCGCTCTTTGGGCGATAAAATCTCCCTTTTCCCCTGAGATTTTCGCACAATATCACCTTTAGCCTCTGCTATTCTCAAGGCTTCCGCTTCAATCTGCATGACATATTCGGAAACATTTCCCAAAAACAGTCTGACTCTCTTTTGGCTCACTTCCAAAACTTTCGTCACAATACCATCGAGAAAATCACGATCATGTGAAACGATAACCATACTCCCTTTATACTCTCCCAGAGCCTTCTGGAGAACAGACTTCGAGCGCATATCCAAGTGATTGGTCGGCTCATCCATTATCATAAAATTAGCAGACTTCAGCAGCATTTTTGCCAAGGCCAACCGACTTTTTTCACCTCCTGATAAGACCTTAACACGTTTAAAAACATCATCTCCTCGAAAAAGAAACGCCCCTAAAATAGCCCGTAGCTGCGTCTCCCCCGCACCTGAAGAAACCTCTCTCATAATCTCGAGAACCTCTTTTGATAAATCCAATTCATTTGGCTGGTGCTGAGCAAAATAAGAAGCCGTCACATTATGCCCTATCTTTACCTGTCCTCCCTGAATAGGTTCCTCTCCAGCTAAAATTCTGACAAAAGTAGATTTTCCCGCTCCATTTACCCCCACGATCGCGATGCGATCCCCCTTCTCTATTCGATAGTTGAGACCCTCAAAGACAGTCAAATCTCCATATTGCTTCAGGACATTCTCTAGCTCCATCACTACCTGTCCGCTGGGACGAGGGTCTGGAAACGAAAAGTGGATATCTGGAGTATCATCCTCAATTTCAATTCGTTTGATTTTTTCTAATTGCTTAATTCGGCTTTGCACCTGGCTTGCCTTGCTCGCTTTGGAACGAAAACGCTCAATAAACCGTTCTGTCTGTTGAAGCTCTCTCTGCTGATTCTTGAAAGCCTTTGTTTGTAATTCTCTTCTCAAGACACTTTCCCGCTCAAAAAAGGCGTAATTGCCTGCGTAATTTTCCATTTTTCCCGCAGAAAGTGCTAGCGTCCTATTTGATAACGCATTCAAAAAAGCTTTATCGTGTGACACGAGCAGAAGAGAACCATCATACTTTTTTAAAAACGCTTCCAACCAACGTAACGAAGATAAATCCAGATGATTTGTTGGCTCATCGAGCAGTAAGAGAGAAGGCTGCCGAAGTAACAGCTTAGCCAATGCTATTCGCATCTGCCATCCTCCACTGAACTCTTTACAATCCCTCTCCATATCCGACATGGAAAAGCCCAATCCCAGAAGAATCGTTTCCACTCTCGATTGAAGTCGAGATGCCTCTAACTCCTCCAAACGATGCTCCCACTCACCAATTATCTCCAATGTCTCTGCATAAAGATCACTGGTTGTGTCCATCTTCTCTAATTGTTCACTGGCTTCTTCAATATGCTTTTGAATCGAGATGATATTCTCGAAAGCCGATTCCGCCTCCTTATAAAGGGAACGTCCAGCAGCCACGATCCCTTCTTGAGGAAGGTAGCCCAGTGTCACATAATTCGCCCTCTGCACTGAACCCGACTCCGCTTCCATCTCCCCCAGAATTAATTTGAGAAGTGTTGATTTACCCGCTCCATTGGGACCAACGAGCCCAATACGATCCCTGGAGCCAATCGTTGTGGAAATATCCCGAAAAAGGAAGCGTTCACCAAATCGGAGAGTTATATTTTGAAGTGTAAGCACGAAAAGTAGAATCTAAAAGCCGGCCATTCCATTCGGCAAGACCCATGATCGGACAAAACCTGAGTTCTCTTAGAAAAGGTCTAACAATTCAGATCGCTTACCCAAACATCACATGTTATAGACCTACCCTTATCTCAGAGTCATTTTCGCATGAAACAAACCAGCCGATCTTTTTCCATCCATCGTCATTCCACGCAGAATAAAGTGGAAGAAACCAAGGATCTTGTGGCGGCAGAAGAACCTCTGGAAATTCGTATCGGAGGCAAAAGCTTAGCCGTTGTTATGCGGACACCTGGGCATGACAGGGAACTGGCTGCAGGCTTTCTCTGGTCCGAGGCCCTAATCCGATCTCGCGACGATGTTCTCGATATTATCAAATGTGGACGAAAAGGAGAACCGCCCAATGAAAACATTCTGGATGTCATTCTGGCCAACCCTGACGCGCTTAATTGGAAAGATCTCGTGCGCAATACCTTCACCTCATCGAGTTGTGGGATTTGCAGCAAAGCCAGTATTGAGGCGATTCACCAAAAATTCTTACCCATCGAAACCGACGATTTCAACGTGTCTCAGGAGACAATCTATTCTCTTCCACAAAAATTGAGAGCAGAACAACAAATGTTTGAACAAACCGGAGGGCTCCACGCCTCTGCTCTATTCAGTCAAGAAGGTCAAATGTGTGTTCTCCGTGAAGATGTCGGGCGGCACAACGCTTTAGATAAAGTCATCGGATCCAGTTTCTTCAGTAACGAGCTTCCCCTGAAAAACCAAATATTATTGGTCAGTGGACGCGTTTCTTTTGAAATCATGCAAAAGGCACTGTCCTGTGCGATTCCAATTATTGTCGCCATATCTGCCCCTTCCAGCCTTGCCGTTCAGTTTGCTCAGGAAAGTGGACAAACCTTAATCGGGTTCCTCCGTGGAGAAAAAATGAATGTTTACTCCGGGCATACCCGCATTTCTGTTTGAGAAATCCTTACCTCAGGGCTATTTCCCGCAGCATTTTTTGTATTTTTTTCCACTGCCACAGCTACATGGATCATTTCTCCCTATTTTAGGCGCCTCCCGTTTCACGGTTTGTCCCTTGGGAGAAATGTGCCCTGCATAGTACCAACGTCCCTCTTGTTTCACAAATTTTCCTATCTCATGGTGAACCTTCTCCTCCGACTCTCCCTTCTGTTTAAATCGGGCAGAAAACCCAACGATACCGGTTTTGTCTTCTTCAGAACCCCCTTCTATTTGTAAAATCTCAAGACCAATCCATTCCGAATTTTCAGCCCAGCGGAGAGTTTCAGCAGCCGAAAAATCCGACTTTTCCTGCGAAGTTAGCGTCTCTTCTAAATAAGAAATCTTTTTATTCACATAGGCCGTATAACGGGAACGCATCAACGCTTCAGCCGTCGGAGCAACCCGTTCCCCTGAAATGTAAACTTCGCAACAGTCACTATAGGCAATCTCAGATCCACAAGGGCATAAATTCATATCTTATCTCTTCAATACCCCAACCTGTAAAAAGTAAAAACGATGATTTATTATTTTTCGCTATTCGTATCTTCAGAATAATCAAACGAGATAGGAAGTTCTACCTGACTGCGAACTGGTTTACCTTCTCGAATCCGCGGAATGAACTGCCAGAAACGAATCGCCGTTAGAGCAGATTGCTCAAATACCTGGTGGCTCGATTCAACAACTTCTGGATCTTTAACTTGCCCTTCCTCGGTAACCGTAAAGCGAAGTTTTACTCTTCCTGAAGCTTTGGATTCTTTCATTTTCTCAGGAAAAACAGGTTCTTGCTTAAGAATTGCCGTCACTTCTATCTCTGCCAATTCATGCCCCTCTGGGGTTCTCACATAGAATGTTCCGAAATTCGAAATCAAATGATTGAAGACGGAATTAGGAGCCATCTGACCCGTCCCAAACTCAGAGGCACATATAATAGGAAATTCTACCGGAAAATCCACCGGCTTCTCATCTAGTAGTGCTGGGAAAAACTTGCTCTCCCGAATTGCTTCAAGAGCGTATTCATTGAAACGAGGCTCTGTCGAGCTGGCTATTTTGGGATCAACAACATTTCCCTCTCGATCAATCACAAATTCTAACGAAACAGTTCCTTCCACACCTTCCATCCGTAAACTAAGCGGATAAAAAGGATAATAAAAGACTCGGGGTTCCGGAGCATATACCATTACAGTTTCCTTTTCTGCCTCTTCAGACTCCTCTGCTATAGTTGTCTCATCGGGTTCACTTGTTTCAACCACCTCGACATTCCGATTGAAGGAAACTCGATGCATTTCATCAGATTCACTTTCACCTGCTTCAGCAGACTGAGAAACCACTTCTTTTTCTGCATCAGAAACTTCCGTGGTTTGTTTCTTGGAACAGCCGACAAAGAAAGCCGTAACTAACAAAAAGAAAAGAATTAATACGTTTCGCATGAGAATGGTCGTTTCAACAGAATTCCACCTTGGTCCGAAGTCAAGGCAAGGCACTGCTGCGCTTAATTTTCAGCACACTCCAAAAGTTCGACCTCATACCCATCCGGATCGGTCACAAAAGCCATCCGTCTACCCTCTGGAAAGGTTTCTCTCCAATCGGACGGCCAGATTTCGTAACCTTGTTTTTCCAATTCGTTGCAAGTCGCAATCAAATCTGGGTAACCCACAGCCGTATGCATGAGATCTTCTTGCACCACAGGTTTCTCATCTGGTGAAAAACAGAGCTCCAATAAATGCTCACTTCCTGGCATTTCCAAAAAAACAAGTTCATTGCCGGCGGGCGATTTTGGATTACGCCGCTTCAATGAAAACCCTAACGGTTCATAAAAAGAAATTGTTTTTTCAAGGTTACTTACCCTGATTCGAGTATGAAGAAAGACTGGCATCTTTTCATTACAAGGAAGTAACCAGCAGACGCCCAGAAAAATCGTAACCGTTTATAGAAGACTCCAGAAGCAAAGGGTTCCTTTCAGTTATCAACGCTCCCAAATCTTGCCATAAAAGAAATTGTGAGTCACTTTCTTCATCAAGTGAACATAGGCAATCAACCCTACAGAACTATTTGGAAATCCTTTGACGGCTGGTCCGTCACCATTATCGATCAAACCAAACTTCCCCATCTCTTTGAAACGGCTCAGCTCACAACAGTAGAGGAAGCTGCTTCCGCAATCAAAGCGATGCTTGTTCGTGGTGCACCGTTAATCGGAGCAACAGCAGTATATGGAATGTGTCTGGCTGTTCACGAAGATCCAAGCGATGACAATGTAAAAAAAGCCAGCGATCTTTTGATCGCTACACGCCCCACTGCCGTCAATCTGCGATGGGCCATCGAAGCGATAAAAAGCAAATTGCTGGCAATCCCTCCAGAAGCTCGTGAAGCAGCCGCCTATTCCCATGCGGAAGCAATCTGCGATGAAGACGTCAAAATCAATCGTGCCATTGGCGAAAATGGTCTGAAGCTCATCCGCAAAATCGCCAGTTCCAAAAACGAGCCCATCAATATTCTCACCCACTGCAACGCAGGATGGCTGGCTACAGTTGACCATGGAACAGCCCTTGCCCCGATCTATAAAGCTCACGATGCCGGGATAGCAATTCACGTATGGGTCGATGAAACCCGCCCACGCAATCAAGGAGCATCACTGACAGCATGGGAGTTAGCCCAACATGGCGTACCTCACAGTGTTATCGTAGATAACGCTGGCGGTTATTTGATGCAAATAAAACAAGTCGATCTTTGCCTGGTTGGAACAGATCGAACGACCAGCCAAGGAGATGTCTGTAACAAAATAGGAACTTACCTTAAAGCTCTTGCCGCTCACGATAATAACATACCATTCTATGTGGCCCTTCCCTATCCGACTATCGACTGGAGTATTGAAAACGGGCTCACGGAAATCCCCATCGAAATCCGAGAAGAAAGTGAAGTGACCCATATGACCGGATGCACCTCCGAAGGAATTCTCCAAACAATTCGATTAACTCCTGAAAACAGCCCGTCTGCCAATTATGCCTTTGATATAACGCCAGCCCGTCTGATAACCGGATTGATCACCGAAAGAGGAATTTGTTCTGCTTCGCACGAAGATCTGCTCACTCTTTATCCCGAAAAAGCCTCCCACTCATCATAAAAAAGAATCACACCTTTAGATGATCACCACTATTGGAATCGATGCCGATGACACGCTATGGCATAATGAAACGATCTTTGAGAGTACCCATCAAAAATATAAGGATCTACTTTCCCGGTATCATGATCCGGAAACAGTTGAAGAAACCCTTTACGCCACTGAAATGCGTAACCTCGAACTTTTTGGATACGGGATAAAAGGATTCACTCTATCTTCCATTGAAACAGCCATTCAACTGACCAAAGGTGAAATCAGTGCAGATGAGATCAAGACCATTCTCGACTTTGCCAAAAATATGTTGAAGCACCCGGTCGAACTCCTCGATGGCGTCTCCGAAACCCTGCATACCCTTTCGGCACAGTATGAACTCATCGTCATCACAAAAGGTGACCTTCGTGATCAGGAACGCAAACTGTCACAATCAGGCTTGAAGCAATATTTCAAACACTGCGAAATTGTTTCCGATAAAACGACATCTACCTATGGTCGAATCCTAAGTCGATATAAGATAGCTCCTGAAAATTTTCTCATGGCTGGCAATTCCCTTAAATCAGATATCATACCTGTCCTTGAAATAGGTGGAACCGGAGTGTATCTTCCCTATCCTCTTACCTGGGCTCATGAAAAACCGAATCTCCCTCCCGAAAACCATAAACGATTCTATCAACTTGAAAACATTAGAGAACTTCCCGAATTAATCACGACACTTTTAAAAGCTGACTGAGAAGTCGGTTTCTTAATTAAAGCCCAACCACAACTAACTCATGGAAAAGATCATCAAATCTGAAGATGAATGGAAAAAAGAACTGACCCCTGAACAGTTTCATGTGCTTCGACAAAAAGGAACAGAACACGCCTTCACGGGAATATACACAGATAACAAAAAAGAAGGCCGTTATCGCTGCGCTGGTTGCGGACTCCCTCTCTTTTCGTTCGCAACAAAATTTGATTCCGGTTCCGGATGGCCAAGTTTCTTCCAACCGGAGAAAGAAGACCATATCGAAGAACATATCGATAACAGCCTGAGCAGACAACGAACCGAAGTAACCTGTGCTCGATGTGGTGGGCACCTCGGACATGTTTTTGAAGATGGCCCAGCACCGACCGGACTGCGCTATTGCATCAATTCTGTCAGTCTCACCTTTAGTTCTGAAGAAAAATAAAACCATATTTCAATGATTACCGTGGTAAAAGTTTCTCCCTCACACTTTGAAGTGACCGTCTCCGGCGAAACGACGACAGCACATCAGGTCACTCTTTCAGACGAATACCACCAGCATCTGACAAATGGAACCATTACGCCTGAATCACTCATTGAAAAATCATTTGAATTTCTTCTGGCAAGAGAAAGCAATACCAGCATCTTACGCACATTTGATCTACCCCTCATCAGTAATCATTTCCCGGAATATGAAAAAGTCATTATGGACTCAACTTGAACAAACAAAATTTTTTTATATCATTCAGGAACCTTTTCCAACATTTCTGAGTCTTACGTAATGATCATTTGGAACAATGAAAAAACGAACACTAACATCTATCTTGGGCGCGCTTCTCTTTGGGATGATCTCTTTGGTTGGGCAAAGCAACGCCCCTGTAGTCGAAATCACTTTTAGTGATCCGGACTCTTTTACGGATATTCGCTCTAAAAGAAGTAGCGACGAAAGCGACTATTCCTGGATCCTGGTTGACCTCAGTAAACACCTCCAAAAACTCGTCGCCACCTACCTGAACGAAGGGGACCATCTCACTGTGACTATAACTGATATTGATCTGGCCGGTAACCTTGAATTCTGGCACGCTCCTGGAGACCCTCGCATCATACGGGATGTTTACCCCCCTCTCATCAGACTTGAATTTAAACTCATTGATCAGAGCGGAATGGTGAAAGCCGAAGGTTCACGTCGTCTGAGCGACCGTAATTTTCTAGGTAAGATATCGGGAAATAGAACAGATCCTCTTCGTTATGAAAAAGAACTCCTCAAAAAATGGGTGAAGAAGGAACTCTCATAAATTTTACTTTTAACCACCCATTTTAGGAATCATTCGAAGCGGCCTTCCACCAGCAAAATAGAATCCTTAAACTTAGCCCAAAGCAGATTGCGCCTGAGGTGAGGTTACCTAAAACCAACACCAAGCTGAATGGTGCAGGGGTCACCCCAAGATCTGGATAAAAGCACCAATGATGCAGGATTAGCGCGAGGTAACCCAGCCCTGTATAGGCTGTAAAAGCAAAAAAATCAGAATGGGTAACGCCTGTCTTCATGAGGTAATTGATCCAGTCAATAGTATCGACCGGCATTGTAAAAGTAAAAGATGACTTACTGAAAAATTTCTGAAATCGTTCAAAACAGTAAAACTTATTCTTTTGTCTACCACTGGATTTTTGGAGATAAAGAAAATCACGCCAGTGATTTCCTTTACCACAGACGCTTATATGCTTACATATTCCACCCCATTTCTTATCAGATCCGCTTAACTCGTTGCCCACCTAAGTCTTATTCCGCCAAATCCAACATCTTTCTTAGTAACATGATACTTCGATTTATTGTCCTTTTTTTCGCTCTATTGTCTCTGACAACAGTTACTCTGCTTGCTGAAGAGGAAGGACCAAAAACGGAGACACTTGCAGAAAGGCAGCTCAAAGCCCTCGTTCAGAGAGAAAAAGAAATATGGGAAACCTTGAATACCGCTACCAACGATGCCGATGTGGAAACACTTAAACCAAAATTGAGGGATGTTGCCGCATCCTACGACAATCTCATTAGCAACAATCCGGATTTCACCGCAGCTTATGTTGCTTATGGTCTTCTCTTATCCCGTATTGGTGAACGTAAGGCATCTGTATCCATTTTCTTACAAGCTAATGAGATTGATTCAAAAATCCCAATCGTAAAAAACCAATTGGGAAACTATTGCATTGAAGAAGCAAAATATAAAGAAGCTCTTCCCTACTACCTAGAGGCAATTGAATTGGCTCCTGAGGAGCCTCTTTATCGCTATCAGTTGGGGACCCTCTTAACAGAGTTCATGAAGTTTTTCATCGTCGATGGAACGTTTACCAGAGAAGCCATCGAAAAGCAGATGCATGAAGCTTTTCAAAAAGCGGCCGAGCTTGCTCCTTCAGATTTTGCTTACACTTACCGTTATGCAGAAAGTTATTATGATTTGACGGAACCACAATGGGAAGAAGCGCTCACTATCTGGGAAAGACTCGAAGAAATGGCTCCTACCAATCTGGAAAAACAAACCGTCCAGTTACATCGAGCAAATATTTACCTCAAACAAGAACGTTTCCTCGGAGCTCGCTCGCTGATCAATAAGGTTACTGAGCCAACGCTCACCTCGAATAAACAAGCTTTACTTGACGAATTAAATAAGGATGACGCAAAGTAAATCTGGGGAAAGTCCCTGGAGGATCCGACCTTTCACTCACCGAGCTAGATCATAAAGAGCATATCCCGCCGAAAAATTGGGAACTATCCGGCAGGGTGTTTTCCAGTCTCCACTAAGATAAACCTTTTGGGAAATAGAAATTCCTTCCTTCGAACAGAAATACTCAAATTCTTTGATGGAGACTGGATTGGTAGGCCGGCTGTCATGCCATTGATTCGGATAAACCTCATTGATGAAACGACCTCCTTCAAATAACATTCCAAGACGATTTTTCCAATATCCGTGATTAACAAACCCAATCGTTAAGTGACGACCGACGCGCAAGGCTTCATGGATAATTTTCGATGGGTGAGACAATTCCGGTAATGTGCGGGAGCACAAAATCCTATCAAAAAAACTATCCGGGAAAGACCCCATAAACGCTTCGAGATCTCCCTGGTAAACGGTAAGCCCCTTCTTCACCCCAGCACGGATCTTTGAAGGATCCAAATCCACTCCCATTCCGATGATAGACTTTTTCTGTTTAAGGAATTCGAGCATCACACCCCGCCCGCAACCCAAGTCAAGGATCCGACTGCCCGGTTCGACCCAGTCCAAAATGATCTGCATATCTACACTGCGTTTTTCAGATGCCCTTTTCATATCAATCATCACTAAAAAACGCTCTCACCAGTTTATACAAATCAGGGGATTCCACTAAAAACGAGTCATGCCCGAAATCCATGGCGATCTCAGCATAGCTTGCATCTTTCCCCGCACGAAGCATCGCCAGGACAATCTCGCGGTTGCCCTCGGGCGGGAAAAGCCAGTCTGAGGTAAAACCGACCACCAAAACCTTGGATTTCAGATCCTCGAAGGCTTTTTCCAAAGAACCATATTGCCCTTTTAAATCAAAATAATCCAGAGCTCGCGTAAAATAAAGATACGTATTTGCATCAAACCGGTTGATAAAACTCTGGCCCTGGTAGCGCAAATAACTTTCCACCTCAAAATCGACATCAAAACTGAAAACTGTATTGATATCCTCATTACGCCTGCGACGGCCAAACTTCATATCCATACCCTTATCTGACAGATACGTGATATGAGCCATCATCCGAGCAATCGCTAACCCAACTTTAGGGCCTCCATCTTCTGCATAATTTCCCTGTAACCATTCAGGATCCTGCATAATCGCCTGACGCCCAACTTCGTTAAAGGCAATGGCTTGCGATCCCTGTTGCGAAGTCGTGGCCATGGGAAGAAGTCTCCCAACAAAATCCGGGAATTCTATACCCCATTGCAGAACCTGCATCCCTCCCATCGATCCTCCCACCACAGCATATAATTTGGAAACACCTAAATGATCCACTAATCGTTTTTGAGCCCTGACCATGTCTCGAATACTCACAAACGGAAACTCCAGTTGATACAACTTGCCCGTCTCCGGATTGATCGAGGTTGGTCCGGTTGACCCCTGGCATCCACCCAGGCAATTACTGCAAACGACAAAAAACCGGTTTGTATCAATCGGTTTGCCAGGACCAATCATATTATTCCACCATCCGGGCTTACGATCCTGCAACGAGTGAATACCGGCACAATGATGATCCGCTGTCAGAGCATGATTGATTAAGATGACGTTCGATCTTGCCTCATTCAAATGCCCGTAGGTTTCATACCTCAGAGAAAACTCCGGAATGATTCGCCCATTTTCAAACGTGAAGGGCTCACGAGACACAAAATCAGCATAACTGACCAAGCCAATTTCGCCGAGCTCGTTCGAAGGAGCAGTGTCTTCCGTATCATTCACGTTTTAACAATTGCTCATATTTGCCTTTTATAAAACACAAAAATTGGAGCTATTTCTCAAAGGAGCGGCTAACTCTCCAAGAGAGAAACACATCTTCGACAATGTCTGCAAATTTACTTTAATTGAAACTGCACCTATTCAATCTGTATCGATTCATCGATATCCGCATTTGAAAAAACATTCTGTACATCATCGTTTTCATCAAGAGCATCGATTAATCGTTGAACCTGCCGAGCAAGAGATTCATCCGTTATAGGAGTGGTTGTCTCAGGAATGTAGGCGAGTTCGGATGAATCAGGCACAATCCCCTTTTCTTCCAGAGCACTGGCTACCGCATCATACTCCGATAACGACGTGATGACTTCGTAATATTCAGGATGTGTTTTGATATCGTCCGCTCCCGCATCCAAGGCGGCTTCCATAAGGTCATCTTCGGAAACACCCTCTTTCCCAATTAAAAATTGCCCACAGTGGTTAAACATAAACGACACAGCGTTCGTTCCTGCTAAATTCCCACCGTTCTTCGAAAATATCGATCGCACATCCGAAGCGCTTCGGTTCTTATTATCCGTCGTTACCTCCACAATAACAGCTACTCCACCTGGAGCATAACCCTCGTAAACAAACTGCTCGTAAACGAGCCCTGGCAGTTCTCCCGTCCCCTTTTTGATCGCACGGTCAATGTTATCCGCCGGCATATTTGCAGCCTTCGCCTTTGCCATCAGGCCACGGAGGCGCGGGTTCATATTGACATCACCGCCACCTGCTTTCGCAGCCAGTGAAATTTCTTTTCCTATGCGGCTAAAGATCTGGCCACGCTTTGCGTCAGCAGCTCCTTTTGCCCTTTTGATGGTCGACCATTTACTATGTCCAGACATGAGTAATTCGTTATTTTAAGACTGTATGTTTTCCAAAACGCTCAATACTTCTTAGCGATTCCTTTTCTTCTTTCGTCTAGCTGGTTGCTGTTTTTGTTTTTTAGTCGAAGGAGGGATGATCTCCACCTCTTCGTCTTTGTTCTTTCGATTGGTTAATGCCTGTTGTCCGATAGTGAATAGATTCTGGGCCGTCCAGTAAAGAGCCAATCCTGAAGAGAAATTATAAAGCATCACCACCATAAGGATTGGCATAAACTTAAAAATCTTCGCCTGCATATTGTCGACCGAAGGCATCGGCATCATCTTCATCTGAAAAAATTGAGTGGCTCCCATCAGCAAAACGAAAATATTAATTGGAAAACCAAAAATATACGCCACTGTATCCGGACCCGAGAGATCTGTTGCCCATAAAAACTCTGCAAATCGTAATTCAGACGCATTCTGCAACATTCTGAAAAAACCAAAGAAAATCGGTATCTGCACAAACATGGGGAGACATCCAGCGACTGGATTTATCTTATGCTCTTTGTAGAGATCCATCATCGCCTTCTGCTGTTTCTGAGGATTATCCTTATACTTTTCACGGATCTCCTTCATCGGCCCCTGAAATTTAGCCATATTCTTGGCTGACTTGGCAGCCTTGGCATTAAGTGGCCAGAGCAACGTCTTGAGAATCACAGTGGTGCCGATAATCGCGATTCCGTAATTTGGAATTATCCCGTGGATGAAATTCATCAACGTTAGCAGCAATTTCGAAAAGAATCCGAAAAATCCAAATTGCATCACCAAATCTTGACGGCTTTCAAACGAAGTCAGTCGGGAATATTCCTTAGGACCGACATAACAATCAAACCCCAATCGCTCCTGTGCGCCAGCTATCAACTGAAGCCCTCTCGTCTGCAAAGTGCCGGTTATACCAATCCGCGGCTTCAATTCTCCTTCAATCATCGGAAACTCAACCCTCTGTGATTTCACCCCTACCCCTGGAATATCAGGCGTAATCACACTGGTAAAAAACTGGTTTTTAACCGACGCCCAGACCGTTGCCTGTTGCTTCGTAATAACAAACCGTGGCTCTACGGAACCAATGCCAATTTTACCCAAAATGGGGCTAGCATTAAATTTAGAACGATTGATAAAATCCGCATCATCTCCGTCGTAATAACCCACATTTAAATTTATCCCCGGATCACTGGCGCTGATTGGCGCCGCTGTACCCAAATTGTAAGCCAGGGCCGGAACAACCAGAGAACGGTCCGTTAAATTTCGAAACGTTGTTTCATGACGAATTTCGTAAGGATCTCGTCCATTTTTTCCATCACTGATGCTATAGCTTCTAAGAATTTCCAGCCGATCTTCGACCACTATCCGAAAAACGACCTCTTTACGACTTTGGCTATACAATGTGTAGATGGCATTCTTATCCGCCCCCGGAAGATCCATCAGGCTTAAAACCGGGGCAAAATGCAGCTCATTAAAAACATAAGGAGCCTCTTCACCTTTAACGGCAGCAAACTGCTTTAAGACAACATTCTCTATCGCTCCTCCATGATTCGATAAATGAACTCTGACAAAGTCATTCTCCAGAGGCACCAACTCCTCTTTCTCAGGTAATGATTCTGCACTGGCAATCGTCGCTGTGCTCAAGACCGGTTGAACAGTGGGCTGTCCCACAACACTCGGAATTTCTTCCAACTGGGGCTTGTTCTCGCCTCCTTCAGATCCAGTCGGTTGTCCCTCAGGAGATTCCGAAACGGGTGCGGGAGCAGGTGCCTGTCGAGGTGGAGGCGTTACCTGGCTACTATAAAATAGTACTCCGAAAGCGGTCACTAGCAAAACAAGCCCTATAAGCGTATTCTTTTTATCCATTATTGATTACCAAATCTGTATCTGAAAATGTAAGCTGATTTCCCTGTTACAGCCTCGAAGTACGGAACACCTCGGAAAAGATCCATCTGATAAACAAGGGAAAAGGATGAGTCATAAACAAAATGAGGCATCATCTAGCAAGCAGATTTAACCTTCCGAAATAGATGAAGATGGACCCGTTGGTAAACAACGGCACTTTCTCTCCTCTTCGTTTTCTTCATCTGAAGAACAACAGTGTGATTTTTTGGGAGGAACAGGATCGTATCCACCTGGGTGAAAAGGATGGCACTTGAGAATGCGAATCAACCCAAAGAACACGCCCCGCAAAAATCCATGTGTCGCAATGTACTCTCTGGTGTAATGCGAACAGGTTGGGTAAAAGCGACATCCCATTCCTGGGCCAAAGAAAAATCCCTTTACCGGTGAAATGATCAACTGGTAACCCCGAATGAGCCCCAGAGCTATCCATGCCGGGATACGAATCAACCGCTGCCATAAAGATCGTTCTGGAGATTTCATCATCATTTTGACTTCTCAGTCAGATTCTAAGATATGCGCACGTTTCGCCGCGTGCAAGAATCGCTTCTCCAATTCCTCATATTCAAAACGGTAAGCTGCTGCTTTTAAAACGATGACAATGTCTACTCCCCTGATAAGCTTTTCTTGGTTAAGTCGGAATATTTCCCGAATCTGTCTTTTCAGACGATTCCGAACCACAGCATTACCTACCCGACGGGAGGCAATCACTCCCAAGCGAATACCTTTAAAACTGCCATCAGATTCCTTTTTGAGAGCAAAAAAACGAAAGGCATGGCACTCAACGCGACGTCCTTTACGACGAACGGCTGAAAAATCAGCCTGAGTCCGAATATGTTGCTGGCGATAAAAGCGCATGGCCTTCATAAGGCCACACAGTCCTTATACGACCGTCAAGCGCTTGCGGCCCTTACGACGACGAGCGGCAATAACCTGACGTCCGCCTCTTGTGGACATGCGTGCGCGAAACCCTATCTTACGAGCCCGCTTAAGTCTATGTGGTCTAAAAGTTGGTTGCATGGCGAAATTGGAAAAAGAGGAGAAAAATGAACGGGCACAACATCCCCTGTCAAGCCCTCATCATTCTATCTTCCCCTCAGGAGCTGACTAAAAAATAAAATCAACCTCTTACTCCCATGAGTTTCTCCAGAGCAGATAGATACTTCGCCTGTGTCTTTTCAACTATTTCTGCTGGTAATTCAGGTCCCGGATATTGCTTATCCCAGTCCAAAGTCAACAAGTAGTCTCTGACGAATTGCTTATCAAAGCTCGGAGGAGACATCCCTATCTCATAACTCTCCGCCGGCCAATACCGAGACGAATCCGGCGTCAGAACCTCATCAATCAGGTAAATATCGCCCGCATCATCCAATCCAAATTCGAATTTTGTGTCCGCCAGGATGATACCTGCCTTTTTGGCAAGCGCATGACCCATGCCATAAATTTCTAAACTAAGACGCCGAACCACCTCATAGACTCTATCCCCTACCAATTGCCGGGATGCTTCCTCATCGATCGGTTCATCATGTCCCTTTACGGCTTTGGTCGTTGGCGTGAAAATCGACTCTGGCAACACTTCTGCTTCGGACAACCCTCCTGGCAGTTTCACTCCGCAAACATCTCCCGATTTCTGATAAGAAGACCATCCGCTACCAGCCAAATAACCTCGCACAACACACTCTATCGGTAATGGTTTTAATTTTTTGACCACCATACTGCGCAATTGCAGATCCTTCGACAGACCCAGCTCTTCCCTCATCAAAGATTCCTCATCTTCAACTAAATGATCTTTCACTTTTCCCTTTACCTGATCGAACCAGAAACGACTCAACTGCGTGAGTAAAATGCCCTTACCGGCAATGCCATTAGGAAGGATCACATCAAACGCCGATATCCGATCAGTTGCCACCAGCAATAAGCGATCGCCTAAATCGTAAATCTCTCTTACTTTGCCCGAGGCAATTTTTGGAAAAGGGAGCGTGTCTACCTGACAAACCGGTTCTACAGGCAATGATTCGACGATTTGCGAAAAATTCATGACTACATCCTTTCAAAAAACCCGGGAAAGAAAACACATAAAATGCCAAAATTACCTGTATTTTCGCAATTTTGCATCGGTTAAAAAAAATCCTTGCGCAAGCACCGATTCATCCTACGTTAGCCCCTTCCTGTTTAGGAGTCCCGTTCGTCTAGCCTGGCCTAGGACACATGGTTTTCATCCATGCAACAGGGGTTCGAATCCCCTACGGGATGCCACTTTAAAAGACCGTTTTCTCTTTCTCGAAAACGGTCTTTTTAGTTTACACGATGGAGTGATCAATTTGAACCCCACAATAGATTTGACGGAACGTAGAGAGCGTAGATGAGACAACACTTTACCTTTAGGCCAAATCGAAAAAGAGAAACTCTGCATCTTCCAGAGCTGTCACTTTCACCTCACTTTCTCCTGTAATGGCAGCCCCATCTCCCTCTGCCAATTCGACTCCATCAATGCTCACTTTTCCGCTAATGAGCTGCAACCATCCACTGCGATCACTCCCAAAAGTATAGAGAATCTCTTTTTCCTTCTCCAGGAGGCTTGCATGAATAGTTGCATCCTGGTTAATGGGCAACGATCCATCCCGACCATCCGGTGAGGCAATGGCCTGTAGGCGATTCTGCTTCATTTCGTCCGTGAAAACCTTCTGTTGATAAGCAGGAGTGAGACCTCTCTCATTTGGAACAATCCATATCTGGATTAAGTGAGACGGCGATTCCGATGATGGATTGAATTCGCTGTGCCGCAGGCCCGATCCAGCTGTCATCGTCTGAACCTCACCCCTGTTTAGGACTTCCCCATTGCCCATGCTATCGCGATGTTCCAACTGGCCGGAGATGAGATAGGTAATAATTTCCATATCACTGTGAGGATGCATACCAAATCCTTTACCCTCTTCGATATGATCCTCGTTCATCACCCTGAGTGGACCGAAACTCATGTGCTCAGGATCATAATACTGGTCGAAGGAAAACGAAAAACTCGATTTTAACCATCCATGATCTGCTTTCCCTCTCTCCTCTGATTTTCGAACGCGTATCATGATCCTTCTCCTTTCTCCATTAAAGTTCCATCAACTGATAGCTTCCCTCCACCGGAAATCAGCAAAGCTACCGCCATGCTTAGAAGAGCCAATGGATACTCTATTCCTTTAGGTGCAAAAAATGCTCCGGAATACGTACTGATAATCGCAACCACCATTGTGATGGCGATGTTCAGCGCTCCAAAACGTGTCAAAAAACCAAAAAGAACCAAAAGACCTCCAAAAAATTCACCGCCTCCTGCCAAAGCTGCCCAGAAAACTCCGGGAGACATTCCAAGGTTGCTTTCAAAAAAGCTTCCGGTTCCTTTCAGACCGTAGCCACCGAACCAGCCAAAAAGTTTCTGGGCACCGTGTGCAGCCATAATAAGACCTAGGATAAGTCTTAAGGACAAAGGTACCAGAGAACCATCTGTCTGGGTTATTTTACGAATGATCGAATTCATTTTTTTATTTGGTTTAGGGTTATTTATTAAGTATGCCATTCGGCGTTTTTAGAATCTTGATATCAAGGTAAATGAGGAAAATGAAACAGCTTAACGTTTTTCCAAACGATCGGCAAAATGCCCCATTTTTCGCAACAGCGGTAACAAAGTTACCCGTTCTTCATTGTTTAAAGCTCCCATCACAGCTTCCATATAGAGCTCGTGTTGACGGAAAGATTTTTCGATCAACTCTCGCCCCTGATCAGTTAAATCAACCAAAGTCACACGCCCATCCTCAACAGACGGCTTTCTCGTGACAAATCCTCTTGCCTGTAAACGATCAATCGCAGTGGTAATCGAACCACTGGTAACAAGAACTTTCTGCCCAATCGTGTTAACGGGAAGCGTCCCCTTGTGCAAAAGAACCTCCAATACCGCAAAATCGGTAAGACACAGATTCATGGCCGCTATTGATTCTTCCGCTCGTGCCTTGACAGCAGCGGTTGCCTTCCAAAGCACCAACCAGATGTGAACGCCCGATGTATCTTCCTTTGCCATGGCAAAAATCAATCATTCCATTTATCTTGATGTCAAGATAAATAATCCTGCCTGTTTCACTTTTTCAACACCATTAGGGATAACTTGATGGCAACACAGCTTCTAACAAGTTGATCGATCAAAAAACCATCCTTCCAAAGGTATATTTATCAACGAGATATCAATTTCTTTGATTGCCTATTAGGCATACTTTTCCCTAATTTTGCTTAACTTCTTGATACTTACCCCAAGTGATTATGACCGAGGAACCAGCAAAAACACCGGACAGTCAGACAAACGATTCTCCTCCTGAAGAGACAACCCAGAAATCTGTAAAATCTCAGGCGAAGGCAAAATCCAAAATGGGATTACGCTTGGCTGCTTTGGGCGGAGCGATTTTCGGGATGATTTTTGGAGCTGTGGTCGAAATGTTTGTCCAAGGGGCGATGGAGTCCACAGGTTATTTCGGCCCTACCTTGGATTCTGTGATGGAGGAACAGAAAACCAATTTCAGCGACATTCAAGCAAAATTGGCTGAATTGAACGCCTCAAAAGATGAAGCAGAACGGACCAAGATTCAAAATGAATTGGATGACCTCTTGAAGAAGCAGGCGGAAATTGCGACGACCATGCAAGAGGAGCTGATTAACAGCCAACAAAAAATAGAGTCCCTTCGGGAAGATAGCCTGGCCAAAACAGGCAGAGCTGGTGGTGTGGATGTCTGGCTAAATTCGGGGGAAAGTATTAGTGTTGGGTCTCGTCAAAACGTTTTTTCCTTTAATGGGATCGATGCCTACAAACGTGCCAAAGTAAATATTAACGGCAAGAAACATACCCTCGTTCCAGGTGATTTTGTGGAAGCCCCTGTGGCGAATAACGTTTGGAAGGTATTTTATAAACAAGCACCACGGGAAAACGATCAAGACCGGGCCGGCTTTGATGTCGTTTCACCCGAAGATTAGCAAAGTCCTTATCTTTAGATAAAACGCCTCCATTTGAGGGGCTTTGGCAACATTTGTTTTATCCTGCGCACCTCTTGTTTTAAATGCGCTAATCGTAACTATTGGCTGGATACGTTCGCTAGGAGAAGTATCTTTCGGTAACCCTGATTTCCATCATTCAAGGTTAATTTATCCACATCCTCACTAACCTGATTAACGACAATCCCTCCACATACTTATGGACCAACTTCGCATGAGTTTACTTGATGACCCCTCTGTTAAAAAAACTTCTCCGTTAAAAGATTTTCACGTTACCAAACGGGATGGAAGTTTTGTTTCCTGGGATTCTCAACGCATCACCCGTGCTCTTGCTCTTGCCTATCACAGTGTTCTCATCGGTCCTCCTGATGTTTCCCAATCGACATATGAAACAAAGTACGGACTTGATGGAGCAACCTTTGAAAAAGTCCTCAATCTGACAAGCATGGTTGAGAGCGTTGTCCTTCATCGTTTTGCCGTTGATGAAGCTCCTTCCATCGAACGGATTCAGGACATTGTCGAAACCTGCATCGCCACCCAGGGAGACTGGGAAGTAGCGCGTTCTTATATCATTTATCGCACGAAACAAGCTGAACTCCGGCCTCATCACTATGCTGAAAACGGGCTGCAGGATTTTATCGCGATCTCCCGTTATTCTCGCTATCGGAAAAGCCTGGGGCGCCGAGAAATTTGGGAAGAAGCAGTGGAACGTGTGCGCAATATGCACTTGCGAAAGTTTGCTCAGTTCGCCACGACAAAACCAAAAGAAATCTGGTTCAAAGAGTTAGAGAAAGAGGGAAAAACCAATGCAGAATTCAGAGGCATTTTTGGTAATCTCACCTCCCTGACCGACGAAATATGGGAAGCCTTTGAATTGGTTAAATCAAAGTCGGTTTTGCCTTCCATGAGAAGTCTTCAATTCGGAGGAAAAGCCATAGAAGCCGCCCACGGTAGACTCTATAACTGCAGCTTCTCCTATGCGGATCGTCCCACTTTTTTCCGAGAAGCTCTCTATCTGATGCTTTGTGGAGTTGGGGTTGGATTCTCCGTTCAGACACGGCATATCGAAAAAATGCCACCCTTGCCGGTCCGAGGCGAAGAGATGGAGCTACCGGCCCGCCATTTTACCGTAGAAGACAGTATCGAAGGTTGGTCTGATGCGATCGATGCCCTCATTCAGTCCTACTATCAAAACTATGTGGCAGAGTTTAATTTTTCCAAAATCCGTGGACGGGGTGAACCCTTAAAAACTGCTGGAGGCAAGGCTCCCGGACATCTTCCCCTCAAACGCTGCATCAGGGAAGTCAACAATCTCCTAAAGGGAGCTTCCGGACGAAATTTACGGCCGATCGAGGTTTACGACTGCGTTATGCACATGGCCCAGGCTGTCCTTTCCGGAGGCGTTAGGCGCTCCGCCACACTCTGTCTTTTCTCGCCTGAAGATACCGAGATGGCCAACGCAAAGACAGGGACTTGGTTTGAAACAAACCCACAACGATCTTTCTCTAATAATTCAACCCTCTTGGATCGAAACACAGTCGATCAGGAAACCTTTCATTCACTCTTTGATCGGCAAAAACAATTCGGTGAACCTGGTTTCTACTTTGCCTCCAGCCCGGACTACGGGGCTAATCCCTGTGTCGAAATAGGTCTTTTCCCACAAATTACCCTGACAGAAGAAGATATCGCAAAACTTGAACGGGATGATTATGCAAATTCATTTTCGGTTGGCGATACCTTGAGTGGCTGGCAGATGTGTAATCTCTCCACCATCAATGGCGCCTCCCCCGAAAACAGGAGCGATTTTTTCCATCTCTGTAAGTATGCATCTCTTATCGGAACGCTTCAGGCAGCCTATACAAACATCTCTTATCTCGGCCCTGTCTCCCGGTTGATCAATGAAAAAGAAGCCCTCTTGGGTGTTTCCATTTGTGGGATTCTCGACAACCCTACCCTTCTGCTCAATCCGGAGACCCTTGAAAAAGGGGCCGAAGTCGTTCGGGGAACCAATGCGATCTTTGCCAAAATCCTTGGTATTCGATCAGCCAGCCGGACAACCTGCGTCAAACCGGAAGGAACCGCTTCACTTCTCCTAGGGGCAGGCTCAGGGGTTCATCCCCATCATGCCAAACGTTATTTCCGTCGTGTCCAGGTCAATCGGATAGATCCGGTTTATCGATTCTTCAAAGGGACCAATGCACATATGACAGAAAAAAGCGCTTACAATCAAAGCACTGATGACATCATTACATTTCCAGTCGAAGCTCCTTCAGGCGCAATCTGTCGAAATGACCTGACGGCAATCAAATTTCTTAAAATTGTCATGGACGTACAAAAACACTGGGTTGAATCCGGTCAAGCGGACAACAGCATCGCTCCCGGCCTACATCATAACGTCTCCAATACCGTGACGGTAAAAGAAGATGAGTGGAATGAAGTAGCAGAGTTCATTTGGGAAAATCGGCATAAATTCACCGGCGTTGCCCTTCTGCAAAACCTAGGGGATAAAGTCTACCTCCAGTCTCCCAGAGAAGAACTCGCAACCGAAGAAGATGTGCGCAAATGGAATACCTTAAAGTATCAGTGTTTGGACTACACTCAAATGAGTGAAGCCTCAGACAACACCACTCTGCAAGACACAGCTGCCTGCGCCGGCGGCAGTTGTGAGATCAACATTCCCGAAGGGAAATAAATTCGTTTGTTAGGAATCAACCGGATCACGTCCTCCCAAAAGACACAGATCCGGTTTGTTTCAACAAATGATCGTAAATAAGCTCTAATCCTCCGAACCAAAAACTCGGACATTGGGCATGACCCTTACCACCCAGATGAGAACGGCTATCATCCATAAAAAAGAAGCCAGAGCAAGAAACCACATCCTCTGTGCTAAAACATGATCCGCACCCAACCGGAAAAAGAAACTCCCGATAAGTCCCAGGGCGATCGCAATGAAAAACCGTAAAGGCGTTTTAAAGAGAAACCCTTTCCCGGCATGCCCGAGAACCGCCCGAGTCGCCACCCCCAGGGTGACACAGGTCACTCCAACGATAAAAGAGGCATGGATTCCTCCCCGCTGATACATCGGAAAAAAGGCCACAAAAAAGGGACCCGCCAAAACACAGATGAGACCGATTCGAATAAACTGGGAGAGCCAACCCACGCTTTTCATCGGCAAGTACAAAGGAACTGTCCGAAGCAAATAAACTGTCGAGACAGCGGCACGCAATAGATTGCCAGTTTGGACCCTTCCCATCGCCTCAAGTAAGTAACTAAAAATGAGAAAGACACCTGTGATGATCGCCCATAGAGCTTCCTTTTTCCAGCCGGGGGGCGGTGTTCTCGAATCTGGGAAAGCATGTTTCCCCGGTAATCCAAGATAGGCCGGAAGAACATACCCTCCCACCCCTAAGATAGGAAGAAGAGTGAGCGCTTGAGACACAAAAAGTACACCCAGGCGATAAAGAAACGTACTCTCATAGCCCAAACGAAACACCACCAAACATCCGGCCCCTACCACTGCTGCCAAAATACCTATCGCCGCCAGCACAAACCCAGGAGGTGGAACATCTTCTCTTTGAACAACTCGAACTCCCAAAACGACAAGCAGAGCAACTATCAACCCTCCAAAAAGAGCATCTCCCATCACTGTATAACCCAAAAGATGAAAAGCCATCGCTCCCAGAAAAAGAAGCAAACCTCCGCTCAATTCTGGTAAAACCAAAGCACGTGCGCTTAAAAACCGAGGTCCCGCAGTCCCCAAAAAACCAAGAATAAAACCTCCCACAAAACCCTCTGACATCAACCGAAAATGCAATTCCAACGGGTAAACCTTCAAAACTCCTCCATAAAAGAGTGGCCATACTAAAACACCTAAAATTCCCATGGCAATAGCCAGTGGAAAGAACACCCGATAAGGCTCCTCTAGAACTGCCAATAAAACACTCCTTTTGACTTTGGCTGGAGCCATCCCTTGGCACCACACCATCTCCGATTGAACAGGTGTAACCTTCTGATACCTGATTTTCGTTTTCTCTTCAGACATATCCCGAGAGTTTAGCCCTTTGCCTTTGCCCTGGCGTTGACGCAAATCAATCCATCAAAAACAATTTGGCATTATTCGATCCGTAAAACAGGCCATTTCGTTAAGATATTTCCAGCGGAACCTCTTCCCTTCACAGCGATAGAGGCAAATTCAAAATCAAATTTTTTAATCCGGGCTTTCGAACGTCCTGACAATTTAACAGTCACCTTAGGCGCTTCGTCCTCTGTTCCTTTACTAAAGTAATAAACCTTAGAACCTTCCGCCCCCTTGGTCAGTTCATAAACTTTATCGCGGGTAATACCACTGACTTTGAAACGTTTGGCCAGCGTTCGACCACTGCCGCCATCCTTATACGCCATGCTGTAAACAGCAGGATCATCCTTTTTGAAAACAGCTACATGAAGAATCTCTTTCCCCATAAAAACCTTATCGGCGACCTTGGAAACCTTCATAGTTCCATCTCCCATAAAACAGATTACTTCATCTATGGCCGAACAATCTTCGACAAACTCATCTTTCTTCAGTCCGAGACCGATAAATCCCTCTTCTCGATTCACATAAAGTTTTTCATTCACCAGGACAACATCCGCAGCTGAAACGGTTTCAATTTCTTCATTAACCGTTCGCCTCTCACGGCCTGCGCCAAATTTCTCTTTCAGTTTCTTGAACCAGGCAATCGCATATCGGGTTAACTGTTTGAGATGCTTTTTCACCTCTGCCATTTCCTCCTCTATCCGACGAATCGCTTCATCCGCTTTGAATCGATTATAACGGGAAATCCGCTTAATTCTAATCTCCGTCAGCCTGACAATATCGTCATCCGAAACCTCACGACGCAAGAGATGTAAAAAGGGTTTCAATCCTTTTCGAATTTCGGCCAAAACACTTTCCCATGTCTCGGACTTTTCAATACGGCGGTAAATGCGTTCTTCGATAAAAATACGCTCGAGAGAATCTGCATGCCATCTGTCTTCCAACTCTCCCAGGCGAATTTCCAACTCCTGCCGAAGTAAATCGACTGTCCGATCTGTGCTACGTTTTAAAATATCACTGACCCCAACAAAAACAGGCAGCTCATTTTCAATAATGCAGGCCGCCGGAGAGAGTGTCACCTGACAATCGGTAAAGACAAAGAGTTGATCAATTGCTTTAGAAGTATCTGTTCCGGAGGGTAAATGCACCAGAATTTCAACCTCTCCAGCTGTATTATCATCGATATGCTTTACCTTAATCTTTCCCTTATTCGAAGCCGCAACAATCGAATCGATTAAAGATGTCGTCGTCACACCGAACGGGAGTTCACGGATCACCAGAACGTATTTCGACAGTTGTTCTATCTTGGCCCGAACGCGAATCTTACCTCCTCTCTGGCCAGCGTTGTAAGCAGAAAAATCCGCAGTGCCGCCCGAAGAGAAATCCGGATACAAAGTAAACGGTTTTTTCCGCAAATAGGAAATAGACGCATCTAAAAGTTCATTAAAATTATGGGGTAATACTTTGGTGGAAAGCCCCACACCGATTCCCTCAACTCCGTCCGATAAAAGCAGGGGAAACTTAACCGGAAGTGTAACCGGCTCTTTCTTCCGCCCATCATAAGAAGCCTGCCAAACCGTTGTCTTTGGATTAAAGAGAACCTCCCGGGCAAAAGGCGACAACCTGGCTTCAATATATCGTGATGCCGCAGCCGCATCTCCGGTCATGGCGTTGCCGAAGTTCCCCTGCGTTTCAATCAGAAGGCCTTTCTGACCGAGAGCAATTAAAGCAGCTGCGATAGAGGCATCTCCATGAGGATGCAGGGCCATACACTGTCCCACAATGTTTGCCACTTTGTGAAAACGCCCATCGTCCATCTCATACATTGTCTGCAAAATACGACGTTGCACCGGCTTAAGCCCGTCATCCAGATACGGAATGGCACGATCCAGAATGACATAACTGGCATATTGAAGATACCAATCACGATAATGTTCCGCCAAGGGCGCCCTACCATCATTTGCTTTCGTCACTACCTTATCTTCGACCACCTCGACAGACTTCACCTTTTTAGCGGCCACTTTCTTTTTTCTTTTTGACGGCACGGCCTTACCCTCTTCCGGCATATCAAAATCAAAAGCCCCTTGATTTGAGTCTTTCCTTCGCCTGCTCATGCGTTGACCAGATCCTTTTCTACCACAAGGTTATCGATGATAAACTTTTGACGGTCGGGAGTGTTTTTCCCCATATAAAAAGATAATAAATTATCAATGTCATGAAGATGGGATAAGGTAACCGTCTCCAAGCGGATATCTTTTCCGATAAAATCCTTAAATTCATGAGAAGAAATCTCTCCCAACCCCTTAAATCGGGTCATTTCCGGATTTTGCCCCAGCTCACTTAAGGCCTGATCTTTTTCTTCTTCGGAATAACAATAGATCGTCTTTTTCTTGTTGCGAACACGAAAAAGAGGCGTCTCCAGAATATGGAGATGTTCGTTGCGGATAAGATCCGGAAAAAATTGAAGAAAGAACGACAAAAGTAATAATCGGATGTGCATCCCATCCACATCCGCATCTGTTGCGATAATCACTTTGTTATAGCGCAGCCCGTCCAGACCATCTTCAATATTAAGAGCGGCCTGTAATAAATTAAACTCCTCATTTTCATAACAGACCCGTTTGGTTAAACCGTAGGTGTTGAGTGGTTTCCCTTTCAAAGCAAAAACAGCTTGCGTCTCCACTTCTCTACAGGAGGTCAATGATCCCGCCGCCGAATCACCTTCCACAATGAAAATAGAGGAAGCTTCTGCCTTTTTATCTTTCGTATTCAAATGAACGCGACAATCTCTCAGTTTTCGGTTATGTAAATTCGCTTTTTTCGCCCGATCCCGTGCCAGGCTTTTAATACCGGCGAGTTCCTTACGTTCACGTTCAGATTGCTGAATCTTTTTAAGCAAAGAATCCGCTACCTCCTGGTTTCGATGCAGATAATTATCCAACTCTTTTTTCAAAAAGCTGACCACAAAATTGCGCACGGTCATCCCTTTCGGGCTTATCTCGGTGGAACCCAGCTTCACCTTCGTTTGAGATTCAAAAACCGGCTCCTGCACTCTGATGGAAATCGCAGCGACAATGGATGCCCGGATATCAGCAGCCTCAAACTCTTTTTTATAGAAGTCCCTTATAGTCCTTACGATTCCCTCTCGAAAAGCTGCCAGATGAGTTCCTCCCTGTGTCGTGTGCTGCCCATTGACAAACGAGGCGATATCTTCTCCGTAATGATTCCCATGTGAAAAGGCTATTTCGATATCATCCCCATTTAAATGGACGATAGGATAGAGAAGTTCACCGGTCAAATTCCGTTCCAGATAATCAAAAAGCCCTTTCTCTGATTTATAGGTTTTTCCGTTGAACACCATGGACAATCCGGAATTCAAACAAGCGTAATTCCAGAGCATTTCTTCAACGTACTCTAAATTGAATTTAAATTTCCCGAAAAGCTCGTTGTCCGGAATAAAGGTAATGGCTGTTCCATCACGGTCAGGAGAAGCCGCCACCCGATGTTCCTTGGTCAATTTCCCCTGGGCAAATTCCGCAGCCTTACATTTTCCTTCTCGAACTGATTCAACCAGAAAATAAGAAGACAATGCATTGACCGCCTTAGTCCCGACTCCATTTAACCCAACGGACTTTTGAAACGTTTCAGAGTCATACTTCGCGCCTGTGTTTATTTTGGAAACACAATCAACCACCTTTCCCAGAGGAATACCCCGCCCGTAATCACGGACCGTGATACTGCTGTCATTCAGGGTGATCTCAATTTTTTTACCACACCCCATGGCAAATTCATCGATAGAATTATCAATAACCTCTTTTAAAAGGACGTAGATGCCGTCATCGGGGCTGCTTCCATCTCCCAGTTTTCCCACATACATTCCCGGCCTTAGCCGAATATGCTCATATGATTCAAGGGTTCGAATACTCTTTTCGGTATACGATTGGGCCATTATTTACTGGATAGGATAAAAAGTTCTCTGAAAAGGAATAAATAGCATCTGTTTGACACCAAGTTAAGTAAAATCCAAAGCGGTTTATCGAGTGAAGAAACCGCAAACCTCCTTCCCCATGCAGAAGGAGGTTCACTTAAAAAAGAAGCGGTTTGGACGAGATTGATAACCGGCAAACCAGCCTGCATATTAACCCTCGTAAGCAGCCAGCAGACGATCAACCCGAAGTTTTCTCAATCGGGCTAATTCCGGAAGACCTCGTTCATGAGGAATCTCAACCTCGCCTTGAATGAGCGGTTGGGCGTACTTCACATATTGGAAGTTCATACTCACACCATCTTCATTAATCCAGTCGAGAGGCAGCTTCTTCACCCCGTTGGCAATATCTGAAAGAGGCGCCAGACCTGTTTCAAATGTATACGCATCAGATTCACCACGAAGGATTGTGATCATTTTGTCGGTCACACCCTCAACAGCTACCTTGACGGCCGCCTGACCTGCTGAAAACGCTTCTTCCGCATCTGTCGCGGACATACAATGTGAAGCTGCGCGCTGTGCGATGCCCAAACGGGCTGAACGTGCTTTGACGCCAACCTTGGATTCAACCAAACCTTTTAAATAATCACCGATACCCCCCAGTTGAGCATGCCCGAAAGCATCCGTCTGGGAAGAAGCAGTCGCCACATAGTTGCCATCCGCATCCACCAGGCCCTCTCCCACAACGATCATACAATATTTCTCTTTCTTGAGCACCCGCTGCACATCTTCGACAAATTTTTCTGTCGAGAAAGCAACCTCAGGAAGGTAGATTAAATGAGGAGGGTCACTTGGAAATTCACGCCGTTTGGCCAAGGAAGCTCCCGCCGCAATCCAGCCAGCGCTACGGCCCATTACTTCCACAATCGAGACTAGATCATGCTGTCCCATCGACTCATTATCACAGGCAACTTCACGAATTGTCGTGGCGACATATTTGATTACGCTACCGTAGCCCGGGCAGTGATCCGTCACAGGAAGATCGTTATCGATCGTTTTGGGGATTCCGATCACTCTCAGTTCATAACCCTGTTCCTGGGCTAATTTTGAGATCTTGTCGGCCGTATCCTGGGAATCATTCCCACCCGCATAAAAGAAATAACGGATATTGTGCGCCTTAAAGACTTCCAGCACTCGCTCATACTCCTGCTGTTTTTTCAGCTTGTGCCGACAAGTTCCTAGGGCAGACCCCGGAGTATATTCGAGCGCACGAATGGTCTGTTGAGACTCTTCGGCCAGGTCGATCAGATCCTCATTGAGGATTCCCAAGACTCCGTTCAGACATCCGTAGATTTCCTCAATGCACTCATGATTAAGGGCTTCTGTAATGGCACCGGCGATGCTCGCATTTATAACCGCAGTCGGGCCTCCCGACTGACCGATCAAACAATTTCCTTCTAGTTCTGCCATGATAAAAAATTCCGTTGGTTGTATTTTTTCGAAAGGAAAGAAAAACTCGAAGCGATTTCGGTTGGCAAATCAATTCTCCGGGACAAGGCAAAGATCACTCTTTTTAAGGAATTTTTCTAAGCCGTCTTGTAAGAAACACCTATACCGAAAGCCACCTCATTCGATCTTTTGGAAAATCCAGGGATTGACCCAACCCCTCAAGTTCGACAGAGCTATCCATCTTATGGCCAAGGCATCCCAGTCTCAAAATACCATGGAAACAATCGTCGCTCTCTGTAAGCGTCGCGGGTTCATCTTTCCCTCCTCTGAAATTTACGGGGGATATAACGGTTTTTTTGATTACGGCCCTCTTGGTTCCGAAGTAAAAAAGAACATTAAAGATGCCTGGTGGAAAGACATGGTTCAACGCCGTGATGATATTGTCGGACTCGATTCCACTATTATCATGCATCCCGACATCTGGAAAGCTTCGGGACATATTGACGGTTTCTCGGATCCCATGGTGGATTGCAAAGTTTCCAAACTACGTTACCGGGCTGACCAGCTCTTCTTTGCCCCGGTCATTGTAGCCGGCGAAACCATTGGTTATGTCTCCGTTCTCGAAGATAAGGGCATGCAAGCCGATGCCGAAAAACAGGCTGAGAAACTGAAACGTAAACTTTCCAAACAGGGAGAACTCGCGCCGATCGAGCTCAAAGATTACACTCAGGCCAAACCGGAAGAATACCCTCTCATCCCCTCTCCCGAAACCGGCGAACCTGGCTCACTCACTCCACCTCGTGACTTCAACCTCATGTTTGAAACCCACGTCGGTGCGCTGCGCGACGAAACTTCCGTCGCCTATCTTCGGCCGGAAACTGCTCAGGGTATTTTCCAGAACTACAAAAATATCGTCGATACCGGAAGAGTCAAAATTCCCTTTGGCATCGCACAAATTGGCAAAGCCTTCCGCAACGAGATTACTCCCCGTAATTTTATCTTCCGCACCCGAGAGTTCGAACAGATGGAAATGGAGTACTTCATCGCACCCGATGATGATCAGTGGCAATCCGTACACCAGGAATGGATCGAATGGTGCCAAAATTGGCTTAAAAGCATCGGCCTGCCGGAAGAGCTCATGGGGATAGATGTCCATCCACAGGAAAAACTGGCTCACTATTCCAGAGCCTGTACCGACATTACCTTTCAATTTCCTTTCGGAGAACAAGAACTCTGGGGTATTGCCGCTCGGGGAAATTTCGATCTGACCCAACACCAGGAACATAGCGGCAAATCGATGGAAATCTTCGATGAAGCACGTAAGGAAAAATACATTCCTCATGTGATCGAACCTGCTCTCGGTGTCGACCGCACCTTCCTCGCCCTGATTAGCGCAGCCTATCACGAAGAAGACGTTGAGGGTGAAACCCGAACCGTGCTGAAATTTCATCCACGAATTGCCCCTTACAAAGTTGCGGTCCTTCCCTTGGTAAAAAACAAGCCTGAACTGGTTGAGAAAGCACAAGTGCTCTATCAAAAACTGCAACGGCGCTATAATGTCTTCTGGGATGTTTCCGGCGCTATTGGACGACGTTATCGACGCCAGGATGAAATCGGAACACCCTGGTGCGTTACCATCGATTTTGATTCTCTCGAGGACGATACCTTCACCCTCCGCGATCGGGATACTATGGAACAAAAACGAATCAAAGAAGCGGAGCTTTTTGCTCTCCTCGATCAACAGATTGACTGATCTTCCGATATCCGTAAAAACCGAAAAATCGAGCGTTCGTTTTGCCTCAAACAAGTGATCAGGAACCTCGAATCACTTCTCGTCCGAGAGCGCGTCGAGATCCAGGGATTCGGGCTTCAGCCTAGTCGCTATTCGTAAGATTTCGAGATAGGCTTCTGGAGTGATTTCGAAGTAGCTGTGACGCCAGAGTTCACGCTCCGCAATGGGGTCGTAAAGGATAACGGTGGGGAAATTCTCGACCGAGAAACGAGCTTTCAACCGGTTGTTCTGACGCTGCGTTCGAGCCGGGAGTTGACGTCGCTGGGGAAAATCAAGTTGGACGGGAATGACGAGGTAGCCAAAACTTTTGGTGAAGACGTCAGTCTCGAACAGTTCGCGATCCAGCTTCTTACACCAAAGGCACCAATCAGAACCGGTAAAAGATATGAGGAGTGGTTTCGAGGATGCTTTGGCCTTGTCGAAAGCTCTATCATAATCGACTAGCCAATACGAATCAGCCGGAGCCGCCTTCGCGGCCACGGCGATTATTAGCATTATCTTGGCATACCATAGTGCTCGAATAAGTCTCATAGTTTAAATCCCTTGAATCAAAGAGATTTCATGTAATTGCAATTTTTGCTGCTACCAGTTGACTCCAGTGCGGATGACGAAGCTGCGTGGGAATCGAGGACCGTAGAAATAGGTGGTGTCGCGGTCGGGGCCGGTAGTGATATCAGGCTGACGCTCGTCGAAAAGGTTCTTCACGCCTACCATGAGATCGATGTGTCGTTCTTTACCTCCTATATTAAGGTGGACGTGCTTGGTCGCAGTAATGTCGAAGACATAAAAGGACTGGGTAGAATGGTTGAGCGTACCCGCAGCTTCACGAGCAGCGATCATAGGTCCGGTGTAAACGAGTCCGAAGAAGAGATCGACAAAATCGTCGTTTTCGTACTTGAGTTGAGCGACACCGGTCCACCTAGGAGTTTCGAGGTAGCGGTCTTCAAAGATACCCGATAGGACTTCCTGGGCCTCGTCAAAACGGGCGTCGACGTGCGTGACGCCAGCCTCACCGCTCCAGCGTTCGGAGAACTGGTAAGCAACGTTGAACTCGAAACCTTGCACTGTGGAGCCACCGGCGTTGATACGCTCCTTGTAAGCGTTGCCTTGGGCGTCGGTAAAGACAATGTCGGGTACGTTGAAGGTATCGCGAATGTCAGTGCGGTAGACTTCACCATCAATTTGCAGGCGATTGCCGTCGCTGGCTGGAGTCCAGACGAATCCAGCGGAATAGGAGGTCGAGCTTTCCTCGATCAAGTCAGCAGTATTACGGGTCCGGGTGGGGTCGTCGAGAATTTCAATATGCAGATCTTCGTCGAAGATTTCTGGAGCACGGAAACCAGTTGCGATGGAGGCTCGCCAAGTCCAAGCATTGCTGGCCGTTTGGCGCAAAGCGATACGGGGCGAAAGAACCCACTCGTCTAGCTTGGAATGCTTGTCCGCACGCAGTCCAGTGATAAGCGTGGTGTTGGGGTTCGGATTCCATTCGTCTTGAAGGTAGAGTCCAAAATTAGTGAAGTCACCGATGGCGATCGGATCTTGGCCGCTGAAGTCAGCGAGAGTGCCGTCACTTTTGAGGGGATCACTTCGCTCGTTCTGCTTCTCGTCAAAAACTTCGTCTATCTGATATTGGAACCCCCACGACAGGAAGTGATTGCCGAGATCCTTGAAAGAGAAAAAGGAGTCGAGGTAATAACGCATGGTATCCGAATAGCCATAAAGGAGCCGAGAGACCTCGAGTGCTTCGTCGTAAACGGTTTGGTCGTAATCAATCTGACCCGGTAGAGCCACAGCGCCTACCCCACCATAGTAACTCTCGCGATCAACGTAGGAGACGGAGCCACTGAGACGGTAGCTGATATCGTTGGCAAACTCGCTCTCCCAGGTGACTCCGCCGCGATGCCAATTGTGTTCGAGCTGCTCAGTGATTTGGGACTCGTGCGGAAGCAGGTCCAGAGCATTGCCGCCGCGCCGTTTTTCCCAGCTGTAGGAGTAGTTTAGACTGAGCTTGCCATTTTTGGTCGGATAAAACCAACCGTTGGCTCCGACGGTAGCGAACTCCTTCTTAGTGATCTCCGAAAAGCCATCGTCGTTGAGATCCACAGCAGCATTGTCATTGAATTGCGCATACAAAGACAACGCTAAATCGCCTGCACTGCTGGACCAATCGCGCAACAGAGAAGAACTCCAGAAGGGCTCGCCGTTT
>JANQKU010000202.1 GCA_028280955.1 Opitutaceae bacterium
CGAAACGATAAAAGGGATGCCGATGGATTCTTCGTAGGGCCACTGTTTATCTTCATACCCATGACTCCCGTTGAGTTCTCCATGATCGGCTAGAAAAACAACGATGGTATTATCAATCAGATTTTCTTTTTGTAGGAAATTCATCATACGTCCGACATTGCCATCGAGGTTCTCAACCATGGCATTGTAGCGTTTCCGATGAAGAATAAAGGATTCACGCTGTTTCGCATCAATTGCTTCAAAATTTGGTGGAAGAGTGATCTCTCTTTTTTCCCAGGATTGCTGCAGTTCGTCTGGAGCAATATAAGGTTCGTGAGGAGGTTCGACCGAGAGCATCATACAGAAAGGCTTTTCGGTATCACGCCTTTCGGATAAATGATTCATCCCGATGTCGAACAATCCATCTGTCTGATAGCCCTTAATCGGACGTGGAGTGGGATCATCATCTTCGAAAAAATAGGTATCAAACGGATCGTTCCGCAGTTCGAAGCCATACCATTTTTGCCAGCGTCCTTTGTTGATACTTCGCACAGGTGTTCGCCCGCATTGTAGTGCGGAGCCCATTCTGCCATGGCCTCCATCGAGATGCCATTTCCCCACATAAATCGTTTCATATCCTGCGTCGTTGAATTCATCGGCCAGAGTTCTTTCAGCAGGTGACATGGACCATTCAATGGCGGGTATGGTTCGGGTATGGGCATATTCACCAGTCATAAGGGTAAAGCGAAAGGGGACGCATACCGGGTAAGTAGAGCAGGCATTTTGAAAGCGCACACCGTTATCCGCCAGTTTATCTATATGAGGCGTTTTGACCTCGGGGTCTCCATGGCAGGAAAGAGCTTGTCGCCTCAATTGATCACTTAGGATGATTAAAATATTCGGCTGATCGGAAATGGGTTGCTCTGGCATGGTAATTTTGGGGAGTATTTAAAATATCTAGTTTTGGATAGGAGGTTACCAGGATCGAAGGTTGAGAAACTTAACATCCGTTCCAGAATTTAAATGCTTTTTCCACATAGTCTGGATCAGTCCTTTCTAGTATGCAAACAGGTAAAAGAGTAGAGTCTGCTATCTTATGGAATCGGTTTTGTTCCGAAAGATAATACTCAATGATTTCCTCCTCGGAGTTCCCATACATTTGACCGTAGGTCGTGTAAAATTCAGATCCTGATCGTTCTTTTAATTGAGTTCTATGGGTGGATTCGTCTGCTATAAGTAGGACGATCCTTGCGCCTAAAGCCAATAGATCTTTTTCGTATTCTCGTAGCCACTGTTTATCATCCAATCCTGGTCGAAGAGTTAGTGTCCAGTGTAAAGATTCCATCAGAAGGTAACTCGGTGGCCGGGAAAGTGATCGAATTTGCTCTAGGAATTTTGTTAGATGATGCTTTATGTCCTCGTCGGAAACCGGGCAATCAGGATGGTCCGGATTGAGTGGGTGATAGGTAAAATTTTGCCTGAAATTAAAAAAACTGGGCACTCGTTTTTGAGATGTAACCAATCGCACGAGCTCTGAACACAGGGTTGTTTTTCCAACAGCCGCCGAGCCCTCGACGATTAGTAAATGGCATCCTCTCATTGGCTGAGCTGGTTCACGATATCAAAGAAATTAGAATTATCGTAGTGGGGGATGAGATGGGGGGCACCGGCCGCTTTCAGTCGATGGATATGATGACCGACTCCGATGAAAGGAATGCCCAGAGTTTGGGTCGCTCGAAGATCCCAGGTACCGTCACCGACATAAATCGCTTCGTCGATGCTGCAGTCAGCTCGCTCAACCGCCAGACGGATGATATCTGCCCGGCTGTAGTGATCGGAAGAGGTCGCCATTGGAATATCGGAAACGCTGAAACCGGCTGCAGACAGTTTGAAATGGATGGTTTCAAACCAGTCTCCCGTGGCGATGGCGACTGAAAAGTCCTCATGTTCTTGTAAGGTTGCGATAAGCTCGATGGCTCCTTCAATGGGGATGAAGGACTGATCATTACGTTGGTGCTGCTGGACCAGATAGCGGTGAAAACTCTGGCTTACTTGTTTTTCGATTTTCTCGAGTTCATCAAGAGGAAGATCTGAGTGAATCTGATGAACCACTGCCTTTGCTGTGACTTCCGGAAAGTGGGTCCACGCAGAATCTGTGAAGGGGATTCCGGTTACGTCGCGCAAAGCTTGCATAAAACAACTCTGTTCCTGCCGACTCCCATCAACCAGTGTTCCATCAACATCAAATACGATAATCATTCAGTGCTCCTCGGTTAAAAACAGACAGTGTTCTTGAGAGAAAATTCTGTCAACGGAAGAGGCAGTGATGGTCCATGTAGAGGAAGAAAAACTAGTGGTTATTAGATAAGTCAGTTTTTGTTTTTTAACCGATTGATTGCTTGCATAACCCACTCCCAGGAGAATCCTGCAAGTATTACCAAGGCGATGATGCCATAGGTATCGTCGGTCAGTGGTGTACTTTGACCGTCGGTTGACGTGATAACCAGTAGCCCTGCTTTGATTAGAGCATAACTAAAGACGGCTAAGAGTGCTCCCATCCAAGGACCCGTTATGTAGGGTAGAAAAAACTGAGGGCGAAAGCTTCGATTTTCCACCTTGAAAATCAGCCACCAGATTCCACGAATAAGACCTCCAATGAATCCATACAAAAATATTTGAAAGGGGATTATTCCAATTTCGAATGCGTCAATCAGGCTACCATGCCACAATTGGATATATAAAAACAGAGCCATCATGATTGCGTAATAGAAAAACGCTGGAATTGCCCAGATGTGTACGGCACGCCATTTCCAGCCTTTTTGGTTTAAACGCAGATTTAATTCGTGGGTAGCAAGCATGAGAACTTTTCGTGCGTCGGGGTAGGCATTGTTTGATAATTGCTGACGTGCTGTTCTTATTTTTTCTGTAATGCTTGCAAACACATCGCCATCAGTATCAAACGCCCCTGATTCTGATCGAAAAACCAAGTTATCTTCTAACCTGCGGGCAATGGATTCTGTTTCTTGAATTGGGTCCATCATATCTTAATCCCTTTTGTTTTATTCCGTCCTCTAGGAGGGGCGACTTTGATTGAAAAGAATACTTTCTGTCAACTAAAGAGGAGAGTGAAGCTAGCTCACGCTACCGAGCGTAGCAATATAATCACAATCGCCCAAAGGACAGAGCTGCCAAGGTTTTGATCTTAAATTCCTTTGCCTCTTAGGGGCTTCATTGAAGTGGGGGTGAACCTTCCTTTTCACTTCTTAAGTTTTTTAATAATATCAAATACTTCGTTCAGGTTTCCAATCGTAGGGCCATTCCATCTTTCGCCATCAATTCGATGCACATCCAAATTCAGTTTTTCGGACTCATCCAAAAGTAAAATGGGATACATCCCCACAGCCTTGGCACCTGTTAGCTCTTTACTGCTGCCATCTCCGGCATACAGACATTCTCTCGGGTCGACCTTCAGTCTATCGCATGCCAATTGGTAAATCTTTGGATTGGGTTTCTTCAGGCCCACTGTGCATGAGAAGACAGTAACATCGAAAATGTTCGAAAATGCAGACCCTTCCCATAACTGAGGAAGCTCTGAGGAACAATCGGTAATTAATCCTAAGCTATATCCATCGTCCTTCAAGACCCTCAAGGTTGAAATTACTGATTCTCTGGGAACGATAGCATTTCTCTCGTAGGAAAATCGTAAAGATACCGCTTCTTCAATTTCTTCACGTTTTGGGTTAAGGTTTAGTTCTTGGGATATTATCAAAATATTGGATGCCACATTTGGAATTTCTCCAAGAGCTCTTTGACGAAACGTTTCGAACCATCGTTCCACGAAATGTTTTTGAGGTGCGTGCACGAGATCAGCCATCTGTTTGATTATTTCAGTATGCTCGTTCAGAGAAAAATTGGGAACGAGTGTTCCGAAAAAATCAAAGACAACTGCTTTTAGATTTTTCATATTCAGCGAACGATTCGCTCGATTAATTTTATCCAGACGTCAGTGGGTGGAAATTCGATGGTACTGTTGCAGACGATACAACTTGTAATGCTGTTTCCATTTGAAACATCGAGGTGTCCGGCCCATATTGAATAGCCTGGGCAATCACCTCCGTGGCCAAAAAAAGGGCCCAACGGAAATGTCTCACAGATTTTAATGCCCAGCCCATTCCCTAGTTTCCCGTTATACAATGCTTTAGCTTGCCCAAGCCAAAAGGGGGTTTCTTTACCGTCCAGCATTTCAGTCATCGAAGCGTTTGATAGTATGGATCTCTCCAATAATTTTCTGTAAAGGAAACAAACTTCTCGTACGTTCGAAACAAGAACACCGGTAGCACACCAGTCTGGATGATATTGGCTGCGTATATCTCCATCGAACTCAGTGAAGTTCGGTTCATAGGCTGGAATAAGGGACCATTCTCTGTCGATTTCAGTCGCCACATAAGTATGCCTAAGTTCTAGGGGATCAATGACTAGATCCTTGATTGCCTTAGAGAATTTTTTCCCGGTGATTTTTTCAAGTATCTGATACAAGAACATGTAACCTGTATTTGAGTAGTAGGAAGTAATCTCAGATGAATCGACAAAGCCTGCCTGTCTAGCTCTTGTTGATATAGTCTTTCGTGACCAAGGGGCTTGAGGAAATGCATTAACCTGATCTAAATAATCTTCAAAGTGAACATAATCTGGAATATGTCCGGAATGATTCAGTAATTGCCTGACAGTAACATTTTCGAAAGGAGCAATTTCATCGAAAAAGTCTGAGAGCTGATTTCCCAACTCAATTTGACCTTGTTCAACGAGTTTCATTATTGCGATCGCAGTATACGTCTTGCTGAGACTGCAAATATAGAAACCCCGATCAACGTCAGTAGAACTTAACGTGCCAGATATCCCATTCCATGTGAATTCACCTGTTTCGATCCGAGCAATCATTCCCGGGCATCCGATTTCTAAACGGCATTCGTCGATGATTTCTTGCAGATCTTTTTCAAGGGACTTCATTTTTCTGCCAAGATATTATGGTTTTACCGGAAGACATCCAGCTAGGAAGGAATCGGTGAGCTATCTGAATTATCAAACAGACTAAATTTCTTATTTCTTTCGGACAACGTAGATGATATTGGCACCGCAGTCCAAACAGGCAGGATTCTTCGAGAGTTTTATTTCTTTATGCAGGATTGATGGCCAAAGCTCGTCATCTTCTTTTGCTTGATTCAATGCGGTTTCGCCGGCCATGGCCAAGATGCCTGCCGCTCGTTTCTCCAAAATCTGAACGTTTTGATCTTCAAATAATAGATCAAGATCTTTGCTCTCCATCATATGGACATAGTGTCGACTTTTAACCGGATAATGTTCGGCATCCTGAATACCTGTATCCATGACCCAATTGGTAGCTGCTATTCCAAATTGTTGCTTTTCCTCTACAACTGCAGGGAGATAGCGTACGAGTGCGCTGATGAAAGACATCACGCCCACAATGACAATGCCACCGGGCTTAGTGACACGTAGCATTTCGGATACGGCTGCTTGTTCTTTGTCGAAGGTGTAATTCAGCGCGCCGCCCACACATGTTACCATGTCGTAATGATTTTTATCTATGGAACTGAGGTCTGTTATGTCCAAGAGCTGGAAGGCCTCAATCTGTTCTTCTAACCTGAGTTCAGCCATCTTGGATCGATTAATGGTTAATTGTTTTTCGGAGATGTCGGAGACGACTAACTGGGTACCGAATCTTACAAATTCTTTGCTGAACACGCCGGCTCCTGCGCCCAGTTCAAGAACCGAAGTGTCCTTTTTGGCATATTGGCGAAAGATGTCCATATGAACATGAAATAATAACTCACCAAGACGATTCTTGGAAAGTCTCGTCCATTCCTTTTCCCCCAGTGAATCATAAAATCGTTCAGGAATGTCCGGATTGTACTTTGGCAGCTTGTCCATTCGTTTAAGGTATTCAGCTAAAAGCCTTACCTGTCAACGCAAGAGGGGAGTAAAGCTTTGGATTGACTTAGAGGGAGATTTCTTTCAGCTTTTTTTTAAGCTCTTCAGGAAGCTTTCGGACTCGCGTAAAGGGCAATGCCCGTCTGAAAAATTATGATCAAACGATAGCCTAAACTCTATTGCTGTCTGTTTGTGGGTCACAGACGCAATGCAATGGAGAATAAAAAATGTCTGATAGAGACTCTGTTCCACATGATTTGGAGCAATTAAAGAAGCAGGCCAAGACTCTGCTTAAAACCGTCAACACTGGCGATCGCAAGGCACTTGGACGTTTTGCCGCACTCGGGCTTTCTCATAGAGTAAGCAATGGTTACAAACTGACCGATGCTCAATTTGTCATTGGCCGCGAGAAGGGTTTTGAGAGTTGGAGAAAACTGAGAAGCTATATTGAAGAAAGTATCGATCAGGTTTTTTTTGCTGCGATTGAGGAAGGTAAGGTTCGCAAAGTAAAGCTGTTGCTTCGCGAATACCCTCGGCTGAAAACACAGCGAAACCGGACGACTCGTTTGTTGCCCATACAGGTAGCCATGCAGAAGGGACAACAAGAGCTGGTACGAATGTTACTCGATCTGGCAAAACCGAGAGCTCTAAACACTGCTAAATTTTTGCCTTTTCAAAAAGGGAAGGGTCACGAAATTTGGGAAATGATCAATGCTGCCTATACAGGAAATTTAGACAAAATAAAGGCTCTGGTAAAAAAATCTCCCAATCTCGTAAATTGCGAATACGATTACCAAAGCCCTTTGCACTTAGCGGTGATCAATGGTCATGACAAAGTCGCTGAGTATCTGGTCGAGCAGGGCGCAGACATTGCTTGTCGCAATTACCTCTATAAGGATTCTTTGGTCAGGACGGCCACTGATAGACAGGATTCACATTTGCGGGAAGTTTTTGTTAAAGCATTGAAAAAACGTTTTCCTCATTATGCTCCTGGATCGCATGAAATTCTCAAGGCGGCATTGGAAAATGATCTTAAATCTATCAAGAGCTGTCTAGAGGCGTCTCCTAATCATATTAATATTTGTAGTGAAAATGGAGATACGCCATTACATATAGCTTCTCGGAACTTGAATTTCGAACTGGTTCGTATGCTGGTGGGTAAAAGAGCGGATCTGAATGCTGTCAATAAGGATGGGTTTAAGCCAATCCATGCGGCGATCTATCGGAACAATTTCTGGAATGAACGTGAGGAAGGTTGGCCGATTGCGGAGTTTCTGAAAGAAAACGGGACGGACTATACTATAAATCTGGCAGCGACCTTTGGTGATCTAGGGAGTGTCGAAACGTTTTTGCGAAAAGATGCTTCATCGAGCAATTTCTCGGATACTTGCCAAAAACGTCCATTATCCTCTGCTGCTTCGAGAGGAGACGACAAAATGGTAGAGTTGCTTCTTCGGCATGGAGCCAACCCCAGTCTTGCGGAAGCTAATGCGCCTAAGGGTTATGCCCTCTATGTGGCAGCAGACAGAGGTTATGAAAAAGTGGTGAAACTGCTTCTCGAAGCCGGCGCTGATCCTCATTCTCCGGTCCATGCCAGTGGAACGGCCTTTTCCACAGCAAGGAAACATCCAGCTATCTACAGTCTTTTTAAAGAGTATAGCACTGAGCTGAGTAAACCGGATCCGGAGCAAAAAGACGGGCTCGATCCTGTAGCAGATGCCATTATTCGAAATGAACTGGAGAAAGTAAGGCAGTACCTGGACGAGAATCCAGAAATTGTTACCAATGAATCAGCTTTTTATGGTGAAGGTTATCTTGCGATAGCGGCCAATCGCAGGCATCACGAAATTATCGATCTTCTACTGGAGCGCGGTGCTAAGACGCCGGACGAAAGTTGCTGGGGATCGGGTTACAGTTTCAGGCATCTCGATATTGCTCGGAAACTCTTGCAGGAAGGAGCCAGTCCGAACCATTGCAATTGGTTAAAGCGCACGGTTCTCCATGAATTCGCCTACCGAGGCGATGTCGACAAAGTGGAGCTCTTGCTCGAGTTCGGAGCGGAAGTCGACTTGGTCGATATGGAGTATCGTTCGACACCACTTGGCTTCGCGGCTAGAGGTGGACAGGCGGAGGTGGTTGAGCTTCTACTTGAAGCGGGAGCCAATCCCGACTGGCCAACAGAACCAGCCTGGGCCAAGCCACTCGCCTGGGCTAAAGCGAGAAGTCATGCTAAGGTGGAGCAGATTCTTAAGCGCGCTTTAGCTGTCGATTAAGTTATTGGAGGTGATTCACGCAAAGACCCAGAGACGCCAAGATTTTTATCTATAATTTCTTTGCGTCTTTGAGTCTTGAGCGAAGTGAGTGTGAGTTTTTTTATCTTTTAGACAAGATATGCAGATCGTAGGTGATAGTGATTCATTGCATGTACTATCAGGCAAACCTTAACTGATACGCCAAAACCTTAGCATCTGTTTGGAGATGGTTTTATGTAATCCTAATATACAAGGGATTATTCGTGGCAGACGGCTTCGTCTTCTCTGAGGACAGCCAGCATTTCGTCGACGACATCATCTGATATTTCCCATTTTACCTGTGGTTTCTTTGCCGGAAAGTCGATGCTGAGAGAATCCTTTGGCAACAGGTTCGTCTCTTCTTTAAGAGCTGTTTTAGTGAAACCAGATGGTGCGTAGAGGGTTTTCATAATTGGCAACCTTTCTGATTTATTTATCGTCTTTATGGTATCCGATGTAAATCGAGAACGCTTCTGTGTGCATAAGAATTATAAAATATTATTCCTTGGATAAGCTGTTATTGTTGTCAGATCTTTTTCTTTTTCAGCTCTCATTATTTTGCTTTGTCGGACAACTGTTTTAGATCAATCTCCATTGGATCGACGCCGGTGAAATGAGCGACGAGTTTGCGAATGGTTGCAGCGACAGCAACTTTTTCGCGATGAGTTTCGGCATCTGTTTTTTCCTGCTGCAGACTGTCGAAGAGAGCTTTTTGTTGCACACCGAATTCGGCCTGTAGATTGGCCTTGGTGGTATTGACGTGAGGGTTATCTTCTCCAGCGATTTCCTGAAGGGTTTTCCAGAGATGGATTTGATCGGATGTCTGAGTAACGACAGCCTGTGAGACAATCTTGGGAGAACGTTTTTCGTCATCACTAGGCAAATACACACAGGGAAATTTTCCAATACGCTGGTGTCGAGTGAGTGCGAGGAAATCTGAGATCGGAATCAGGTCTTCGAGTGATGTTTCCGGCGTTGGATCAGTGAATTCTTCTGCAAACTCCTCATCGCTGGCCACGAAATTGGCAAAGGTGTAGTCGTCTTCCGCTTCGGGGTTGGCGGAGAGATCGAAACAGGAGACGAATCGACTGGCCAGATCCGGATCATAGAGCACTGCGGGGAAGGCACGTGAGCGCAGAGCCCGTTTTGCGCGGAGGTGGAAAGTTTCTTCGTCCTCATTGGTTTTTTGAGCAAGGAGGGAAAGGAGGCTGGGACGAGGGGAAGTAAGCGCTGCGAAGAGTCGCTGCTCAAAGCCCGGTGTGGCGATGTTGGTTTGCAGAAAGTAGACACCGCGCATGGCCAGCGGAAGCATTTCAACGGCCATGGTCGCAGGGACACTGGGATCGGAGGTAGGAGAGTAGGTTTTACGCAGGGTGGTGCGTAGAGCGGCGATTTTGATTGGCTTGCGACTTTCCAGGAGCGACATGATCTTGCGCAAGGTCGGACCGCTTTCACTGTCCAGCTGAGCTGTGATGAGAAAGGGTGGGCAGAGGCGGAGTTCTGCCGGGCTCAATTGCCGCCAGTTAAAATTTTTGAAAACGGGATCGTGGGTAGCAGTGTGGTATTTAGAGCGAATTTCCAATTGAGCGATACGCAGATTGCGGAAAATGTCGGCCATTTGGTTGAGATGCGCTTCGGCCTTTTCATGAATGAGGGTTTCCTCTTTTTCGATGGCAATCGATGGATAGGTGGAGGGAACGGTGGAGCAGGTTTCCTTGATTTTCGTCAGCTTTTCCAGCAGGTGATGAACATGTTGCAAGCGCTCTTTCGGCAGGCAACGGGTGGAGGCGTTTTTACCCAGTACCTGTGAAAGTGAGGAGAGGTCGAGGTTGCTAGATCCAAAGGGGCCGAGAGTCTTTTCCAGTTGAGGCTCATCATGACCATGCCGATGGTAGTTATCGAGGCGAAGCAGGTTATTCAGTTCACGGATGGTTTCATCAAGCGCTTTTTCGATAGAAGCAAAATGGTGACGCCAGACGTTATCAACGGATTGGAGAATTTGTTTTTCCATTTTTTAAAAGGCTTTCTGAAAAGTAGAAATGAATGACGGAGGTTCTTTAGACGGCGTAACGATCCATGGTTTCGTCTAGTCGCTTGAGAAAGATTTCGTGGGTAGGACAATTGCGACGGTTATCACGAATTTCTTCATAGGTGGCCACGTCCGGATTGTGATAGATCAGGCCCATGGGCGCCGGATCGACTGTTGCGGCGATACGCTGGGCATCATTGATATTGCGATGATTATGAGGCTGAGCGGGACCGCGTTTGAGAAGAAGGGGATTAACGGGTATTCCGTTTTCATTTTCCAGGAAAACGATGGGGAAGTTAGCGCCTCCATCACCGAAGGCTTTGGGCATAAAGACGGGGCAACGCTGGAGGATACGGACGAAAGATAGACCTTTGTGGTCCCAGGCTCTTTCGATGGTTTCATCGAGGTGGGTCGGAAGCCAGGTAGCTGTTTGAGCGACAAAAGAAACGTTTGTCATGCCCATAACAACACTGACCGGATTCATGGGTTGCAGGTAGTTTCCTCTGGGAGTGGTATTGGTTCGCCATTGGCCCGGGGTGGTCGGAGAAACCTGCATTTTGGTCAGAGCGTAAACCTCGTTATCCAGGACCAGGACAAGGGCGTTGATGTTGTAGCGAATAGCGTGTAACCAGTGGTTACCTCCTATACTGAAGCAATCGCCATCGCCCATAGTCACGATGACTTTCATCTCCGGTCGGGCGAGCCGAACGCCGGTGGCGATGGGAAGAGCGCGCCCATGAATACCGTGAAAACCGTAGGTATTGAGATAATGGGGCAGGCGGCTCGAACAACCGATACCTGAAACGGAGACGACGTTTTCCGGGTTTGTGTTGTTTTTACGCATGACGCGCTGAAGGGAGGCGAGAACGCCATGGTCACCGCATCCTTTGCACCAGCGTGGTAATTCAGATTCGTAGTCGGTAATGGAATACGATTTAACCGCACAGGATTCATCTAGGCATTCGTCGATGAGATTAGACATGGCTTACTTCCTCTTTGGTCGTAGTGGATGGGACTATGGAATGTACGGCTTTCAAATGGCGGTGGATTTCTCCGTAAATCTCAATGGGCATGATGGGGCGTCCGGGGACCTTGGCATAGCAATCAATATCATGCAGGGTAGCGGCGCGTAAAACCAGGGCCAGTTGGCCATAACGGCGATTTTCGGGTGTAACCAGTGGGTCATCCCAGTCATCACTGTAATTGAGCTCAACGGTAATGACTTTTTTGAAATGGGAAAAAATATCTTTCAATCCGGGTGGCAGTGGACTGAGAAATTGGATGTTAAGGGAAGAGACGGAAAGACCTTCTGCTCGGGCCAGATCAACGGCTTCTTCAATCGCTCCGCGTGTGCTGCCCCAGCCGACAAGGAGGAGATCGCCTTTCTCTGCTCCATAGATAGGAGGTGGTTGCAGGCCTTTCTGGAGAGCGGCCAGTTTTCGGCTACGCATCTGGTGACCACGTTGATTGCGTTCAGAATCGTAACAGGCTTTGCCGTTGCGATCGTGATTGAGCGACGTAATGACTCCCATGCCGCCGGGTTGCCCTGGAATGATCCTCTGGGATAGACCGGTTTCTGTATCCCAATTGTAGTGCAGGGCATTTTCAGGCACCGGACTGAGATCAAGAGGGGGGCGACGGGGTGTTTTGGATACATCCGGGCGATTGAAGAGTTGTTGTCCGGTGGCCAGATTGGCATCAGAAAGCACAATGACCAGCATGCGGAATTCTTCAGCGATTTTTCGTGCGGTCGAAAGGATGTAATAGCATTCTTCGATTGTGCTGGGAGCTATAACTACCTTTGGCGCATCTCCGGGTGCGCCGTAGAGCGCATGCAAGAGATCACCTTGTTCTATCTTGGTGGGTAGACCGGTGCTGGGTCCACCCCGTTGCACATCGACGATAACAAGCGGTGTTTCAGTCATTACAGCCAGACCCTGAAATTCCGTTTTCAGGGCCATGCCCGGCCCGGAAGTAATGGTGAGGCCTGTCTTGCCGGAGTAGGAGGCACCGAGAGCGACTCCAATGGCGGCGATTTCATCTTCGGCTTGATGGACAAAGCCGCCAAAGTCCTCGAAAATTTCGGAAAGCACATGCGAGGCCGAAGTAGCCGGTGTAATGGGGTACATCGAGCAGAGCTCAAACCCGGCTGCGACGGCTCCCAGAGCCAATGCGGTGTTTCCGTTCATGGCGACTTTCGGCACATCGGTGGGCAGGGCAGGGACGTCAAAGCGTGTTTCGAGATGAGCCAGGCCGTATTGATAGCCTGCGATGGCCACTTTGATGGCGGTATCGATCACTTCCTGGGTCTTATTTTTGAAGACCGTTTTAATGACTTCTTTGAGAGTCTCCAAGTCCTTGTTGTAAAGAGAACAAAGCAGACCTACCGCAAACATGTTCTTGCCACGATTGGGATCCTCCACGTAACGCAGGGTTTCTGCTTCCAGAGGAATTTCGATGATATTTCCTCCCTTGGCCTTCACCATGGAAAGGACTTTTCGATAGGATTCCTGATAGGCTTTTACTTGGTGAGTGGCCCACTGGTTGTCGATCAATACCAATACGTCGTCGGCCAGGCTTCCCGCTTCCAGGCGGGAGAGTAGAGCCATCTCGTTGAAGGCGAAGACCACATTGGCCAGGTTGCCGACATTGGTTACGGTGCTGCGCTCAGCCAGGCGAATACGGTTACCGCTTGCGCTGCCAGTGGTGTGCGGAGGAGGTTGGATTTCGGAAGGGATAATCTCCACGGTCCAGAGTCCGTTGCCGGCTTTGGCACATACCTGGGCAAAACTGACGGCTGCTTTCTGGGCGCCTTCACCAGCGTCGCTGACAATTTCAACGATATGTTCGGATAAAGGGACGAGACTGGGCGTATTCATGAAGATACCGCTTTCAGATGGTGGATTGGTCAGCCTTTGTTAATTGGATAGGTCGATGGATTTTGAAATTGTTTATTTGTATATAAAAAATGGGTACAAGATGTTCGATTGAAAGCGTGCTTGCGGATTAATCATAAAAAAGGGTGGACCAGCGGCCGTTGGTGATCATCTCTGTCTTGAGAATTTCCCAGGCTTCTTCGGAACCGGCCAAGTCGGCCATTACTTTGTCCAGGGTTTCTTCCAATCGAGATAATCCTGATATGTAAATATAGGTTTTGGGGTTCTGAATGAGTTCCCAGACTTCTTTGGCATTGTCTTTAATGGTGCGGTCAACTTGTTCAGGGTCGTTGAAGTGAGGTCGTGGACTGAGAGCTTCGAAGGCCTTAAAGGTTTCCTGATCGTAGTAATGGCTGATGTCGTTGTTTTTGTCGTTCATGTAGAGCATGTCCATGCCGGTCCGTGCTCCATAGAATAAGCGGACCTGGCCTTTCCATTCTTTGCGCTCTTCGTAAATATGTTTCATAAAGGCGCGGAAGGGAGCAATGCCAGTGCCGACACCGATCATCAGCATGTTGCAGGTATTGTCGCGTGGAGCGAGGAATTGCCTTCCGTAGGGACCGGATAGCTGAATGGTGTCACCGGG
>JANQKU010000246.1 GCA_028280955.1 Opitutaceae bacterium
CGTTTGAAAATTACTGGGAGAGAAATCTGAAACGGGAGTGGTCGATTCAGGTGCAAGGCGCCTTTGATAATCCTTGGATTGAGCTGGATAAATCGGAAGAGGATGATTCAGAAAAAGAAGCGGCCAGAAGAGCTTTTTTAAATTCGGAGATAGGGATTGGGATTGATCTTTTTTTTGGAGGTGGGTCCTATGATTTTATTCAACAGGCAGCAGCGGGGCGATTAGTTGATTCCGGTATTCGTGAACAAAATACGGAATGGTTTACTGAGTCTGTTATTCCGTCGACCTATAATGGTGATGTCTTTGTCGATGAAAAGGACCGATGGGTGGGAACGGTTCTTTCGAGTTTCGGGATAATTCATAATAAAGATGCTTACGAGCGTTTGGGAATTGAGAAAGCTCCTGAGGAGTGGAGGGACTTAGCGGATCCGAAATTGAAGGGGCAGTTGGCGTTAGCGGATCCGACGATGAGTGGATCGATTACGAAGGCCTTTGAGATGGTCATTCAATACGAGATATTGGTGGAGTTACGAAAATTAACAGCGCAGGGAATACCGACTGAAGAGGCTGAATCAAAAGCAGTGAGAGAAGGATGGCTTAAAGGAATGCGACTATTGCAAAAAATCAGTGCCAATGCTCGGTATTTTACGGATTCTGCGCAGAAGCTTCCCATTGATGTGGCACAGGGAGATGCGGCTGCGGGAATGTCGATTGATTTCTATGGTCGGTATCAGGCAGAGGCTGTAATGCGTAGGGATAAAACTTCGAGAATGGCTTATGTGACGCCGCCCGGCGGTTCTGTTTATTCGGTTGACCCTATTGCTGTCCTGCGGGGCGCTCCCCATAAAGAACTCGCTCTTGATTTTATCGAATTTGTTCTTTCGATGGAGGGGCAAAAATTGTGGGATTATAAGGTGGGAGCTCCCGGTGGGCCTATTCAGTTTGCGCTGAGGCGTTTACCCGTGAGACAGGATTTTTATACAGAAGACAGAAGGCAGTATATGTCGGATCCTACGGTAAATCCTTATGGTTCTGAAAATACCTTTGTCTATCATCCTGAATGGACAGCTCGACTTTTCAGAGTGATTGGTTTTCTCATTCGAGTGTCTTGCGTGGACACCCACGAAGAACTGACCAGCGCCTGGGATGCTATTATCAAAGAGGGTAAACCGGAAGAGGCGATGGCAATTTTTGAAGACTTTTCGACTCTTTCTTATGAAAGAGCTTCGGGAGAAATCAGGACAACTTTGCGTTCAGGTGATCCAATGGATTCTCTGAAATTATCTCGAACGTTGTCCGATCATTTTCGACAACAGTACAAAGAGGCCGAGAGAGTAGCTCGTGCTAGCCTAAATTAGAGGTTCGATGGGGATGTGTTGTTGTTGGCGTATGCAAATCGTTTTATGACTGGAAAAAGAGTTTATCATCGCTTTTTCGGAATCTTGTTTATCTGATGCCGGAATGATTTTTGATACGATTGAGAATGGTTCTACCGAGAATTTCCTAAAAGACAGTAGTGCGTTAAAAGAGGCGCTTAACTGGATTCGCAGTCTTGGTCAAGACCCTGAGGAAGGGACTCATTATTTGAGGGGAGAGGAGATGTATGGAATGATCCAGAGTTATGAGACAAAAGATCGCTCGGATCGTTTATGGGAATCGCACCGTAAATACGTTGATCTTCAATACTGTCTTTCAGGAGGAGAAGTTATTGATTGGGAAAAGATCGAAAAGCTTACACCTGATGGAGATTATATGGCTGATAAAGATGCAATCCTCTATCAAAAAACGGAGACTCCTTCGGTTTCACTGATCATGCAACCAGGTCGATATGCTCTTTTGTTTCCAGAGGATGGACACCGGCCGGGAGTGATTGATGGGGCTCATCCTGGAACGAAAAAAGTGGTGGTCAAAATTGCCTTAAACCTTTTGCAGGGAGAGTAATAGACCCGGAATCTTTCTTTTAAGGATGTGTAGATTCTTTCTTGTTTTTATTGATTTGGGCCCTACAGTTTCGGGCCTACTCTATCGGAAGGGTGGCAGAGTGGTCGATCGCGGCGGTCTTGAAAACCGTTAGGCCGAAAGGTCTCGGGGGTTCGAATCCCTCCCCTTCCGCCATCTTTTAGATGGTTGTCGAATTTGATGTTTTAGAGGCTGGCTGGGTCTTAGTAGCTCTCTATTTCTTTGTCATAATACGGTGGCAAAAGAATCTTCCTGCCATCTAAAAACAGAGCTAACTGCTGACTGAATTGTATCGAGGGAATTTGTAATTTTGTAACGGATATGCAATTTACTGAGATTCAGATCTAACTATTTCTTTAACCCAAAAAATACGTAAAAGAATATCTATGTCTAAGGAGATATCTATTTGTTCAAGGTGGAGAATTGCCAGCTGTTTCATTGGTATTGTGTTGTCGACGCTTCCAGCATGGGCGGAAGAGCAGCGCCCAGTACAGCAGGCTCCATCTTTTCCTGAGCAGGGTGTTGGTCCCAGTGATTGGTCCGTGAAGTTGGGCACTGGTGTCATGGCAATGCCCGAATACGAAGGATCGGAAGAATACAGGGTACTGCCACTTCCTTTTATAGATGTGAGGTACAAAGATCGTGTTCAATTTAATTTGAGGGGAGCCCAGATAAATCTGCTGAATCAGAATGGTTGGACACTGGGTAGTGGTGTCGGAGCTAACTTTGGTCGTGATGAAGATGATGGAGACCTTCTAAACGGTTTGGGAGATATTGATGCAACTTTGGAGGGGCAGCTTTTTGCTTCGTATCGTCACCAACGATTGAGTGCAGGTGTCACGTTTGCTCATGACTTAGGGGGAGGCCATGAAGGTTATACCATCAAAGGAGAAGCAGGCTATGCTCTCCCCATACCGTCCTGGGGCCTCATGCTACGGCCTTCTATCAGTGCAACTTATGCCAGTGACGATTATATGGCCAGTTATTTCGGAGTAAATGCCACGCAGTCTATTCGTTCTGGTTTAAATTTGTATGAGACAGGAGCAGGGCTTAAAGATGTGTCCGTTAATTTTTTAGCTCTTTATCAACTGTCAGAAAGGTGGGCGCTTAATTACATGTTACAATACAAGCATTTGATAGGTGATGCGGCGGATAGTCCCATTGTCGAACAGGAAGGACAATTTTCCGGTGGTGTGTTTCTTGTGTATCAATTCTGATAGCTCATCCAATGTTTAGGAGAGATGGACTGCCAAGTCGAGGTCGCGAGTAACCTGGATCGGTGCATTTTTTTTCAAGGAGCGTCTCAAGGCTGCTTCAAAAAGCAATTCTCTTAAGCCGGCTTCGATGGGGATGGGGGGAGGTTGTTGCCTGCGAATGCTCTCAAGATAAGCACCGATAGTTTTTTGAAAGGAGGCATCATATTGCTCCCAGCGTGACCAGCTGTGATTGAGATTGAAGCGTTCTTCATTTCGGCTGGTGTAATCAAAAATTATCAGTTCCTCGTCAATATCTCGTAAATGAAGGGAGCCTTTTTGAAAGTTCATTTGGATATGAAAGAGTGGTGTCTTCGAATCGGTTCCGTAGGTTCCGATCAGAGAACCAATGGCTCCGGATTTGAACCGTAATGCGGCGGAAACATCTTTGTCTTTAAATTCTTCTGTGCCATGTGAAGTTAGGCCGGAAAGAGCAAAGATCGTTTCAACGGGTCCGCCAAATTCGAGAATAAGATCAATACAGTGGCTCCAGCAGTTATAATGGGTGACAACGTTTATTTGTTGCAAGGGTCCAAAATTACGATCGGCTACGATTTGTTGTGCTTTTTGTACATGATCGAAAGTTCGGTAGTTGAACATCATGGCCATTTCGACGGCTTTTTCGTGAGCCAAATTGAGCAGGGTTTCTGCCTGGTAGTAATCCTCTTCACTCACTTGAGATTGGGAAATTGCTGCGATCAGTGGCTTTTCACAGAAGATTCGTTTAGGATGAAGGGGAAGCAATTGTTCGAGGACCTGGGCTCGTTGCATCTCTCGAGTGAGGATGAAGATACTGTCAGGATTTTGAGCAACGAGATCCTCGAGAGATTCGACTATGCTGCCTCCAAAGCGATCCATGCAGTCCTGAGCTTTTTGTGTCGTGCGGGAGTAGTAGATAAGATCAATATCCTCCTGCTTTGCTAAAAAGGGTAAGTAGTTTGATATGGCAACATTGCCGGTGCCGATGATCCCAATTTTCATAAATGGCGTATTTTCGAGGTGTCAAAAAGGAGAAAAAGAGGTAAGTTCCTTTGTTATTTTAAAATCAAGCTTGAGGTTTGATTGAATGCAATCCTTTGATCTCCTCTATTGACCGATAAGACTTATACAGCTTTTCAGCGCCATCTTTTGATCGACGGGTATAATGTTATGCATGCCTGGAAGTGGCTTTCGCCAAAGAAGGTGGAAGGAGAAATTGATGTTGTCATTGGACGTCTGATTGAGGCGGTACAAGTGATACATGATTCGGAAGAGATTCGGGTCAGTCTCGTTTTAGATGGAAGAGGAGAGAGCATAACTGTAGAACGTCCCTCCAAAGTACTGACGTTCTCTCTCCTGTATACTCCTGATGGAATGACAGCAGATGATCTGATAGAACAGATGGTGGGACAGTCGGAAACTCCAGAAAATTTTCTGGTGGTAACTCAGGATAACCAAGAAAGATTGACAGTTGAGTCCTCTGGAGGTGTTACCATGTCTCCAAAAGAATTGGATCGTTGGATTAAGAGGTGTCGTATTAAGCAATCCGAAAGAGTGAATAAAATAAGCAATCAAGTTGAAAAGGAGTGGGGAAATCGCATTGATCTTTAAAATCATTTCCTCAAGATGAGGGACATGAAAAGGGAGGTAGCGGAGTTTCAGGGCCTTTATGGGGCTTTTCAAGTGAGTGAATTGATCCTGCAAAAGATTTGGTTGAGGGGCGATTTTGACGTGGAAAAGGCAGTTACGCAGGAAGGGTATCCTATCGAGATTCTTTTTCCAGGAGAGTGGAATCATTTTGAGGGGCCGGATTTCAAAAATGCCCGCTTTCGAATTAACGGGCAGTTGGTGGTTGGAGATGTTGAAGTTCATTTTAGAGCTGAAGATTGGCTGAAGCATCGGCATTTAGATAATCGTGCGTATGATCAGGTTGTTCTACATGTAGTCCTCTTTCCTCCAGAAAAGAGTGCTTTGGAAGCGGTAGCGCGAGAGGGAGCGAGTTTTGCGACAATGGTTTTACTCGATTTGCTCTGGCATGACTTGGAAGCATATGCTTCGGATGATGCTCTTTTGGATCTTAGTGGATGTAATCGGTTGGAATTGGCAGAATTTCTCTTGGCAAGACCTTTATCTGAACGTTATCAGATTTTTTTAAAGGGGGCTCGTCATAGATGGTTGGATAAAGTCCGATTTTCCAAGATGAGGATTGCTCGATTAGGTTGGGAGGAAGCATGTCATCAATCTGCTCTGGAGGTGATGGGATATCGCATGAACAGGAGCGGAATGTTGACGGTGGCGACTCACCGTCCCTTGAGTAAATGGAGAAAACAAAGGCCTGAGCTGGATGAATTATTGCTTATTGGAAATGCTTGCTGGAAATTACAGGGTAGCAGACCGGCGAATTACCCTAAACATCGCTTGCTCCAATATCTGAAATGGATGGAGCATGATTCGTTTTGGCCAAAGAGTTTGACCAAGACGGCGAAGAGTTTGGACATCCAATCAATTGAGGAGGGGATTGATGATATAAGTGCATTACGCCGTGAGATAGCATTACCTTTTTTAAAAAAGATCTTTTCTGAAGTAGTGATGGGTTGTTCTGTTGGAGGAACTCGAGTGGAAACAATGGTCACTGATGCCTTTTTACCTTTATTGTCGGCTTTTGATGAGAACATTGATTTATTTCCACTGTGGTTCATTTGGTATGCAGGAGATGTCCCTAAAAAATTAAGAGATGCGATTCAATTGACCGGGGTGGTAGACAAAGTGGGAAAGCCGATGGCAAATGGATGGGTTCAAGGAGCCCTTTACCTGGAATATGCGCTAAAATTTGGAGAGGAAGAGGCTTTAAAGGAATAAATCGTTGTAATGTGAGGTGGTGTTATCGTTCAAATCTTCCCCAACAAGTATTAGGCATGAAAGGGGTTTTCTCTACTAGTCGAAGAGATACCCAGTAAATATGAAAAGTTTCAAATGAAGATGTTATTGGAAATTTTCTTTAAACTATACTACTACCAATGCGGGAGTAGTGGTATAATTTTTAAAGCATTATGATTGAAATACTTAGACGATATTTAGCTCAGAAATTAGGGCTATTCTCAGAGGGCTTAATATGAAGATTTCTGTCAATCAGAGGCAGTTGACAAAAAGAGTATAATGCTCCTTTTCCCCTTGATTGGAACGTATTTGTGCGTAATTTGTAAAATGGTCGAAACGAATGCCCGAAGATCTTACAGAAAGTAGAAAGGAAATCGAAGACTTGGTTGAAAAGGTCTGTGATGAGTATTCTGCCGATTTAGTTCTTTATTGGGGGCCTTTGATCCCTAAATGGGACGATTTTTTAATTGATAAGCTAAAGACCACTAAAAAACGCAAAAATATAATTCTGATGCTAACAACCTTCGGGGGTGATGCGCATACAGCTTATAGGATCGTCGTTGCTTTACAAGAGGCATATAAGAATTCTGAAAATAGCGACGAATCTGGTGAAGTTATATTATTTGTAAATTCGGCTTGCGCTAGTGCTGGAACACTTATTGCCCTCGGATGTGATTGCATTATCCTTAACGAACATGCTGAGCTAGGTCCTTTAGATGTTCAGTTAAGAAAATCTGAGGAAGTTGGGGAAAGAACAAGCGGGTTAGCTCCAAGTCAGGCATTAAAATATTTAAGGAGTGAAAGTATCGCAGTTTTCAAAGAGCATTTTGATACTTTGCGTTTTGGAACATACCAATTTTCAACAAAAATGGCTGCCGAAATCGCTGCATCAATAGGGACGGGATTACTGAGTTCATTATATTCTCAACTCGATCCTATAAGGCTTGCAGAGGTTGAAAGATCTACTCTAATTGCAAAAGAATACGGAACTAGAATTTTGACCGAAAATGTAAAACACGAAACGCTAGATAGACTGATCACAGGCTACCCCTCCCATGATTTCACAATAGTTCCTAGGGAAGCCAAAACTTTATTTAATAAAGTTAATAAACCATCCGAATTACTAGAAGAATTAGGTGATAAATTAAAACCAATTGCTAGTAACTACCTTTATAAGAACGAGCCATTTGTTTTACCATGGAACGTTAATACCTCAACCAATGACAATTCCGATAATGATCAAAAAAATGCAGAACAAGAAGGAAATAGTGGGGAAACTTCCACTACAGCCCAAGAAAACGGATCGGCAGAGAACGATAGCAGGACAGAGAATCGCGTATACTCAGGCAACATCTCGGGAAATGATGAAAGAAGTAGTTCAGAATAAGAGATTTATTCTGAAACACACACACTAAGCCGTTATTAATTTCGATTTCCTTTCTCTGGTCTACGCTGAGGCTTTTAGCGTCTATTTGCCACGCAGGAAGCCGTTAATGTATGTTCATTTTTTCCTCTTCATTTGAGGGAGCAATAATGAACATACATTCTGTTTTTCCACTCCATCAATAGTGGTACAATTTGAATTGCCAGGATAAGCGCTGATTTGACCAAGAAACCGTTGATTTAGCAGCTCAATGAGACTAAAAGAGGATCAATTGAAAAGAATATGGTAAAACAAATGTTAAGAAAGTTTGATTTGTACCACCACCAATGCGGGAGTCGTGGTCTAATTTCCAAAACATTGCTCTTGAAAAAGTTACGCAAGATATTACCTAGAATCGAGAGCTATTTTTCCTGCTCTTTTTCAGCTATCTTCGCTGCCTGACCATAGCAATTCCATCTTGGGTGATCGATGGCATTGGGATCAGGTCCATCATTAGGGATCAAGCGTCGTGTATCGGGAACAACAATCAACTGCTTCTCACTTAATTTTCGTAACGCAAATTTAAAATCATTAGTTCCCCATGAAAACACAGCTTTCAGTTGTTCATAAGAATAAGTCTTCTCGGTCTGATAGAGAAGCTCAAGGATCGCCCAATCCTCTGTTTCAAGATCTTGTCCACGTGCCTTTCTCAGATCGGCTTCTAGCGTGCTTTCTCGAATGCGTGCCTTGGTCTTTTGAACTATCAACAGAAAGCAAAGTTTTATACAGAGTAGCAGAATTACCCAGGTTACTATTAATATTACCTTTAATTCTATTGTTGGGGCTAACCATGCTGATAGCCCTCCTCCTACCAGAGTCAGAAGCACTATTATGGACTTTTTTAATATCCTATCTAATCTGGGCGTCCATTTTTCTAACAGTTCCACTATGGATTCGAGTGACATGGAAAGATGTAGAAAACGTAAAGTTTGAAGAGTATCTTCAGAGAAGGGAGGAGGAAAAAAATAATGAAACTACGCTTAGAAGCGAGGAGAAATGACTGATAAAAGTAATTCGATATTCATTCACTTTGAGATGTACAAATCTCTCAAAATAGTGTAGGGTTAGCCCTAACTATTTAGTTATCTATCGGCATTTACCGAGATATGTGGGATGAGTGCAAAATGCTCGTTTCTGCTTGATTGGAACAAATTTGTGCCGTAGATTATAACCATCTAAGTTGGACTGGAAATATTCGGTCGGCGCTGGGTTTCTGGAAATTTCTGGAAACCCTTCGCATTTTTAAGGCAAAACCTTTATACCCCAACCTCTAGTATTGCCGTATCTATCTTGTCGTAGTTTGGATTTGATGATTTCAAATGCACGGTTGTGGTTATCTGGATAGAGGTAATTGTTGCCGATTGGGCGAGCCATCAGATCAGTAAGCTGAAGACCAATTGAATTAGAGGCTTTGGAAGTCATGAGAAGGTTAAAAGGTAATCGCTGATTTAAATAGTTAGAACCATCACATACACGGCGAAAAGCGAGTTCTAGTTCTCGATCTTCCTTACGCCCACGTTGTTCTACGATAATCGTAGTAGTGAAATTAATCTGATTAAGGCTATAAAGTTGCTTATAAACTCGCTCCAATCCAGCTTCCATAGCATAGTCATATGGATTAACTGGGCACCGGTAACGGTCTATATATTTTAGCTTATCGATAATTATTGCGATAACGGTGACTGGCAAGTTGATCATCACTGTGTTGAGATCATCCATAAAGAGGTCACGGATGGTTTTGTTATTAAGAAACTGAAATTTATCTCTAGGTTTTCTTATTTCGCGTTCGTGGAGAACGACCTCATCATGACCCCAAAATTTGAACTTAAATTTCTGTATATCTGGGCAGATTTTCCCCGTGTAGTCGTCTTTTCGAATTATGGCGAAAAGCAAAACGAATACCGGAAATTGTTTATCGATCTGAGTTAGATTGTGATCTCCACTTTCATCAACAAAGACAAGATAGTCACTGAATGAACTGTGCTCAATCATGTTAAGTTAACTCTACAAGCTTAACTATACACATTACCAATGTTAATTTGGCCTCTTTCCAAACCCATCAATAGTGGTACAATTTGAATTGCCAGGATAAGCGCTGATTTGAACAAGAAACCGTTGATTTAGCAGCTCAATGAAACTAAAAGAGGCTGAATTGAAGGAAATTCTGTAAAGGGGTTGTAAAGAAAGTTTGATTTGTACCACCACCAATGCGGGAGTCGTGGTCTAATTTCTAAAACATTATGATTGACATACTTACGTAGGATATTGCCTAGAATCGAGAGCTCTAAAAAGGAGATAAAATGAAAGAAATTAAACAGTTAAAGAGAGTAGAGAAGAGGGGTACAAAGTGCATCTTTTGCTTGAATTGGAACATATTTGTGCCGTAGTTTGTCGGTAAAAGAAATCATTGTCCCCCTATTCCTCCTGTCTCTAAGCCCTTTAGAAAACTCGTGCGTCATGCGTATAGACATTTTGCATTTTCTTCGCCGTTCCATCCATTAGTATTTTTAATGGATATTAAACTTTGAATAAAATATGTTAACGTTTGGCTTTCTAAAAATGGAAGGATACGATGAATTTTTGACAGCGCTTGCTGAACACGGACCTTTTCCCGCAGGAACAGTTTTTGGTTGTATTATTAGTGCTTTTTTCTTTAACCTTGCATCAAAAGAGAGGGTGGAAAGGGACAAGATCAATTTGGAGCGGGAAAAAGAACTGTTTAAACAAAATAGTTTAAAGGACGAACGAATAGATAAGCTTCATCAAAAATTGGCAGAGAAAAATAGAAAGGATTCAGAAGAATGATAACGATTTTTATATCCGTCATTATACTGGCAGCTATTAGTCCATCAATTTATTGCTGGAGGCGTCAGCTTCGTCTTAGGCATTTAGCTGAAGCTAGACGTGATATAGCTAAATCTGTGACTGAGATGGAACGCCTTATGTTAAAGGGTGACATCCAATTAGGTGATGTTTCACATGATTTTCTGTTTCAGAAGATGCGAGCAGTTCAATATGCAGATGATTACGAGGTTGATTGGACAGTTCTGAAAAAACCTAGTGACAAGGCACGAGACATCGCTAAAAAGCTCGAGCATGAATTAGACCAGGAAGACTGTCCATTTGCTAATAATCTGCGCCAGTTTCTAACTGCCTATTTTAAAGCTTTTCGTTCAAGACGTCCTTTCATTAGTCGGTTCTATATCTTGTATATGCAGATTCTTAATAAGAGCCTAAAATATTTCTTAATGGCATTACTATTATCGGCAGTGGCTATTTTGGCTTTGGGGAATACGCTTTTTAGATCCAAAAAGGAATCGCTCTACCGCAAAGCTAGTAAGGATTTTTTCAGTCAATCCAAGGCTATATTGCAGTCATAATCAGTAGAACATCTGCCTGTCACGCAGGAGGCCGCGTCCACCGATAGTGGTACAGTTTGAATCTTTCCTGAAAAGGATTGCCTACAAAACTACCGTCTGCTACTGGCTTACCAGCTCAATGAAACTAAAAGAGGATCAATTGAAGAGAATATGGTAAAACAAATGTTAAGAAAAATCAAAGTGTACCACTACCAATGCGGGAGGGTGCTTGACATTTTGTTCTGGGAAAAATTTATTCTCCTTTTCTCTTCATAACCTTTTATGGAAGTGGGTCTTTTGCCCCGCTTTTTTTTTCTTTAAAATTTATTTAGTAACTCATGAGTAGCGAAATCCTATCGGTCCTAGAATATATGGAGCGCGAAAAGGGGATCAGTCGTCCAGATATGATAGCCGCGATCGTTGCTGCGATCAAGAATGCTGCCTCAAAAGGGGTCAATTCCGGACAGGAACTAAAAATTGATATCAATCCTAAAAATGGTGGTTTAAGCGCCTGGGCTATCTTGCAAGTCGTTGATTCTGTTAGTGATAAGAATCTCGAAATTCATATTGAGAAAGCTCGTAAGATACAACCTGATGTCCAAATTGGAGACACCGTAGAAAAAGAGATTGATCCGGCATTTCTTGGGCGCATTGCCGCCCAGACAGCTCGCCAGGCAATTATGCAGAAAATCCGCCAATTTGAAAAAGAGCGGATTTATGACGATTACAAAGATACTGTTGGTGATGTTGTTTCGGGGACTGTTCGCCGTCGTGAGAGAGGTGATTTGTATATCGATTTGGGAAAGGCTGAGGCCATTCTTCCTTCGCGAGAGCAGGTTATGGGAGAAGATTATGCCCCGGGTGAACGAATCCGTTGTCTACTGTTGGCGATTGAGTCAACCAACCGTGGTCCAGAGCTCATCCTGAGTCGTTCAAGTAGCAAATTTGTTCGTCGCCTCTTTGATCTCGAGGTAACAGAGATCACTGATGGCACGGTCAAGATCGAAGCTTTTGCCCGTGAACCTGGCTATAGGACAAAAATTGCCGTCTCTTCGACAGATCCTAAGGTCGATCCTGTCGGTGCTTGTGTGGGAGCGCGTGGAGCGAGAGTGAAGACGATCGTTAGGGAACTTAGTGGAGAAAAGATTGATATCATTCGGTATTTTGAAGATCCGAATGAGATGATAAAAGAAGCTTTTAAACCAGCTATTCCCAGGAACATTACCATTGATGAGCGGAATCGGCGGATTACTTTAGAAGTTTCTGAAGATGATTTAGCGATAGCGATTGGTCGGAAGGGACAGAATGCACGTCTGACTTCGAGGCTGGTTGGCTGGAAGATCGATATTGTGAAGCAGGAATCTGGAGATTTGAGTATTGAAGGTAAGATGAAAAAAGCCATTCATGGTCTGAATCAGATTCCTGGTATAGATGATGCAACAGCGGAGAAATTGGTCAGTATCGGTTTGATCAGTGCAGACGCCTTTGATGGTGTTGAGGCGGAAGATTTAGAAGATGCCGGTTTTTCTGCCGAAGAAGCTGCTGAGGTAATTGGAAAAATAAGAGGATTTATCGAGTCCCAGAAGGCATCATCATAAAACTTACGAAATAATAAATATAGACCGACAACTTTACTATTATTGCCCTTTATCATTATCCTAAATGAGTGTTCGAATCCATCAGCTTTCTAAGAAGACAGGGATAGCAAGCAAAGAGCTTCTCTCCATACTGAAGGAGAGAGGGTTCAATGTGACGAGCGCTTCTAGTTCGATTGACAATATTTCCGCTGATTCATTGGTCGAAGAATTTGCATCGAAAAAAGAGACTGAAAAGGCATCATCGATTGAGGAAAACAACAGTGAGGCCAATGTGGCGGTTGAAAAAGATGAACCAGCAAAGCAAGATACGCCTTCATCACTTCCTCCTGGTGTTTTTGTTAAGTCGGCTAAGCAAGTAGCTGACGAGAGAGAAGAGAGGCTCGAAGCATCCCGTCCGAAACCTCCGGCTCCAAAGCCAATTGCCAAACCAGCGGCTCCGATAGCGGCAAAACCCAGTTCTTTTGGGCCGCCATCTGTTTCTATTCCACAAAAGCCGTCGGTAACTTCTTCGAAAAATCCGGCTCCATCAGCTCCACCCCGGCCACCTCCTGTGGGTTTACGTCCACCGACTCCTGTCAATCCTTCTGATAAGGCAGTGGAAAAAGACGAATCTCAGGAAGTTGCTGTCGCATCTGCTTCGGCAGAAGGGGATGATATCCGTACTATTCAGGTAAAGCCTCCGATTGTTGTCAGAGAATTTGCAACTGCGATTGGCGTAAAGCCTTTCAAGCTCATTTCCGAATTAATGGAGATGGGGATTTTTGCTTCGATGAATCAGAGTATCGAAGAGACGGTCGCAAGCAAGGTAGCGGAACGTCATGGTATTCTATTGGATGTGCGTCATCGTGGCGACGCACAGGCTGCACAAACCAAGGTTGAAAAGAAGATTGAAAAGAAGGAAGTCGATGAGAGCCTATTAATGGAATCTCGTCCTCCAGTTGTCTGTATTCTGGGGCATGTGGATCATGGAAAGACTTCTCTGCTGGATAAGATTCGATCTACGAATGTGGTAAAGGGCGAGGCAGGTGGAATCACTCAGCACATTGGCGCTTATCAGATAAAGGCTCATGATAAGCTGATTACTTTTTTGGATACACCTGGTCATGCTGCTTTTAATAAAATGCGCGCGCGAGGAGCAAATGTAACAGATATCGCTATTTTGATTGTTGCAGCTGATGATGGATTCATGCCTCAGACGGATGAAGCTTTGCTCTATATTCGGAACGCTGGAGTTACCCCTATTATAGCCATCAATAAGATTGATACAAAAGGCGCTAATGTTGAGAGAGTAAAGACCCAGATGCAGGAACGTGATTTGCTGCCTGAAGAATGGGGCGGTGAAACAATCACCGTTGAAATATCCGCTCTCAATGGTGATGGGATTGATGATTTATTGGAGATGATCCTTCTTCAGGCAGATGTTCTTGAACTTAAGGCAAACCCAAAGAAGAAGAGTTCAGGTGTTGTGATTGAGTCACAAATGGAAGTGGGTCGTGGCCCGACTGCTACGGTGATTGTTCAATCAGGGACGTTGAAGTCTGGAGATTCCCTTGTTTGTGGCCTTCATTATACAAAGGTCAAAGCTATGTTTAATGATGAGGGAAAACCTGTTAAGGAAGCAACTCCTTCGTTTCCTGCTCGCATTATTGGCTGGTCAGGTGCACCAGAGTGTGGAGCCATTTTTGAGACTGTTAAGAATGATCGTGAAGCAAAGAAGATTGTCGAAGAACGTATCATAGAGTCCAGGAAGGTTGTTCCGGGAGAGCCTGCTGAAAATGTTCCTGGTTCTTTGGAAACACTTTTTGAGGCAATGGCTGCCACAAAGAAGAGAGTTCATCGAATTGTGGTGAAAGGAGATGTCTTTGGATCGGTTGAAGCCGTAAATTCGGTTTTAAGTGATATTAAGAGTGATAAAGTATCTCTTGAAATTGTGCATAGTGATGTGGGTGCTGTCAGTAAGAGTGATGTCCAGATCGCGAGCGCTGGAGAGGCTTCCATTGTTGGATTTAACGTAAGAATGGAAAATGGGGTAGGTGCTTTTGCCAAGCATGAGGGAGTGGACATAAAGTTATTCAGGGTGATTTACGAATTGGTTGATTTCACTCGCGATGCGATGGCGGATTTACTAGAGCCAGAACTTCGAGAAACAAAAATTGGAGCGGCGGAAGTTCGCCAGGTCTTCCAAACATCCAGTGGTCCTGTTGCCGGTTGTTTGGTGGTAGAAGGAAGAGCCGTTCTTGGTCTCAATGCTCGTGTTCGTCGTAAGAATAATGTGGAGGCGGACAGGAAGGTGCAGGCATTACGTCGTTTAAAAGAGGAGGTAAAAGAAGTTCGCGCTGGAACAGAGTGTGGTGTCAGCTTGAGTGGATATAGTGGTTTTATGGCAGGTGATATCATCGAATTTTATGAGGTAGAGACGATGAGAGCGAGTCTCTGATGAGATTAAAACCTAAGTGATTACAGACAATTCGTTGATTGAATCGGTTGGGAAATAGGTGATTTTTTGCAAACAAGGCTCAGTCAGTATTTTCATGTCATGGGTAATCGAAACCTTAGAGTAAGTGAATTGATTAAGCGTGAAATTAGCGATATCCTCCACACGCACATGCGTAGCGAGGCAGTTATGATTACAATTACGGGGGTGGATATTTCTCCGGATCATCGAAATGCTGAAGTCTTTTTCTCGGTCTTAGGAGATGAAGTTGCCATTGACGAGGCTGATCAATTTTTGAGGAAAAAAATTGGATACATACGCGGTGAGTTAAGTAGGAGGATTGTGTTAAAATACATGCCGAAGCTTCGTTTTACCTATGACGATTCATTGGAGAGAGGTAATCGTTTATTACAAATACTTGATGAAATTGAAGAGGAATCAAAAGGTTAACAAATGAGTTTTTATCCAGGACAAAAATCCGACTTTAAAAGGCTGTTGGAGAATTT
>JANQKU010000257.1 GCA_028280955.1 Opitutaceae bacterium
AGTTTCTTTGCCACGACTTTTCGCCAGGCAGATTCCTCTTCAGAAAGCTCTAAAGGGAGAATAACATCGAGAGTATGAACCGGATCCGCAGTCATGAAAAATGATCTTAGGCAGAACAAGAACATTTCCAGCCATCGTCGAGACCCAAACGATAAACCCCAAGGCCTCGCACAAAAAAAGAGCGCCTGATTGAGACGCTCTTGGTAAAATCAAAAGAAGTATTCTTTTTCTAAAGCTTCTTCACAGCTTCAACGAAACCGTCTGGACCACCTCGCATATAACCAAGACGTCCAATTTCACTGCCCTCCGGATTGAGCACCACAACAGTTGGAAAACCCTGAACACCATATTTTCCCATCAACTCACGATTCTGCGCCTTAATGTCAGCGCTCTGCTCTTTTTTCCTGGGGAAATCAAGTTTTACCAAAATCAGACTCTCCTTTGCGTATTCAATAAAAGCTTCTTTTGAAAAAATCTCCCCGTCCAACTTAATGCACCAACCGCACCAATCTGAACCCGTGAAATCAACCAGAACTTTTTTATCCTGTTCCTTGGCCATTTTTAAAGCATCCGCATAATTTTCATGCCAAACAGCTTCACCTCCATACATGCCACCTACCCAAAAGAGAGAAAGGCAAAAGAATACGATTCGTTTTAATCCAGATATTTTCATTTTTATTTGTTTTGGTATGATATGAGAGCAACTTGAGGGTTTAACATTCCCTTGATTCACCAGAAATTTCAACCTTCTAAGTGTTTTTGGATCCTTCTTTACTGAATTCCAGCAAGTGAATCTTCAACTTTTAAAGTGAGGTTCATTCCTCTCAAGAAGCCTCACCTATCTTATGCTTTTTTCTGACAGAGCTTTTCCGGCGTTTGATACTGGCAGGCAATTGTGAAACCAATCGCCCAGCCGTGCAAGGTTTTGCCAAAAATACATCCGCTCCCATCTCTAGACTGGTACGACGCGACTCTGTGCTTCCCCATTCCGATAGTATCACCACGGGAATTTGACTTGTCAGAGAAGTTTCCTTCAATATCTCCAATAGCCCAAACCCATCCACATCCGGTAACATAAGTTCCGTAACGATCAGATCCGGATGTCGAGTAATGGCCATGTTCATCCCTTCACGAGCTGTCGCAGCATAAGCAACGGCAAAGCCAGATTTCTGCAAACCTTCGCCGAGCTTGTTCCGATCTTCTATTTCATTATCTACGATGAGTATTTTTGGTGCCATTATTCCATAAGAAAAGAAGCTTCTAACATCGGTAAAGGATCGGACCTGTTAATTTTTATCCTTACTTATTTCAAGAAACAGCCAAAATAATTAAGAATCCATCTCTCCTCTTCCAAATTAAAGGTTTGTCATAGAGGATTTTGCTTATAGAGATCTCCGTAATCCTCTTGACTCCAAGCTTTCGCTCAAATTTTCCTTTCGTCTTAAAAATATTCGAATTTTCTAGGGAGTATCTGGAAATTTAGGAATAAGAAAATGAGATGAGTTGGCAGCATTGATTTTAAATCGAGAAACCACTCAGTTTCAACTAAACTGAATTTACAGACATTCCCTAATCTGTGTAAAGAAAGTGACAACCCTTTGAAACTCCTTTTAGCTCGGCCCACTGTTTTCAATTTTTGCTGATGATTCCTCGCAAAAATCTTTTCACTCTTCCCAACTCAATCAGCTTGTTTCGCCTTATGCTGGCGCCTGTGATGTTCTGGGCGGGCTATTTGGGCTACCCTCTGACCGTTAAAATCTTATTCAGTATCGCGGTGATCTCCGATCTCCTTGATGGTATCCTGGCCCGCGCCTTAGAATTACGAACTGAATTAGGAGCTAAATTAGATACTATTGCTGATCTCGCGACCTACCTGGCACTTTACTTCTGTTTCTTTCTGTTATGGCCTGACTTTGTCCATAGCGCATATCCTTTTTTTGTAGCCGGCTTTATCATCTACGCCATCGCCTTTGGTTTTGCCTTAGTGAAGTTTGGGCAGTTTCCCAGCTACCATTCTTTTGGCGGTAAACTTTCAGCTGTCTTAATGGCCTTTTCCATTCTCTGTTGGTTTCTCGGAGGACCTCCTTTTCCATTCTTCATTGCTATTACCATTGCACTCATCGCCGGGATGGAAGAAATCATCATTACCGCCTTACTTCCCCACTTACACACCAATATTCCAACCTGCTGGCATGCCTACCGTATCCGAAAACTGTATAAAGTGAGTGATCACTAGAAGAATCATTCACATGGGTAAGAAGCTGTTTGAAACATGAAAATCGCTCTTTTTCTGACACCCCTCTCCGATCACTTTCTCAAACTCGCTTCTCAAATTGGCGTTACAGATATCGTCATGCCATACCCTGGCCTGGACTTAGATACCTTACTAGATCAATGCCAAAGAATTTCTGCATTTGACCTAAAAGTCTCCGTTATTGAACGACACGTTCCACACGATAAGATCGTTCATGCTCGTCCTGGACGTGAAGAGCAGATTGAAGATATCAAAACACTCATCCAAAATATGGAGAAAGCAGGAATCGAAACACTCTGTTACAACTGGATGCCAGACGAAGATTGGATGCGCACTTCTTTTGAAGCAAAAGAAAGAGGAGGGGCTCTCGTCAGTTCGTTTGATATTGAAAAGCAGCCGGTGACACCAGTTGACCAAGGTGAAATGACTTCAGCAGATGAATTGTGGGAAAATCTTGAATACTTTCTCAAAGCTGTTCTTCCCATAGCAGAAAAAGCGGGTGTCAATCTGGCCTTGCATCCCGATGATCCTCCACTCTCTGCGCTTCGGGGTCAGGATCGAATCATCCACTCAATCGAAGCACTGGAAAGAGCTGTTACGCTTGTCCCCAGTCCGGCAAACGGAATTTGTTTTTGCCAGGGAACCATGGCTATGACGGATATCGATATAAACGAAGGTATCCGACGACTGGCCCCCTACATTAAGTTTGTTCACTTCCGGGATATTAGAGGCACCGCAGAACACTTTCAGGAGACCTTTCATGATAATGGAAAAACAAATATGGTCAGCGCCATGCGTACCTATCTTCAAACAGGTTTTAGTGGCCCCATGCGACCGGATCACGTTCCCACCCTTGATGGAGAAACCAATGAAAATCCTGGATATGAAATGCAAGGGAGGCTCTATGCTGTCGGCTACATGAAAGGTATCATGCAAGCGATTAAAGCCTGAGAACTGCTTTCAGCTTAGAGCCAAAAGCAAACCAACTCCCAATTCTCGTAGAGGTAGAGAGCAACACTGAGAAACAACGCTACCCACAACCACCAACGAACCATTCGAACCCTATCACCTAAACGGACAAACTGGCTCCGTCTGGAACCCGGTGGAATCACCGCTGGTCGGCTTAAGGCACGAGCCAGTGGTAAACCAAGACGCATTGGACCATTGATCGCCCACCCATGCGCTTCTAATATTTGGCTTAAGTCACGAGCTCGTAACTTAAGGTATCCCATAATCATTGAAGGCAAAATAATAAACGTGAGAAAGATAATCGCCGTATATAAAAAATACACCTTATCGATGCTGGAAAGGGTAGAGGAAATAAAGGCGAACGAAGAGGAAAGAGCCGCAATCGCAACACCTCCCCCAGCGAGAAGACCACCTGCCCCTCCTCCAGTGGAAGTAGTTTTTTCCGCTCCGGTCGGCTTTTGATCAACAGCATTGCCCAGTTGAGACATCCCTGAAGAAACACCTGTTTGAATCGCTTTTTCCCTACTTGAGGTGATTTTCTCAATTTGAGAAGAGATCAAATCACCCAGCCGCTTAAAAGGGGCCCATGCAGCTTCTCGCAAGCTGATGGCATGATTAACAATGAGCGTAACAGTCGCATCCCATTTATATCCCTCACGATCAAAGAAAACTCCGTTTTTACCCACAAACAAACGGCTACCAGTTCCCGAAGTCACCGCTGCTGCAATTATTCGTTTACTCGAAAACCCTGCCCTGGTTAACTCGCAATAGATTAAATAGACTCCGGAGTGCTTTCCGATGTTACTGTGCTTAGTAGCGTCCGCAACATCCACACATAAAAATAATTCTCTGGAATCAATGAACAGTCTCCCCGCTTGAAAAATTGCCTTACCATCCAGAGCATACAAATGGGGGAATGAAGTGTAATTGTTGACAAATGGAAAAAGAAAACGGTGATACCGTATCAGTTTTTCCACTTCAGCTATCGCTTGTATTTCGTCCGCAAGCTTTTGGTCGATTTGGATCAACCTCAACAACTCTTTCTCGCAGTCACTCTTCAGGATTTCTTCAATTCGATTAATGCCTAAAGGCTCAACTTCTAGTCCTTCTTTATTCTCTGTCCATTTCTGATAACCAGAAAAGGTATCCTTAATGGTTTTCCACTCCTCTTCGTTGATCGCTTCTTTTCCCTCACCATAGATTCGAGCCACCACTTTTTCTTTAAACTGCAACAACGCTTCCCGGTAGTAGGGATTAACCACGCCCGTAAATGTCAAATACCCCTCTGGTTGGACCGACATCAGAGGCAAACGTGATAAGATCTGATTTAACTCTTGATCGCTTGAGGATGACAAAGCCTCCAATTGACTCTCCGATAAGGAAAATTTCTCACAGGCCCGTTTATCCACCATGGCAATACTGCATTGAGAAAAGAAAATCTCTATCGATTCTTCAATTGCACAAAAAGCAGAGAAAACAATCTCTGTTTCATCTCCAAATGGGAGGAGCTCCCTACTCTGTTCTTTATCCGCGATCGCTCTTCTCCAATTACGATAATTCTCCAAAGCAGCAAAGAACTGAATCACTCCCGCTTCCGTCACGCCTTCATCGCCACCACGATCCACTTCTTTTCCGATCGTTGCCATGATATCCTGAACAACCGATTGAACTTCGGGATCTTCCGTCGAATCAACCGTGATGACTCCATCTCCATTTTGGCCAGAAGTTGCCAAAATAAAATCCGTGGCCAAGGTATCTTCCAGCTTGATCTCTGAAGATTCTCCTTTCCCAAGATTATTCAGAACTCTCTGCGCTGCCTGGCACAGCCGCCGGCCCTCACTATGATCTGTATTAATCATATCCAACTCCAGGAAATCTTCTCCTAGATGGAGGCGATCTGGATTTCGCAACATTTTTAAAATCCAATCAACTGCTGCCACCACCTCTTCTTGCCGAATTCGGCCATCCTGGTCTGTATCGAGAAAAGTCAGAGTTCCTTTATCAAAGGTCAACCCTGTCGTCGGACAACTCAGTGCCACCCATAATTTCGGGTCCAGATCGAGAACATGCACAAGATCCTTGCCTTCTTCCAAACACAATTGATCCATTCCTCCCGCTCGGAAAAAACGCGGTCTGGCACGCAATCCGGCATTACTCAACTCATCATTCAGCGCCATGAGTTAGTATTGAGAAGATAATCTCAGGAATTAGACAAACTGAATTTCCCCAATAATGAATATTTTCTTCATTGTTTCTCTCAACTATTCTGTTATTCTCTTATTGTGGTCAGAATCAAAGCTATATGAAGACCACCTCATTCTAACCCAAAAATAAAGATGAAAGCTAAATTACTTCTATTTGCCTTCGCCCTCATATCCCTGCTTTTTCTAGGCTGTGAAGACGAAGAAGCCCTGAAAGCAGAACAGGAGCGTCTGGCTGCAGCCGAGAAGCAAGCAGCTCTTGAAGCCAATAAATCTGCTTTCCAACAGGAACTCGAAGCAGCAGCAGCAACAATCGCCACATCCTTGGAAGAACTAAAAGAAAAAGCAGCCCCTCTGGGCGAAGAAGCCGCTTCTGAATTCAAAGCGGCTATGGAAAAACTCCAGGAGCTAAAAGCCAACCTCGATACCAAAGGCAGCGAATTGGCTGAGGCAACCAATGAAACCCTAACTGATCTAAAAAGTTCTCTCTCTGAACTCACTGCTCAAGGCCAAGAATGGGCGGCTACCGCCCAAGCTAAACTTGCCGAAGCAAAGGCAAATTTCTTGGAAAAAAAAGCGGCTTCCGTCAGTCAAATCGAAGAACAGATAGCAAAAGCAAAAGCGAAAGCAAAAACGCTGCATAACGAAATAGCGACTCTTCAAGACGAAATGGGAAAATCTGAAGCAGAAAAAGCTCAATTGAAAAAAGAGCTGGAAGAAGCGAAGAAGCAACTGGAAGAAGCCAAAAAAGAATTGGCAGAATAATCTGCCTGCCTTTCCGTTATTTTAAACCCGATCATTTTTGAAATGATCGGGTTTTATGTCATTAGAATTCCATTACGGAAAATGCTCTTCTCTCCAATATGACTCTTTCGACAGAAGAAACTCCCAAATAATCTTTTCTTTCATTCAGACTTTCCGCACTTTTATCTCAACCAATGAAAGAGTCACGCCATCCCCACCCTCATATCGATCCACGCCAACCTCGAAACAAAAGCACACCTCAAACAAATCCCCCTGTTTTCGCCTGGAAACCACCTCCTGGAGAAGTCACCATCCATATTTCTGGAACCCACCCTCCCGTTTATCAAACTGTCTCCGTAGATAATAAAGAGGGGTATACTTTACTCGTCGCATCCGATCCCGAGTTCAACAATCCCATCCTTAATATTCTAGGTCTAAAGGATCCTGTTTTCCTTCCTGAAAAAGCTCTTAACCCAGGATCCTACTGGTGGAAATGGACTGTAGGAGAAGCGGTCTCCGAAACCTTTGAATTTCAAATCACACAGGAGGCCATTACTCTAGAAGTGCTGGACATTGATCAGTGGTTGAAAAGATTTTCCGAAGCACACCCTCGTCTACACATTCGGACGGAAGAAATTTCTGATTTTCAGAAATCGCTGGAATCAGATCGCAAGGAGGAATTATCTCTCCTGATCGACGAAGCAGATTCTCTGCGCCAACAACCTCATGAATATGCAGAACCGGAGTTTTTGCCCGACAGGAATGTCGACTATGCAAAATTCTGGAAGATCTGGTATCCTACCATGTGGGGAACCCGTCGCTTTGTGAAAGGCGCTGAAGTTCTCGGGCTCGCTTACCTGGCGACCGGAAACAAAGACTACGGACGGGCAGCCTGCCAACGCATTCTCAGCATCTGCCAATGGGATCCCGAAGGTTCTTCTTATTTAGGGCATAATGATGAAGCGCATATGTCTGTCATATGGAATGGACCTGTCGCCTGTGATTGGATTTGGAATCTCTTTTCGGAAAAAGAGAAAACGTCCGTCATTACGCAATTCCGTAAACGAGGAGAACTGACCTTCAGTCATATGCATGACCAGGGATGTTATGGTATCACTCGTTTTGATTCTCATGCCGGACGAGAGATCGTCTTCCTTGCGCAACTGGCCATCGTTTTTCACGAACATATTCCGGAAGCTCGCCAATGGCTTGAATGGCTTCGCCCCGTTCTCTGTGGGATCTGGCCTGTATGGGCAGGCGATGATGGCGCTTGGGCAGAGGGTGTTTCTTACAGCAATCCCTATGTCTCCATTATGAGCCGGTTTGCCTCTATTCTGAAAAAAGGAACGAACATCAACCTTTACACACGCCCCTTCTGGAAAAACTATCTCCAATGGAAACAAGCCGTCTTCCCTCCCTATGCCGAATGGATGGGATTTGGCGATCACACAGAACGGTGGGAAGTAAGCTGGACAGCTAACGCAGACCTATGCGAGCTAATCGCCCGGGAAACCAATAGCCCGGAATTCCTTTCTTACGTATCTGAATTCCGTCGCGAAGCGACTCTCTCGGAAAAGACACCACCAGAACGATCCATGGGTAGGATAAACCCAACTCTGTTTCTCGCCCCAAAATTTTCAGCAGAGGATCAGACAAAGACCGCTCCCTCGAGCAATGCGAAAATAAGTAATGTTTTTCCAGCTGCAGGCTGGGCCTCCATTCGTACCGGAATGGATAAGGGTTATGATGATGTAGCTTTTATCTTTCGGTCATCGCCTTTTGGTTCTTTCAGTCACTCTCACGCCAATAATAATGATTTTATTATACACGTTGGTGGCAAAGTAATGGCCATGCCTACCGGTTATTACTGTGGGTATGGCTCTCAACATCATGCACATTGGGTCTGGCATACCAAAGCAAATAACTGTATCACCCTTTCGGATGCGCCTCAACTGATCCGTTCTTTAGAATCTCGAGGATTTGTGGAAGCTCACTTTGAAAACGAGCATCTTGCCTATTTCCAAGGAAATGCAGATTTGAGCTATCGTCTACAGGCACAACGCTGCCGTCGTCATGTCGTCTTCCTAAAATCACAGAGTTATTTCTTCCTGATAGACGAATTCATCGCCCAACCAGAGATTACTTCTTCCGTACAATGGAATATTCACTCATGGAACCCTTTTGAGGTGAGTGAGGATCAGAAAAGCTTCAAGGTTTCTCGAGGCAACAGTGTTCTGGAAGGGCATTTCCTCTTCCATCACGTATCTTTTATCTCCTTAAACGACGGATGGGATCCTCCCCCAAACAAAGGAAAACCAAATAAACAGTGGCACAATCAGTACCATCTCCGTTTTACCCCAAACGCTTATGAGTCCAAACGAAATCTCGGTGTTATCCTTGCCCCCAGTTATCCTGGACTAACAGCACCTGAAGTATCGAGCAAGCGAGAAGGTGATGCTGAAATCGCCTCTATCGGAGAGGATCTAGTTGCCGTCAATCAGGCAGACGAAATGGAAGTCGAAGGACTGACGACCAAAGCAATCGCAACTATCCGCACAAAAGGATCTCTCTATGAGATCTCAGTGGAAGGAATCTGTTCGAGAAAAGAATAAATAATTTCCTAACGCAAAAAGAGCAATTTTCTGCGACTCTCTCAGCTTATCCTGAGTGATCTCATTTTTTCACCGGGTTACACAAATTTAAACACCCAAGTGGTTGCGAACGTTAAAGTGTATCGCGCAGTGGAGAGCGGAGCGCGTAACGGAGTTGATACCACTGCCTTGTTCGCATATTCGTGCGAATTCAAAAGGATTCCATTACAGTTAAAAGACGCCATTGGAATTGCGGATCTTCCCACCATTCAAAAATACGTAAAACCGCATAAACCCATCAATTGGCTGGATAGAATCCCAATGTTCCACGATCTGACCGTCCCAGATCTTCCAATTGTCCGTGATGTTAAAGCCTTTCTTATCATTTCCCCGATCGGCTTTTTTCATGGTCGCGTGCGAGTGAAAAACCACGTGATCTCCATCAGCAATGATCTGTTTTACATCATAACAATAGTCAGGGAACCGTTTTGTGAAATTCTTCAGGACGCCGACCAAACCCTCAATTCCA
>JANQKU010000286.1 GCA_028280955.1 Opitutaceae bacterium
TCAGCATCCCATCCTGAACATTCATTCCCGGATTCAAAGACATTTCATTTACCTTCCGCAAAATGATCGCATGATCGGCCGCCTGCTGTGCGTCCTTTGCCATCAAGATGGTCCATCCAGTGTCTAGAGCCGCATAAATATCATCATGACCACAATGTACATTTAACGCATGTTTGGTTAAAGCACGGGCACCCACCTCCAGCACCATGGTAGATCCTTTTCCCGGAGCGTGATAATATTGCTCCATGGCATAGACAATACCCTGCCCTGACGTGAAATTGACCGTTCGTTTTCCCGCTACCGAAAAAGCTGTCGCCCCTCCCTGCGCTGCATGCTCCCCCTCACACTCTACCGCTATTTTTTGTTGGCCAAAAACATCTAGTTTCCCCTTGGCATAAGCCTCTTGATAAAGCTCACCCCCTTCAGTTGACGGAGTAATGGGATAAAAAACTCCACCTTCTGTTATCCGGATTTCGACATGTTCCGTTACCAGCTGATTTCCTGTACAGGTAACACGGTAACCGGGATACTTTGGTTTATCATTTATGCCGCCTTTTTCCTCTTCGGAATTAGCGCTGTTGAGTTCATCTGTATGCATTCCCATGAATAAAGTCCTCTTTCAGGTTAAAAACCTGGCAAAATTTTGGGGTCTAAGGGTCAAAAACTGCAAAAATTGAGGCTGAATCAGGCTGGAATCAAGGTTTTTAGATCCCTCTGTTTCCAGCTATATTTACACTAAATCGGCAGTTTTAAAAACCATAAGAGCCGATTTTTATGCGTATTTAAAGACAATAAATGCAAAATAGTCCCTCTCAGAATATAAGATTTTCACTGCAAGGCCTGCTTCAAGAAAGGGGATCCACTTAATATTTCAAGTAAAGAAGTTCAACCGACGCATCCATCAAGGATAAACGAAGGAGACTTATGGACCACCCTCTGTGGCAATACTTTCTTCAACCCCATGACATTGAGTTTCCTTAGAACAGGACTGGCATGAAGTCGCTTCAATCACTGATTCACCCGCATTGCCTTTCAATGCTTCTCCTGGCTCCAGAATAAGAAAACGATCATTATCCCAATTACCCGCTAAAAGATCGCGCAACAACGTCGGATCGCCTTTCTCATGTTTGAATTCCCAATCCAGAAAGTCCGCACACTCCTTAGTATATTCAACATCATTGGGTTTGACCGCCATACCCAGATCGACAAACGTCGCACGATTATACGCCGACATCCATTCCTGCTCCATTTCCATTAGGTAATCAGCGTCTTCTTCACCATATTTCTCGACATACTCCGCCCGCAACTTTTCAAAGCGCCCCTTACCGGGAGCCTTCTGCCACTTATTCCAACCGGGACTATACCAGTATGTTCCAGGATGTTTCTTCATATAATCCGCATATCTCTTGCGCGAACCTAACAAAATCGTAAGACAATCGTGTCCTCGCGTAATGACCAAACGACATCTCTTCGCCGAAACCTCCTCGGTTCCTCGACTACATAATCCGTAAACCAAAGCAATCGCATCAGCCTCGGTCTCCGCCTCCATCTTGTCGACCGCTTTCTGTAGTTCTTTCCTTAAGACCATAGGTTGATCATGAAGCCCCTGTTCCAAAACAAGAACACCTTCCACTCCCGGAAGCTTCTCCAACAAAACCTTTACTTCATCTTCCAGCACACCACAGGTGATGATACCTATTTTAGGTCGCTTTTGATTTTCATTCATCAATCTTCTATCTTTTCTTTGGTATATCTTTTGATCATAGTTCAAAAAATGCGACATTATTAACAATAAATGCCGCTACTTTATACTTTGATATTAGATTAGTTACAGTAATAATAAAAGCATAATCTTATGAGCCCTCTACTTATCACACTCACTGATTCCATTAAAGCAGGAAGACGAAAACAAGCCGTGGAAGGAACTCAGGCAGCTCTTGGCGAAGAGCTTCCTCCTCAGGATATTCTCGCCTCCCTCATTGCAGGAATGAATGACGTTGGCCGTCGCTTCAAAGCAAACGAAATTTTCGTCCCGGAAGTACTCATTGCCGCCAGGGCCATGAAAGACAGCATGGGGCTGCTTGAGCCCGTTCTCGTCAAAGCTGGAATCGAGCCTGATTATACCGCTATCATTGGAACTGTAGAAGGCGACCTGCATGATATCGGTAAAAATCTTGTGGGAATGATGTGGAAAGGCGCCAACTTTAAAGTGGTAGATCTTGGCATCAATGTTCCTGCCAGCCGCTTCGCAGAAGCCGCTCAGGAGCACAATGCTAATATCGTCGGTCTTTCGGCCCTACTTACCACCACCATGGACGCCATGGCAGAATCCGTTTCAGCCATCATCGCCGCTAAACTACCTAACACAAAAGTAATGGTAGGCGGAGCTCCGATCACCCAAGAATTTTCTGATTCAATTGGCGCGCATGGCTTTGCGCCGGATGCGGCCAGCGCCGTCGATATTGCCCGTCAATTTGTAGGCGATAATTGAATACAGAACCCCCTCCTCAAGTAAGAGCTCGTCTGACAAGACGAGCTCTTTTAGCATCTACTTATAAATGCTTTTTAAGATAATCGCTGAGAAGTTCCCTCAGACTTTTTGAGATTGCCCTTAAGCTCTTTACCCGAACATCCACAGTCAGAGCCGCAATTCGACCCTCGCTTGCGAACAATTGAACGGATCAATAACGTGACCGTCAGAGCGACAACAGCCAAAGCTACCCACGTCTGCCAATTTACCTCTTCCATTATTTGTCTTTCCTCAAAATCCTAACAAAAGACCACCCTGATAGACAAATAACGAAGCCAGATAAGCCGCAATTGTCATGTACCCTGTTTGAAAAAGAGGCCATTTCCACCCGTTGGTCTCTCGCTTTACCACCGCAATCGTACTCATGCATTGCATGGCAAAAACATAAAAGACCATGAGCGATAAGCAAACCAAAGGTGTAAAAACAGGCCTGCCATCAGGCCAAGCCGCCTTGAGCAAAGCTTCACGAAAAGGCTGTGTATCTTCATCATCTTCCTGATCCACACTATAAATAATCGCCATAGCACTGACAAAGACTTCTCTCGCCGCAAATGAACTGATCAGTCCGATTCCAATGCGCCAATCAAAACCTAGAGGTTCAATCACAGGCTCCATCACCTTACCCATCGTTCCTGCAAAACTCTGACTGATCGCCTCCGTTGAAGTCGTTGCATCAGGAGTTTTCGGATACGTCGTTAAAAACCACAGGATGATAGAAATACCCAGGATGATGGTCCCCGCACGCTTCAGAAACAATAGGGCACGTTCCATCATATGCAGGGAAACTGATTTCAATGAAGGCACACGGTAAGGGGGAAGCTCCATAATCATCAGTGGAGTCTCTCCTCGCAAAAGAAATTTTTTAAACAACCAGGCAAAAGCAAAAGCCCCGGCCGTCCCCAGAAAATACATTCCTACCATCAACCCCACCTTTGTCATCACAGGAACTCGATCACTCGGAACTAAAGCGGTAATCAATAATAAATACACAGGTAATCGCGCCGAGCAACTCATCAAAGGTGCCACCAAAATCGTGACCAATCGATCCTTTGGTTCTTCGATTGTCCTCGTCGCCATAATTCCCGGGATGGCACATGCATACGACCCCAGAAGCGGAATAAACGATTTACCATTCAATCCGACCCGACTCATCAAACGGTCCATAATGAACGCCGCGCGCGCCATGTAACCGGTAGATTCCAACAAACCGATAAAAAAGAAAAGTATCAGAATCTGCGGTAGAAAAATAACAATACCACCCACTCCGGAAATGATCCCATCTGTCACCAGGCCCTCTAAATCACCCGCAGGCATCACTCCTTTAACCCAATTGGCCAAAGACGAGACCCATCCGTCGATTAAATCCATTGGATAATTTGCGAGGGTGAAAATGGATAAAAACAAGACCGACATTATCCCGCCCAAAATCAACCAACCCCAAACAGGATGAACCGTTACCGCATCGATCCGATCCGACAAACTGGGACCATCCAATCTCTGTCTCTTGACGATCTTCCGGCATAGTTCACTGATAGCATCATAGCGTGCAGCCACAATACCTCCCCTCCAGTCATAGCCTTCTCTCTTCCATCCGGATTCCCATCTCAAAACAGCCTCCATTACTTCAGGCACGATATGAGATGAGCCCTGGACCCTTATCGATTCCTGCTCTGTCAAAAGGAGTAGGGATTCCGCGCGAGCAACTCTCTTGGAATGGCGCCCTCCTTCCAGTAATCGATCTGAAATTTCCGCTATGGCCATCTCCACTTTTTTAGGCGAGACCCAATCATATGTCGGACAGGGGATTTCCGCCCGACTCATGGCAATACGTAATTCCAACAAACCTTTGCCTGTATTTGCCTCACACGCAATCACAGGAATGCCCAGTCTCTTCTCCAAACCAGTAACATCGATCGTCAACCCAGATTTGGCAGCGATGTCCATCATGTTCAAAACCAGAATCGTTGGTAGTCCCAAATCGAATACTTGATGAACCAGATAAAGATTCCTTTCCAAATTACTTGCGTCCACGATACAGACAACTCGCCCCGGACGTGGTGTATCGGCGCGGCGGCCATACAAAACATCTCGCAGGATCGCCTCATCGGGTGAACGCGCGGCCAGGCTATAAGATCCAGGCAGATCAATAATTTTCAGCGGCTTTCCATGTTGGGAAAAAAACTCTCCCATCTTTTTTTCCACTGTTACACCAGGATAATTCCCTACTTTCTGCCGAAGCCCCGTTAAGCTATTAAAAATGGTGGTCTTTCCACAATTTGGGTTTCCCACAAAAGCATAAACGGAAGACTGAGTCTCTTCGTAACCCGGAAGTTCATGCTTCTCCTGAGGCAAAACGGTGCTCATCTTTGTAAAACTCCTAATCGATCTTGACCAAGACCTGTTCCGCTTCCGCAGAACGTATGGAAAGATGGTACCCACGGACTAAGATTTCCAGAGGATCACCCATTGGAGCCACTCGAACCAGTTGCACCCGTGTTCCCGGCAAGATTCCCATCTCTCGCAGTTGGAGGGCTCCACGTGCTCCTTCACAAATTTCTTCCACCACACCTTCGCTCCCCACAGAAAGGTCTGATAATTTACATTTTGATTCCATTAGAAAAAACTATCATTTCACAAAGTTACATCAATTCACCTTTTTAATCCGTTCCACTCGGATTTTTTTTCCTAGAGCTTCATTTAAGGCAATCTTGGTCCCGCATACCTTACACATCATGACACGCTCTCCCGAAATCCGGGTAATAACCGCCGATTCACAAAAACCCATTTCCCGCAAACGCTGACAATCCTCATGCTCTCCCTCAAGACCTGCGATACGTCCTTTTTCACCGATAGGAAGATCCTTCAAAGGGATGTCCTCTTTTGGGAATTCATTTGCAGATCCTGTTGTCATTCCCGGCAAGTTGAATGGGATTGAGACTGACTTTCAATAAGAATATGCCGCCATGTTCATTTATTTCCCCCCTTATCTCAAAAACAATTCCTTACAACAGAGGAATCCCTGAAACGCCAGAGCATTAACACAGAAATGCACCTGATCATACATTGCTCGAAATATAAGAATGCATCTATTGATTAAGCTTCTCCGTTGGTTGACCATTCTTTCTCTGGA
>JANQKU010000017.1 GCA_028280955.1 Opitutaceae bacterium
GGCTACCGGGCGCCCTTCATTGAGACTGATGCGGCTGAGGTCGTTGCATTGTGTTACGATTTTATTTATCCACTGCTTTCTGATGATGAACGAAGTGAGATTGAAGACGCTCTCTATGAAAAGGCTCTGCCTTGGATCGATATGTATCTCCGTTGGAATGGAGAAGGTTATCTTCTCAATAGCAACCAGGGCGCTGTTTATATGGCTGGGTTGGCCTATGCGGCACTGGTGGCACGCCGCAGTCATCCGGATGTCGATGTAATTTTCGAGCGTGGTATCGATTGGTTCCCACGAATGATGAACAATTACTACAAGGTGAATGGGGCCACAAATGAAGGTCCGGGCTATTGGGAATTCACGACAAAGTATGCAGTTTGTGCGCTCATCGCCATTTGTCGGTACAAGGGTTGGCAAGTGCAGGATTATGCGCCTGCCCATTTTGGTCAGACCATGGATTATCTGATGCATACTCGTTCGCTAGCGCGAGAACAGCTCTCCTTTTTACCGCTGAGTGACAATATTGAGAGTATGGGTTATCATTTCATGAATAGCTCGTTCCTGTTTTTTGCGAAGTATTATGAAGACTCAAATGCTTTAGGGTTGTGGCACAAATTTTTTGCTCATCGACCGAATCCTCCGGGTAGCTGGTTCTTTGGCAAAAAGATAGCCGGTGCTTATACCACTTCTGGGTTGATGGATTTTCTACTGTTTGTCGAAGGCGAGCCAGCTCGTCCACAGTTGCCTCCAGCCAAACATTTCGAAGGTTGCGATCGGATCGTCTTGCGCACTGGTGGCAACCACGGTGATATCCTCTTTTTTTTCGAGGGTGGTCCGCAAACTTTCGATCATACCCATAACGACAAAGGTCAGTTTATCATGGAGGCTTACGGAGAGAGGTTCGCTGCTGATCCGGGAGTCACGAAATATGAGGATCCTGTATCTGTTCGCTTCAAGAGTACCAGCTATCACAACTTGGTTACCTTGCACGGTTGTGATCAGGAATACAAAGATCCGAAGCAGGCTGTGATGCTGGAGAGGGTCGAATTTGGGAAGGAGTACGATTACATCGCTGCCGATCTGGGTAACTCTTACAAAACTTTCCTGAAGTACCATCGACGAGTGTTATTTGTTCGGCCACATTATTTCCTCATACTGGATGAGGTGGAGGCAGACGAAACGGGACTGGAGTGGAACTATCATTCCTGCGCTCCTATTGACGAAATCGACCTGGCTGCAGGCATCATCCGCTTGCAGGGCGAAAAAGCAGGTATGGTTTTGGCGATTGGGAGCGTGACACCCTTGTCAGCTGTTACCGGCAAATACGCTTCAGATGGGGTCGTGTTGACCCATAATCTCGTGCTGACACAGGTTGAACCTGCTCAGACAATGAGATTGGCGGCTCTGCTGGTTCCCCATGCTTTTGATCAGGTGAAACCACAAGTTCTGATAGAACAAAAGGAAGATGGAGTGATATACACGGTTACCGGCGCTTGGGGTACTGATCGGGTACAATGTAATCTGCCCCATTCACTTCTGGAAAAAGAGAGTGGACCAAAAATTGAAGTCCAGCGTCACGAAAGTGGTGGAGAGAAAACAATTTTCACCTCCAACGATTGATCTGGCAAAAGAATAAAACGAGGTCTTATTTCAAACGTATCAATGAGATCAAAAAGGCCAGTTTTTTCTGATTGGTTAGAGTAATTTGATCGCCATAACACCCAGAACGGCCAGAAGAAACAATCCTAGGGAAGCCCATCCAAAGTTGCGTTCTAGGAAGTGCCTTGCCGGTTCTCCGAAAATTCGGATGACAATTGCGACAAGGAAGAAACGTGCGCCTCGGCCAATGAGAGAAGCAATAATCAAAGTGCTCAGATGGACTTGATCATGAAAGACTCCAGCCGCAATGGTGAAGACTTTGTAAGGGATCGGTGTGAATCCGGCGCCCATGATGGAGAGAAAGGCGTTTTGTTGATAGAATTCTCCCACAGTATCAAAGGCTTCCTGGTAGTGAAAAGCGTCAATGATAGCTTGCCCGACGGATTGATAAAGTGCGTAGCCAATATACCATCCCGCAATACCACCTAGAACAGAAGCGACGGTGCAAACCGATGCGTAAAGGAACCATCGTTTACGGTTTGAAAAGCACATGGCCATGAGAAGAACATCCGGAGGAATCGGGAAAAAAGACGATTCTGCGAAGGAGACAAGTCCTAGTGCGGGCAGAGCAAACCGAGTCCGTGACCAATGCAAGGTCCAGAAGTAGAGCTTTTTAATCGGGTTTTTTGTTTGTCGCGCTTGCTCGGGAAGAGAGAGCTCCGACGTTATGTCATGTTCGTGAGGCTGGGCCATTTGCGGTAGAATGGAGAGGAAAGGTTTTTCGGCAAGGATGGTTTTTTGTTTGAGATATCTAATGGTCAGTCGATTTACCTTTGGAGGAGAGCTTTAAAATGACAAAAAAACGATGACATTATCATTCTTTTTTGGATAGTATCGAAATTTCCTAAATATGCCAGAGCTAGCAGAAGTCGAATATACCCGAAAGCGTTGGGACGTTGGTTGGGGAAAAAAGATAGAGTCGGTCTCTATTCAGTCGAATGCGCGAATTTTTCGTGATTGTGACACTAAGAAACTGAAAAAGGGACTTAACGGAGCAAGTTTGATACGTTCAGAATCTCACGGTAAACAAATGATTTTTAAGGTTAAAGGAAGAGGATGGCTGAGTATTCATTTAGGGATGACAGGAGACCTTCTGGTGAAGACTGCGAAGTGTAGAAAAGGGAAACATGATCACCTAATGCTCAGGCAGAAAGACCAAACACTTGTTTTGAATGATCCTCGTCTTTTTGGAAAAGTTCGGTTCGACTCAGGCGCAGATATTCCGGAGTGGTGGAAAGCATTACCTCCCAGGATAGATTCCAAAGAATTCACTTTGGCTTTAGTCCGTAATTTTTTAAAGCGACGGAAGGGATCATGCCTTAAAGCCATCTTATTAATGCAGGAAGCTTTTCCGGGTATTGGCAATTGGATGGCAGATGAGATTTTATGGCGATGCAGATTTCATCCAGCTCGTTTAGGGGGATCTTTGAGTGAGGTGGAGATATGTCTTTTCTACCGGGAGATTCGAAGGGTTTGTGAACTTGCCTTAAAACACATTGATAGGCCCGGGGATAGATGGGGGGATCCTCCTGCCAGTTGGCTTTTTGGCAGACGTTGGGCAGATGGTGGCATATGCCCAAAGTCGAAAGTGCCGTTGGTTCGGGAGGTTATCGGTGGACGAATGACGTGTTGGTCGCCGGGTAGGCAACCGTTACCGTGAGAGAGTGTTGCAAACCTCCTGTAAATCATCAATCGATCTATCGAAGTTTAAGTAGCTGGTCTTGAAAGAGACGCTCTTTTAATCGCAAAATAGATTTTTGGAGCATCTGTTAATCTGTGGCTTTTCCAAGATTTGAGAGGATGGTTTTCAGGTTTTATATTAGAAAAAACGGAATTGGCTTGAGAGGAAAACTTGGAAAGACCTAGAGTAGGGGAATTGTTATGGGAAGGCCTTATCATTTTTCAGAGTGCATTCATGTCGCGTAGAGTAGAAAGTTTTTACGTGCCGGAGGAGAGATGGCACACTCGATGGGCCTTAGTCGCCACTCTCATTGTGAGCTTGTTACTTGTTTTTCTTTTTGGACGGTCTTTGAAGGATTCTTTGGAGGATTCTTTGGAGGAGTATCAATTACTTTCTAAAGGGATGTCGGAAAGTTATTATTTGGGTCTGACGTTTTTTGCGCTTATGGTGGGAGCCACCGTCTTTATTTGTTGGAAACGTTGTCGGAAGAATAGCCTTTTATCGGGCGGGCAACCACAGATCGTTTTTGCGTTATCTTTTGATGAGGGTTGTCAGTGGTTAGTGAATCAGTTTTATAAGAATTTTTGCCGGAATGTTAATGAGCGAGGCTTGGGGAAAATTATTTCAGCTGCACTGACATCGTCTTGTTCTCGAGTCATTCACCGCGATGAAGCAGATCAAATGCTGCAAGATGGTAAGGCTGCAATCATAGTGTACGGGCATCTTCATTATCAAAAAAAGGGACAAAAGAAGGCCTCGGTATTTCAATCGATTGCCTTTTCTTTCAGAGAGGAAAGGAATAGTGTTTTTGGTCAGATCTTGCAGGCGTTTCCTTGTTTACCAGAGGAAAGAGCGAATCTGATGGAACGCTCAGTTCTAGTAGAGGATTTTTCTTTCATCAGTCAGTTTTTGATTGGCTTGAGTTTGACTCTCGAAGGAAATTCTCAAGAAGCCCGTTTAGTGTGGAGTGATCTGCGAATCGACATCAGTAAACAGAGAGGCTGGCAGTCGAGTTTAAGAGACTTTTATCAGAAAACCCAGAAATGGTGGGTGAGAAATGAAATGTTTCATGTGGGATCCCTTTATGAGACGTATATAAAGGGAAACGTGGCTAACGGTTTATATCATTCCGAGGCAAAAAAGGCTCTGGTTATTTTAGAAAACGGACGAGAGTTGTTTTCTGTTAGTCCGGTCTACTTTCTCTATAAGGCAATATTTCAATTTCACTTGGGTGAGTATCGATCTTCGCGTCGCACGATTGAGAAAGGGCTGAAGAAATTTCCGGAGTGGGGTATTTGTTTTGAATCGTTTTTCGCGTTTCTCGCTCTGTGGCGGAGATTTTATGCAAAGGCTTTTCGGCATTACCAGTCGATTAGAAAGCATCCTTTAATACCCGAGTATCATTTTTTTGCTCTTGGTTTTCTCGGATCAGTTATTAGGGCAAATCTTCATCGAAAAGATCTCTTCTTTGGTTTAGCTTTTCTTCGGGATCATTGTAATGTCACCGAAGATGCTGCTATGGAGTATAGCCTTTTCAAAAAGTCGTGTGTCTCCGATACAGAAATCAAATGTCTTTTGGATTATTCTGATAGCCGTTTAGAGAATTATCATAAAAAAGAGAAGAAACGCCTGGCGTCACCTGAAAACGTGGCCGCTTGAGTTTTCTGTCAGAATTGGTTGATAGCGCGGTTATGAATCAATTTCTCTAATTTGATAGGCACAGCGGCGATCACCGGCTATCATATGTTCTACGCGCTTGATGGATACTCCCTGGCCAAGCGTTTGCTTAAAAACGTCCATTTCGGCTGAACAAAGGCCAACGCAAGCTTTGGCGGCTGAGCAGATTGGGCAGTGATTTTCGATAAGTATCCAAGAATCCTTCGATTCTTTAAGGGTTTCGGCCATATAGCCTTCTTTAGATCTAATATTCGCTAAAGCTTCCACTCGACGCTTTAGCGATGCTCCAGAGGGAACCTGTTTCACGTAAAGTTGAACCTGTTCCTTACTCCTCTGTGCTAAAAGCCGATCCATCCCTTTTGCTCCCATGACGTCTTTGATGGATTTGATCAGATCCAGCATAAGATCACGATGACGGTCTGGAAAATGTCTTTCCGACAGGTTGGTCAATTTCCAAACTTTTGTAGGCCGACCAACCCCACGTGAATCGTTTGTTGAAACAACATCGCCAGATTGTTCCAATTCCTGTAGATGTTGGCGGATGGCCATTGAGGAAATACCTAGTTCGTTGGCCATCTCAATAGACGATTGGCCGTCGCTTGCTTTGAGTATTTCTAGGATGGCTCGACGCGTCGCTAAATGAGGTCCTTTGTAGCGTCCATCTTTTAAAGGCATGATTAAATAAAGAATTTTCTTGATTAAATTTGTCCAGTCAAATCTATTAATAAAGTATAATCTTTTTTTATTAACCTGACCGTAACTTTTTTCTGTCTCATGAAACAAGTAGCTCTTTTATCAGATTTCACCAATTCACCCTTCAAAACCATTAAAGGCAAGGATCGGCCTATTCTGCTTATAAAGGAAAATGAAAGAATCCATGCAGTCGATAATCGTTGTCCTCACATGGGTTTTCCCCTGAACAAAGGAACCATCAACAACGGTATTCTTACCTGTCATTGGCACCATGCCCGTTTTGATGCTCGTAGTGGTTGTGCCTTTGATTTGTTTGCTGACGATATACCCAGTTATGACGTAAAAGTAGAAGGGGAGGTTGTTTTGCTTTCAGAAGTGCCACGCAACAAACCAACTGCATCCTATTATAAAGATCGTCTTCATCAGGGCTTGGAACAAAATATCAGTATTATCATTTACAAATCGATTGTTGGGCTTTTGCAGCTGAAAGTGAGTCATCTTGAGATTATCCGGGAAATTGCTGAATTTGGATCACTCAATCATGAAAATTGGTCGAATGGGATGACTCTGCTTGCTATAACGATAAATCTTTGGCCAGAGCTCCAGGAGAACACGCGTGTGATGGCTCTTTGTAAAGCGGCTCGGCAAGTAGCCATCAATTGCCACAGGCAACCCTCCCGTCGTAAATTTCATTTGTTAGAGGGTTCAAAATTTGATTCTCAGCAGTTGACTGTTTGGTTTCGCCACTGGGTAAGAACCCGGCATCGTGACGGGGTTGAACGGACGCTGCTTACCCAACTGGCACATGGCGACAATGCCGCGCTGTCGGATATGCTTTTCGGTGCGTTGCATGATCGAGTGTATTCGAATGTGGGGCACAATGTGGATTCCACCAACAAAGCAATTGAATTATGTTTTTCGTTCGAAGAGGAAGCCGCTAGTCAAATATTGCCTTTGGTAACGGTAGCTATCACACAAGCTAGAGGAGAAGAAGAAAACAGTGCCTGGAGCCATCCGATAGATTTGATTCCAATTATCAAGGTATCGGAAAAAACCCTGAAAACCATCTGGAAAAAAGACACTCAATTTTCTGAGGCAAGTTTTTCAAAATTTAGAGATCTTCTCTTGGGAGAGGATCCACAGGCTATCGTTGATGAAATGATCAATTTATGCCGAGGAAAGGCAGATCCAAAGTGCATTGCCAAAGAGATCGCCTATGTCGCGGCATTGCGTTTGGCCCAATTCCCAGAAAGCAACGATATCGCTGATTGGTTTGCGCCTGTTCATACGTTCAATTTTGCCAATGCGGTTTACCAAACGATTGTTCGTCACAATAGTTTGCAAAGTGTGCGCGGCCTTCTGCCGGCAGCTCTTTCTGTCTTCCAAGACCGTTATTTGAATATTCCAAGTGTTGCTTTGCCCAATCCCAGTGAAAAATTGATCGAGTTATTCCGCAATAATTCGAATTGGTATCATAATCTTATGGATACGCTCAATGAAAAGCAATCGTGGCGGATATTTCCGGAACGAGTGATTGCTGCTTATCGAGCAGGTAGATCATTAACTGAGCTCATCGATGGACTCGCAGCTGCCGTTCTTCGAGAAGATTTTGATTTTCACAAATTACAATCTGTTGAGGCTGGAGCGGTTCAAGTTAAACTGTGGAGAGGCCGAATGGAGGTAGAGCATATTTTAGCGGGTGTCGCTCGACACATTGCAGCTCACGCTCCGACTCCTCGTGGAGAATCAAAAATGATCAACATAGCGAGGCGTCTGCAACGAGGCCAAAAACTCTATGAAGAGGATTCCCCCCTGGATTCACCGTAGGGTAACAGTTACTTTATAAGGGATTCCATTACAGGTTGCAGAGCCGCCATTAGAATTGAGAAATCAATGAGGAATGAAGTGAAATAAAGAATAAAAAATACCCGGAACTCTCAGAGTTTCGGGTATTTTTAAAGTCAGGAAAGTTTTATTTGTTAGCTATTGTAGCCGGACTCTCCATGTGATTCGAGATCGAGACCGATGAGTTCTTCCTGATCTTCAACCCGCAGGCCAATCGCTGATTTGATGATTTTAAGAATGATGAGGCTGACAATCAGTGTATAGAAAATTGTGATGATGGCAGCCAAAGATTGAACACCGAGTTGTTTGAAGATATTCAGATCGACCTGATTGCCTCCAAGAGCAGGCGCTGCGAAGACAGCGACTAACACTGTTCCGATGAAGCCGCCGACACCGTGAACGCCAAAAACGTCGAGTGAATCGTCATATTGGAGCCGGTTTTTAACATAGGTACACATCCACCAACAAACAGAGGAGGAGATGAATCCGATGACCAGAGCCCCAAAGGGACCGATATAACCACTTGCCGGTGTAATAGCTGCTAATCCCGCAATGGATCCGGTTGCCAATCCCAGCATACTGGGTTTACCGATTTTCATCCATTCAATAAACATCCAGGTCAGAGCAGCCACAGAGGCAGAAATATGGGTTACGACGATAGCCATGGCTGCATCGCCATTTGCCCCCAGAGCACTACCACCATTAAAACCAAACCATCCGACCCAGAGCATTCCTGCTCCACAGACTGTCATCGGAAGATTGTGAGGAAGAATTTGAGATTTCAGAAAACCACGCCTAGGGCCTACCATGATACATGCGACTAAAGCTCCGACTCCGGCAGTGATATGAACAACGATACCGCCTGCAAAATCGAAGACTCCCATATCGGCAAAGAAAGCGCCTTCTCCTCCCCAAACCATATGACAGATAGGTAAATAAACCAAGAGTGACCAGAGGGCAACAAACCAGAGCATGGATGAAAATTTCATGCGCTCTGCAAAGGCTCCAATCATCAGGGCAGGGGTGATGATGAAAAAAGTCATTTGAAAGGCAAAAAAGAGAGGTTCTGGGATGGAACCCCATGGAGTGGAGGCGGTGACGCCTTTGAGGAAGATTTTGTCGAAAGAGCCGATAAAAGAATGAAGTCCAATATTTCCAGCCTGCATTCCTGTGGTTGAAAAGGCGACTGTATACCCAACGATTAACCAGATAATGCTCATTAAGCCGGTGATGACAAAGCAGTGCATCAGGACGGAGAGGACGTTTCGATCTCGAACTAAACCTGCGTAAAAGAAGGCGAGACCGGGAATGGTCATGAAAAGAACAAGGGCAGTGGAGACAAGAATCCAGGCGGTATCTCCGGTATCCATTGTGTTGGGTTCTTGGGCTAGAGCCAGGGTTGGGGTAAAAAGAAAAAACAGGGCAATGAGTTTTGTCAGATTACGGCTAAAATAAGTCATAAGTAGAGTGATAATTAGGGGCTAGAAGTTTTTGGGCTAAACCCTTAATTCAAGCAGGAATTATACCATTCTAAATATGAAATTAGATCTTATGATTGTTTCTATTTAATGGCATCGGGCGTTTCGAAGAATCGAGACGATTAGAAGTAGGAATTCATACGCCGGCGATGAGTTCCTCTTCATATCTTTCTATAGCTTCCATTGTCATATTGCAGGTGACACAAGACGAACAGCCGTTATTGGCTAAGTGGCGGAGAGGGAGGGATTCGAACCCCCGGTGCCGTTACCAGCACACCTGATTTCGAGTTTGCGTATTGCTTTTTCATTCATCTTCACTCAATTTCGCTAAATAGTTTAATTATAGTATGATAAACAGCTATTTGTGAAGGAATCGTGTGAAAAAAAGCGAAGCTAAAAAAGGAGTTGAGAAACCGAATAATGGCGGAGAAATGGCGGAGCAAAGGCCTTCTAAGAGTCATCAGGACTATTGGAAAACGCGTATTTTTCATCCCGCGTTTACGAGAAATGGGGTTCGAGTTACTTTACCAGAATACTCCGTAAGAATTCAGTATATAGGTAGAAGACAAGAGTTTGCTCTCCATACGGCGAATGCAGCGGCAGCGGCTGTGAAAGCACGAGATATTTACCTTAAAGTAGTGGGTGCTGGATGGGATATCGCTCTTGCTGAATATAAGCCTAGGAAAGTTGAGAAACCAAAAGTCTCTACGGTTGGAGATTTCATTGCAGCCGTAGAGAAGGTGATAGTTGTAAGTCCTCGATCATTCCACAATTATGCCTATGCGCTCCGTCGAATAGCCTCAGATCTGACTGGGCTATCCAAGTCTACAGCTAGACTGGCAAGCCATCAGACTGAAGCCTTCAAGGCTTGGCGTGAAAAGGTGGATGCTGTTCTGCTTTCGAAGATTACACCTAATAAAGTTGCTGAATGGCGGACAAGATTTGTAGCATCAAAGAAAGACCCTAAAGATCGAAGAAGCGCGGGGATAACAGCGGATAGTTTCATTCGTAATGCGAAAGCCCTTTTTGGAAAAAAAATCATTCCAAATATCGAGAAAATAGTCGATTTACCCGATCCGCTCCCATTTCAGGGTATAACATTGGGGAAAAGTGTGAGGAGGTTTCGTGCAGAGGTCTCTGCTGAGTGGTTATTTCTAACAGCAAATGAAGAGCTGAAACTTGATGAGCCAGAAGTTTGGAAAGCATTAATCCTTTGTCTCCTCTCTGGTCTAAGGAAACGCGAAGCAGATTGTCTCATGTGGGATCAGATTAAATTAGAAGATGCTCGGATTGAGATCAGGAGAACTAAACATTTTGAACCAAAGACAGAGGAGTCGGAGAGGGATATTGATCTGACGCCTGAAACCGTAGAGATTATCCGTCAATTCAAAGCGGGGGAAAATCCTAACCCGATTTTTGTGCTGCATGGAGGGGTAGCCAAACCTAATAATTCCTATGAGTATTATCGAGCCAATGGAACTCCCTGGCGCACATGGACGAGGCTTAGTCGCTGGCTTAGATCTAAAGGCATCACTAACCCTAAACCGATCCACGATTTAAGAAAATTGGCTGGGTCTTTGATTCACGAAAACTTTGGGGTGGAATCTGCCAGAGCCTTTTTAGGTCATTCAGATATTCAAACTACAAGTGCAAGCTATGTTGATCGTAAGCCACGTGTCGCTGTGACTCTTAAGCTCAAAAAGCCAAAGGCCGTTGAAGAGGAGGAGGCGTTATGAGTAAGAAAATAAATAAACGAACGAACTTCTTTCATTGGACAAAAGTTAATCCATTTTTGGATGGAGGGTTTGACGAATACCTTTCGGTTATCAAAAAGATGGTTAGTGATTTTGTAAAAAGCAAAGGCAAGGAAAAGATGCCCCAATCACTTGAAGAGGCGTATCAAGATCATTGGCTAAAAGAATATAAAGATCGAGAGGGAGAATATATTTGTGATCTTAAACATCCGCCCGCCGTGCACCTTGTAGTAGAAATCTGGCGCACTATTAGGGAAATTGAGAGTGCTGAAAAGAATGAGGATGTTCGAATAGCCTGTCTTGATTTAGGTATGCTCATTTCACGTCTTTTTGCCACTGGTGGAGGAAAAAGTAAAAGTGATATGTATTATACCGCCCGCGACTTTTATAAAAAACAGTTTGCAGAAAACGGGAAATCACCAAGCGCAAAAGAAGTCTATCTGCATCTAGAGAAGGAGGGCTACACAATGCCAAAATTATCTAGTTTCCCTAAAACCTTTTCGAATTGGAAAAACGAAAAAGATGAAAAAGGCAGAAAAATTTGGGATTTGCCTGAATGTTAGAAATAAAAATTAACCTTTACGGTAAACGTTAACATAACATACTGATTAATAGCGTTTTATGAGTTGAAACGTATGAAATGATTCATCAACTAGATGGATCATGCGCACACAGACACACTTGTTGACGGGCGATGAAGTTCGCCAAATGTTAGGGTTGAGAACCCAAACAAACCATACTCTCCGCCTTCTGGAAAAGCGTGGACTGCTTCATCCAATTAGATTAAACGCGAGAGTTGTCAGATACGATCCAGAGGACGTGCAGCGACTAATTGATACGGGGAGATCAACAACCCCAATCGTTGAGGGTTGATTAAGCATGTATCTGATAATAAACTACAAATGAGGGAGGGGAAATATTACCGCAGTGCGTTCTATGCTAACTCAAAACAAAAAGCCCCCATGCTCACGAAAACATTGGGGACTAATTTGAATGGGAATAAAACGAACCTGCAAAAGCTTGGGGTGTTGTCAAGCTGGAGGTGCTTTGGATGAATGCACGATATTTTTCTGGAGAACCAAAGAATCTAGGAGCAGTGTCTCCTCTGGGGTGTGAGTCTTTCACAGATTTTGTCAGGAATATTCTAGGACAACCCCAGATTCTTAACATGACCCGCGAAGAATTCTGGGCAATGGAACCAAAGGAACGTGACCGTAAAAAACGCGTCCGATTCGTTGTCCCTGCTACTTTCGACGAAACAGGTAAGCGCGTCTATGCTCATGCGGGTCCTTGTAATTTAATTGCACTTGATATTGATGAGGAGGAAGAAGCTCTTCGTTTCTATCGAAGTCCTCAGAGCCTTGTTGAGTTGCTTTCCCCATTCTCTTTTGTCGCTCATACAACAGCTAAGAGCAGAGAAGAGGCTCCTAGAATTCGCATTTATGTTGATGCTGAAAATATCCCAACTGAGCAATATGGAGATGCTGTAGCTTACATCGGCAGATTATTAGATGTGACAGTAAACAAAGAAAGCAGGGTTGCGGTTCAACCAATGTTTTTACCGACCATTTTTAAAGGTGAAGATCCGATGCTTTATCATCCGGTCTTTGTGAAGCATCTAAAAGGGAGGCCTGTTCGAGTTGAGGACATATCCGATATATCCGATGAAGGAGGAGAGAAAACAGATCGAGATGATTATTTGGAATGGTTGAAAGAGCCTATGCAGGATGTCACGGCTGACGATGTAAGAGAAGCTCTTGCATTCTTAGATCCTGAAATGGATTTCCACAAGTGGACTGAAATTGCGATGGCTCTAAAGCATCAGTTCCGAGGTGATGAAGCTCATACAGGCTATGAAATATTTGATGAGTGGTCAGCTAAAGCGAAAACGAAATATCAAGGCTCTGATGATACCGCCGCAAAATGGAAAAATGTTAAAGCCATCACTTACGGAAGAAACCCAATCACAATCAGAACACTTTTTCACAGAGCCAAAGAAGCGGGATGGTTTAACGAGAGAATACCTCCAAGGGGACTATTAGAAAGACTTGAAACCACAGCATTTGCTCTGGGTAATCCGCCTCCTGTAGAACTTTGGATTTTCAAAATTGCAGGAGTTGAGGTCTCTCACTCTGGAAATATTACAGCCATTTCGGCACCCATTAAATCAGGCAAATCTAACTTTATTGCGGCAGGTATTGCCTCTGTGTTTGTGATGGAGGGAGATTGCCTTGGGTGGGAATCTGATGGGAACCCAGACAGCAAGTGGGTTTTGCACTTCGATACTGAACAATCGATGGGGCAACATTATGGAGCTGTATCTCGTGCCTTATCTCGTGCTGGAGTAAACTCTCAGCCGGAAAAGCTTCGATCTTGGAATGTTACCGGATGGTCACAGAAAGACGCGTTAGAGTCGGTCTTTGTGGCAATCTCGAAATATTGCCAACGTGGAGGAATCCACAGTGTTTGGCTTGACGGGATTGCAGACTTATCAAGTGGCCCGAACGAAGAGAAAGAATGTTTCGAACTCATTCGACGGGTCTATGGAGAGACGATCAGAGGGAGTTTCCCGGTTATTTGTAGCCTCCATTTCAACCCTGGAGGGGTGAAGACCCGAGGTCATTTAGGTTCTGAGTTAGAACGTAAGGCGGAGACAGTTTTAGCTCTATCTAAAAAAGAGGAAGTTATCACGGTGGAAAGCAGTGGGAAAACCCGAGGGTGCCCTATTCCTAATGGAGTTCGTTTTGCTTGGTGTCCTCTAGAAAACTGGCACATCTCTTTACCGATAGAAAAAGAATTAGGGAAACCCGGACGTAAGCGAAAAAATGATCTTACGTTCCTGTTTGTAGGTGAAGAGAGCCTGAGTCGGTCTGAACTAGAGGAAGCATTTCAGCAGAACGGAGGAAATCCTAATTCCTTCAGAAAGGCGTTACAGCTTTCTTTAAAGAAAGGGGAGTTAATCGAAGATGGTGAAGGTTATCGATTACCAACAGAGGAGGATATCATCCTATGAAAAATCAAATTAACGTTCATGAGCATTGTTGCGTGAACAATTATTTAATTTTTCACGGCTTCACGGTAATTGTTCACGGACCGACGCATGACCGCGATTCGGTGAAAAAGGGTGCGCGCTTCAAAAGCGCACCCCTTTCAACGCGGAGCGTGAAGCGTGAAAAACGTGCACAACTATATAGGAGATGGTATTTTTCACGCACGGCAGGCCTCTTTCCAGGTAGGAGAAAATTCGACTGCCTGCATAACAGTTCTTTGTGGAACAGAACAAACTATCAAGGGGGGTATCAAAATCACTGGGGAATCAAAACTTCAGCACCGACGCGGCAGCTAGAATTTTTCTATAGGATTTTGAGCCAACCCTTTTTAGCAACACGCAATAAATATGAACCAAGACGTTAAAAACGAATTTTTTCGATTAAGGAAATTTCCTGAATATCGACAGGCAAACGAGAGTATCCTTCACAACCTGGCTGAAGCAATGGTAGAACAACGTCGACTCGATTCTATCCTGAAAAGAGACGGCGAGGTTGTGGCGAGTGCGGCTAGGACCCTGAAGGGACACCCCCTGGTTGCTTCTCGGGATAGGGCTCGACGGCTGGTTTTGTCTATTCAACGCGAAATTCGTGTAACTCTGGGGAAGCAAGCTGCTACGGAAGAAAAAAAGGCTTCAGAAGAGCCTAAAATGGCCCTTCGATTTAGAATGAATTTTGGGGTAGAGGATAATGTTCAAGCCCAGAAAGCTATCTTAGAGAAAGCTGCCCGAGAGAACATCTCCCTAGCAGAGCTGTTTGAAAAATATGAACGACTTCGTAAATCACATTTGAAGCAGTTGCCTAATGGTGGGTGGCTCGCCTATGGCAACGCTTGGGAAGTCGCTCGCCGGAGGTTCCTAGGGTTATGAAGAAGATACCTGTTGAAGAGGGCTCTATTCAAAAAGAGCTTGCTGCTACTTACGAAACACCCGAGATGCAGTTTTTTGAGGCGGTAAATGGCCTTCCTGAGTTTCAGATTATTCAGATCATCGAGCTATCGAAGGTTGCTGGACTAGCTCGCGGTGTTGTTTTTCTGGAAGATGTTATAGAACGGTTACATGGGACGAGAGCTGGCGATGGCCTGAGAAAAGCCCTCCAGAATTTTGATACGGATATCTATGAGAGAATAGCTCTTTGCGGTGTCGACGCACGGGATTTCTTGCGGGCTTCCCTCATACACCAGGGGATTGTTTCAGCAGAAGAAGCTAGAAGTATTGCCACAGCGTGTGAGTATATGGAGTATGATGCTGCCCGAGGACTTATTGAGTATATCAATCAGAACTTGGAAGAGGGGACTGCGAGCGAGTCTTTGAAACAAGTTCTTGGAATGACCGATATCACACAGCGAGAGTCAGCTCAAAAAACGAATACTTCGGAAGCGAATATTTGTCAACAGATCCGAAGAATAGAGAAAAGGTTGGATAAAAAATTTGGGGTGAGTTAAGTTTTGTGGGTTTGGAGGGTATATAGTATATGGATACTAAACTATTTTCTATTAATCTTTCTCAGAAAGAGAGGGCCGACGTGAAGGCCCTTAACTCTGAATATTCAGAATTAAAAAGGAACATAGCTGCACACAATAGGGATGCTTACTTAAAACGCAAAAAAGAGATTCGAGAGGAATTAAAGACTTGTCCGGCAGATCAGTTGTTAACTTTAAGTTCCCAACTGGAGACTTTGGAGGCAAGTTTTGATACTGCCAGGGGGGCTTTAAAAGGGCAGCTCAAAAAATTATCTCCTCGAATTGCAGAGGTGTATACTCCCTTGGTTAATCGCTCTGTTGAGAGGGTAGATACTCTTCTTGCCAAAGCCCAGAAACAGTTTGAACAGCACTTCGAACCCTTCGGGATGCAGCCCAAAGGCAGCTCCCCTGTGGTAGATACGTTCCAGCAGCACAAAGAAACTCTTTTAACTACTAAAGAGACTTTGGTGCAGCGGGCCAGGACGCTATCTACTCCAACCGACCCCTCACAGATTTTGCCGTATTTACTTATTGATGACAATGAAGGTTTATTATGACTATATCGAACAGACAAAGAAAGATAATTAAGCAGCGCATGGATCAACACATCCAAAATGCAGCGCAGAAAAAGAGAAAAATTGAGCAATCGGCAGCACGTATTCGAGAAAATGAAGTCGATGAAGATTTAGTAAAAGAATACTCTAATGAAGCGGACTTCGAAAAGGCTTATCGCTCTGCCTCTAATCCAGCTACCCGCCGGGCAATCGTGAATGCAAATAGACCTATGGCTGTAGCAATCGCGAAAAGAGGCACTAAGGTCTACTAAAACTCTCCGCAAGTGTTTTTCTTCAGAAACATTTGGGATTTCAACGGGTGTCATGTGTGGCAGTAGGGCTGTTCAATACAGCTCTACTGCCCCTTTAGCTCCTAAAAAACAATTAATTGGGACGTGACTTTAATATCTCTGAGCGAAGCTTAAAAAATCGCATTTTGGAGATTACAAAAAAAGCCAGCGGATAGGGCCTAAACCCCATCCGCTGCTTTCCATCGTAGTTTCAGCGTAAGCTGATACAAAGCTATCCGAAGTGGCTGGTGGGCATTCCCTCAGCCCATACAAGTAATTTAGATATTGGGCCCATAAGTGTAGAACGTCAATCCCTAAAATGCTACTCAAAGTCTGTAGAATCATAGTCATCATATATGAGACAATGATTCATATGGAAGTAGCCCTTGAGTCAGCCCAAAAGAGGATTGGAAATGTCATTCGAAAAAAGCGTCTCGAATTGGGCTTATCGCAAGAGGATCTAGCTGAAGAATGTGAGGTTCATCGGACTTACATAGGTTCCATTGAGCGAGGAGAACGAAATATCTCTTTATTGAATATTTTGAGGGTCTCAAAAGCTTTGAAGATCAAAGCATCAGAGCTGCTATCTCTGGCAAAACTGTAAAAAAATGAATTTGTTGGGGGAAAGCCCAACCTATCTTCTTTAGTTGACAGAGGATTTTTCGAGGCTCATAATCGAACGAAGAGAAGGAAAACCGAGAGGGTAGCCATAAAGTCTGCTTTGCTCATAAATTCTTTCAGGTGTATTAATCTAAACTTAAGAAAAAAGAATAACAATGGATGAAGCAAAGAGTGCGGCAGTTGGAATTAAAGAAATGGGAGAAAAAATGAGGTCAGACCGTGAGATCATTGCTAATGAATATGGTGTGATATTCACTTCTGATGGGGAATATACTATCAGATGGGATGATATAGAAAGCGAAGAGGATCTCATTAAATGGATGTTTCATCTATCCCATAAAACTTGGTTTACCCGTGATAAGTTGAATAGATTTCTAGTTCTAGTTGCACAAGAAAAAGGCTATGATCTGAGTTGAAATGTTAATATGAAAGATTCAAGAGATACCTAAGCCCGGCTTCATTGCATCGGTGATTTTGAAGGAAAAAACGGCCTGCTTCCTGGAATCCATCTAAAGGCAGGTCAGAAATTGCTAAAAGGTTGGGACTTGCGCCAGAAATTGAGACTTCCTGATGATGGGACAAACTAATTAGTTGATGTAACGACGGCTAACCGCAACGCTTTATGGATCTATTTATTGGTGATGATATTCTTAAAGATGCAGTCAAGGCATTTGCTGAGACTGTTGCTCTCAAAGTTCGTCAGCTTAGACGTTTTGTTCCCAAAGAGAAGGCTTTGACTAATTCTGACTTAACAGGAGCCTTTATTGAAGAGCTTGTTCGTGGATTTATTCGTAATTGGATTCGGCAGCAACTATTACTCCACGGAACGTTCCATTCAGAGAAACTTGAGAAGGCTGGAGAAAAACCGCTCCAAATTGATGGTATAATTTATGACCCCAAGAAAGGGCCATTAACTTTGCGAGAAGGTGATTTTGTAGTGGTTCATCCTGCATTCTGTTCAGCTGTCATCGAAATTAAGATGACTGTCTCTGATATGAGAGTTTTTGAGGATCGTTTACGGTATATTCATGCTCACTATCTTAATCAGCACCCTAGTAATCATGCAATGGGGGTTGTTATAGCAGCTAAAGACCCGGAGAAAGTATCCCAATGCTCATTGTTTAAGGAGGACGTGCCGTTTCACAACTACTGGACGGGAGGACTCTGTCCAATTTTCGTTCTCTTTAAAGAGACTGATGATGGTGAATATGAACCTTTCTACGAAGCTATTGAAGCGATGATCTGTGCCATCTACAGGAACACAACTATCAATGCGAAATACTTCTGAAGGTGGCTGTTATAACAATATTGACTCAGTATTTTAACCCCAAGATAATGCAGAAGCTGCCCAATGATTTGTTCAGCAGAAATAACTATAACAATGAGTGACATTTCAATATTTTTAGCGGTGTTGTTAGCACCTTTCCTTGCTGTATTCGCACAAAAGCAAATTGAAAAATGGAGAGAAAATAAATCCACTAAATTGTGGATATTCAAAACGCTGATGGCCACGCGAGGAGCGGTGCTTTCGGCCAACCATGTTCAAGCACTGAATATGATAGATCTCGAATTTTCTACGAAAAAGGGAGAAGGGGAAGTTAAGCGTATTTGGAAAGAGTATTTGGATCACCTTGGATCATTGCCGAAAGATTCAGTAGCTCAGAAAGACGCTCTACCCGGATGGCAAGATAAGAATCAAGATTACCTTGCGGACCTATTGGTAGCAATGGGTGCTTGTTTTGGTTACGAGTATGATCGAGTTTATATTAAGAAAGGGATATATGCCCCAGAAGGACACGCTCAAGATGAGCTAGAGCAAAGAGCCATAAGGGTTTTTCTTTTACAGGTGTTGAGAGGAGAGCGCAGCATTTCTACCGATACGAAGCTTTTTCCAGCGGATGATGAGGCAGCAGCTTTCGGTCAAGCGTTTCAGCAAGGGATAAGCAGAATTTTAGATGGGACTGGATCATTGTCAGTTGAAATAAAATCTGAAGCAGGACAATCTGGTTCAGGTGATGCGGATAAGCCGGTCTCCTGAACCTGGAGTCAAAAAACTATTTCATGTCATCTTCTGATTCAGAAGCTTTTGAGCGTATTGAATCCATAAGACGCTCAAAAATAAATACAGGGAT
>JANQKU010000074.1 GCA_028280955.1 Opitutaceae bacterium
TCACTCATCCTTTCATCGATTGATCATACCCCAAAAAACTCCTTTACCCATCCCATCACAGACTCCATTGCAGCCCAGACTGCCATTCCATCGGGGCTCCGGGCAAACCATCGCCATATTTATAATCCCGATCAAGGATGTTTTCTACCAACCCAAAAAATTTCATTCGGCCTCGCTGATACTCCACACGCAAATCACTGACTAAATAAGAGGTCACCGACTCCGAATTATCCGATCGAACGTATTGCATCGATCGATACTTGTTCCGCAAAATAACTTTCCACTGATCCGTAACCTCCCATTCAAGATCACATTGGAAGGTATGTTTCGGAGAAGCCGTCAAAACGAGGTCATTTTCCTCATCTTTTGCCTCCAATCGGGTATAGGTAAACGATGCATTCAATTGCGGCAGAATAGAATAGTCCACCGTCGTTTCCCACCCCAGCCAACTAGCTTCCCCAATGTTGCGATATTGGGCATAACCACCGTCAAGACGCGTATAGGTAATGCGATCGTCTGTTCGTTTGGCATAAACCGTAGTTGACCATTTAAATTTTTCCTCGGCTGCATACCCCACCTCAAGATCCAATTTATAGGTATGCTCCATCCCAAGAAATGGATTGGGGATTCTGGTACTGGTTCGCTGATAACGCTTGCGAATCGGGGGGACCGTATGTCCCTTCCCCGCTCCTAAATGGAACCAGAACCCTTTCCCTTTCCAGGAGAGTTTGGCCGACGGATCAAAGGCCGAATCGAAAGATGAGTACCAATTAAAACGAGAAGCTAAATGAAGAGAAAAGGAAGAATCTGCCAGTTTCTGTTTCCACGAAGAATAGATGGCCGCTTTCTGTTCATCTCGTTTCGCAATCTCTGTCCCATAAAATTCTGTCGTTTCGAAACTCAAACCCAGAGGTAGACTTTTTCCGTTAGGTAACCCGAGTTTATATTCCATTTCGTCGCCAAACGAAACACTCTTGATTTCACTCTCCAGGTCGCGCTCGGGGTCAGTACTCCTGTTCAGAAAGTTTTGAAAATAAAAACTGTTCTTTAGTCTATCCGAGGAGAAGAGACCAGACCCGGTAAAAGCCTCTGACTTCTCTCTGGCAAGCAACCGAGGATAGGCGGGATAGCCGGGACTACCCCTTTCCTCCCATGAATAGTTTATCGAACCAGAGAAAGTGTATTTATCTTCATGCCATCGAATCACATCTGAAAAACCCAAGTCATAACGATCCTTGTCCTGGTTTTCTCTATACCCGTCCGAGTGGTAAGAATGAAATGTCGTCGCACAAGCGTGATTGGACAGATTGTAATTGCTCACACCCTCAACTTCAAAAAGCCCATAATTACCACCAATCACCTCGCACTCCATAGAGGACTGGTTTCCTGTCTTCCGGGAGATTTCGATAGCACCGCCATCGGTTCCTTCCCCGAACATCACAGCGCTGCTCCCCTTATAAATCTTGATCGAATCAATCGAAGCAAAGGAAACCAAACCCCATTTTACAGAAGAATGTGCACTGAGCGGATTGTTAATCGGCTTTCCATCTACGATTACCTTTACTTTGCTTGACCCCCTTATTTTTACAGAAAAACCAGAGGCAGAAATACCAGGTAACCGGTTCAACAACTCCTGGATGGAATTTACATTAAAGGCTTTAATTTCTTCATGCGTAAGCGTGATAATATCACCGCTATCTTCTCCTGCCCTTATACCGCACAGCCCCATAAACAAGGCAGAAAGAACAAAGGCTATCGATAGTTTTTGCATTGTCCTTCTACTCAACTACCGATCGTTTCCTTTCGGCTGGCTTGCATGACATCCTCAAAAGGCTGGCGCCGCATGCGGTGTGCCAAAGCCAATTCAGCAGCTTCTGCAATATCACTCTCCTCGATTTCGGTTCGGCCATGCCAGGCAGCTAAAGTTTTTGATGCCTTCAGCATCACGATATCACTGCGATGGCCATCTACACCCGTCTCAAGCGATCTTTTGACGATTTTATCCAGCAGAGAATCTTCCACCGCAACATTCGGTAATAACTCGATCGCAGCCGTAATCTGGGTCGCCATTCTCTCACTTTCAGCAGACCATTTTTTGATGAACCCATCCGGATTCTCTTCAAAAGCAATTCGGCGACGAATGATCTCTGCCCTGTCCTCCGGCTCGCGCAACCCTTCGATCGTGACACAGAGCCCAAAGCGGTCGAGCAACTGAGGTCTTAACTCTCCCTCTTCCGGATTCATCGTACCAACCAGGGTAAACCACGCCTGATGTGAAAAACTGATACCCTCACGTTCGATCGTATTCACACCCATCGCAGCAGAATCAAGAAGGACGTCCACGACATGATCATCCAAAAGGTTGACTTCATCCACATACAAAATCCCCCGATTGGCCGCAGCCAAAATACCAGGTTCCACTTTCTTTTGCCCGTGTTTGAGGGCGTGCTCCAAGTCAATCGTACCGACGACCCTGTCTTCTGTCGCACTGATCGGCAGCTCCACCACACTTATCTTACGCTCAAATCGTTTCAGCTCATTACCAGCGGCCAATTGCTCCCGCACGTACGGACTGTAAAATTCGGGTTTGTCCGGATCGCTCTGATAGGGGCAACCCTCCACGACTTTGATTTCTGGTAAGATTTCCGCCAAAGCCCGCACCGCGGTCGATTTAGCCGTCCCCTTCTCTCCTCTTATCAAAACCCCAGATAACCCGGGATTGATCACATTGAGGATCAAAGCCTTTTTCATTTTTTCCTGACCAACAATGGCCGTAAAGGGATATTGATTCTTTTTCATAAATTTTCTTTCACTGAATTCTGAATACACTTTCCCCTCATCCATCCGCCTTGGTTATATTGATCAGATCCTCCGCTTTGAGATCAGTTGTTTTGAAATAATCCGCATCCAGGGCGACCGCGATTTTTTCCGCCAACCCCAAACGGACCAACCCATCCGGCTCCGTATCAACCACGATGAAACGTACCTGGGGAAACCGTTCTCTCAGATGATCCGATAGGAGCAATGCCTCCTCATGAGGACGATGTTGGCTGCCCAGCCCCGCATTGGCGCGACCATCCGTCAACAACAAGACCAGAGGAATAATCGCAGGTTCTTTCCGCAGGGTCCTTTCTAGGTTTTTTTCAATTTCAACCAATGCAGCGGAAAGAGGGGTACGCCCTCCCACCGGTAAAGAAGTTAGCGTCTTAGCCGCCAAATCAACCGAATTGGTTGGGGCAAGAATCAATTGACCTTCCTGCCCCCGAAAACTGATCATCGCTACCTTATCCCTCTTTTGGTAAGCATCTAACAACAAACTCAGAATAGCGGACTTCGTCTCTGTCATCCGCTTCTGCGCTCCCATTGAACCGGATGCATCAACCGCAAAAAGCAGGAAACTGCCAATGCGTTTTTCACGAACTTTTCCTCGCTTGTCAGAAGACTCGATCAGCACTGACATCTGAGAGACATTTCTTTCTCTACGAGCTTTCTGATGGGGTGCAGCCGCCCGCAAGGTCGCATCCAATGCCAGATCGTCGTTATGAATCGCAAAGGAACTCTTGATATATCGTCCTTGTCGCGTAGCCGAACGCGTCCGATTTCTGCGACCTGAACCACTTCTTAGGTTACGGAGATCATCGTGGGTAAATCGTTTTACTTTAAAAGGTTCACCAACTGCCTGAATATCATCTTGTGGAGATTCGGGCGGTGGTGGAGGCATGGGCGGTTCTGCTTCAGTTTCCTGGTCATCTTCTGTCGATTCCTCCTGCTCCTCTTCTCTCTCTTCTGCCGGTGGTGGTAGAGAAGTATTTTCTTTATCATCAGATTCAGCAGACGACTCCTGCTCTTCTGGCTCGCTCTCCTCTTCATCATTTTCGGGAGGTTCAGGTGGAGGAGGCATCTCAGGCAGTTCACTGTTGCGCATGCGATGGAGTAAAGCCATCGGGGCAACAGAAGTGATGTCTTCTGGAATAACTTCGGTCCGATTATGCCAAGCCGCCAGCGCACAAGCAGCCTTTTGTATCACAATATCCGCTCGATGCCCGGCCACATGGTTACGGCAACAGATTTCCGTAATGAACGTCAGCAAATGCCCCGGCACAAAAACCTCCTTTAAGCGCTTGCGAGCGGCGGTGATCTTTTTGCTCAAATCCACGGTCTGCTTAGCAAACTGCTCTCGAAATCCTTGGGCATCCTGATCAAAAGCCTCTCGCAATAAGAGAAGCTGCTTACGATGCATTATATCCTTTTCTCCTGAAATCTCAACGGCCAATCCAAACCGATCGAGCAACTGAGGTCGCAGATCTCCTTCTTCCGGATTCATCGTGCCAACCAGGACAAAGCGGGATGCATGCACCGCACTGAGCCCTTCACGCTCGATTCGGTTAACACCGGACCCCGCCACATCCAAAATGCTATCAACCAAATGATCATCCAACAAATTGACTTCATCGATATAAAGAATCCCCTGGTCAACCTTCGATAAAATGCCTGGCTGTAAACTGGGTCTCCCTTCCATGAGGGCTTTTTCCAAATCAATCGAGCCAATCACCCGATCCTCTGTTGCACCCAACGGAAGATCGACAAAAGGCGCAGGACAATCGGACCCATCCGCCCCCTTAACCAAGGGTAACAGTTCACAAAGCGCCCGGGCTGCAGTCGATTTGGCTGTTCCTTTTTCTCCACGGACCAATACCCCGCCGATCTGTGGGCTCACGGCATTCAAAGTGAGTGCCAGCTTCATCTGCTCCTGCCCCACAATCGCGGCAAAAGGAAAAAGAACTCTATCAATCGACAATGTCACCCAAGCACCTCCACTCACCATTCATAAAGAGCGCCACATCGATAAACGGCCCTGCATTTTGTAGTATGTTATTCATTACAAACTCATTTTCCTTTCACTTTATCTGCGTTCTCCGAAGCTCGGTAACCCCATTGCCATTCCGTCACTTCCTCCTGGGTTTTTATATCAACACTGGAGCCTTGAAACTCCCCACTGACGGACCCCATTCTGTCCTCAATGTCACCCTCCAACTGAAGGGTCGCATCTTTCAAAACAGTGAGCGAATCCTCATCAGCCTCCCAAAGCTTTCTTCCATGGGCTTCCAATAAACGTCGGGTTATTTCCTCCAAAGCATAAACATTTTCCTGTATTAACCATTCCCGGACTTTTTCGTCCGCCACGATTTTTCGCGTCACCAGATCAAAATGACGCTTTTTCACCATACCTGTCGTCGCCGACCAGGAAAAAAGCGTATTTACCAAGGAGGAAAGATCGGTTGCACCGCTATATCCTTCCTTCATTCTCTCCTCTATCCACTCCTGGGAAAGCAAGCGAGCAATCAGGGATAGGTCCAGTTCATCCTCGAGGTCACGCACTTCTGCCTCCGGGCCACTTTGGGAGTCTCCCCAATACAACTTCAGTTTTTTACCGCCTAAAGCTTTCTGCGTAACGGCCATCCCTCCCTGATATCCCGTATAACAACTAATGGACAAAGCATCGTATTTGGATGAGATCGTTCGCTGGTAGGCGATGGCAATACCCTTCATCTGCTGCCCAAACTCCTCCATCACTCTCGTTTTTCCCGCTTTACTTACGACAGTATCCATCTCTCGACCACAGAGCCCTCCTGTCCAGTTTATATAGGCGTTGGCCAAATCATGCTCATTTTTCCAGGCCGAGGCATCTACGGCCAACCCAACTCCCGCTCCGTAGCTACCATCATGATCAGTGAAAAGCCGACCCGTAGCCAGGCGACGAAGCGACTGGTTATCCAATTGATCCAGGTCTTTCTCCAGTTCCGCCAACCGGGCCTGGACATGCTTCCGCACAAAGTTACCTTCGTCCGGCTCGTTTAGTTGGCTAACCGCATTGACCGCATCATCGATCAACAGGTAGACCGGCTCAAGCAGATCCCGCACAACGCCACTCATACGAACGACACAATCAATCCGAGGCCGCTCCAGAGACCTACCATCTTTCTTCAAAAACTGCATCTCGTCTTTCGGAATAACCTCTATTCCTGAGACTTTACCCTGTGCATTCCAAATGGGCCGACAGCCAAGCAACCACATACATTGCGATGTAAGTTCACCTTCAGCCATAAAGGCATCACTCGACCAAAGTGTGATACCAATAGATTCCGGAAACTTACCCTCATCATCCAGGTATTTTTGCAGCATTTTCCGCCCCATTTCCTTACCCACTTCCCAAGCTGCTTTTGTCGGAATAGTATGCAAATCAATGCTATAAAAATTTCTGCCTGTTGGCAGCAACGTATCCCTACCACTCGAAAGACTACCGGCCTGACCGCTTGATATGAAGCGACCATCGAGCCCCTGAATCAAGTGATCCATCTCCTCATTTACCCGATTCAGTCGTCCACGGAGATCTGCTTCATCAAACGCATCGGCCCGATTCGATTCCTCCAGATAAAGGCGCATATTCGCTTCATCCGGGACACGACCCAACACATGCTTTCCTGCTTCCAATATACGGGTACGAATTTGCTGCAAGCGACGCGACAGCAAACTAAATGCTTCTTCCAGAGCCTCATCATCGTGCACTTTTTCCAGCAACCCATTTTCAACCATTTCTGCGCGCAAAATCTCCTGTAATTCGCTCGCTCTATTCTCATGCCCATTGCTACGCGCATGTAAAAGCTGGCGGTACAACTCCGAAAGCTGTTCAACTACGTTCGATTCTTCCTTTGCTACCCTGACTGGAGGGGTCAGGTGGTTAACCATGACACCTTTTCCGCGCCGCTTTGCCAGCAAGCCCTCACCAATTGAATCCATGATATAAGGGTAGAGACGAGGGAGCTCACCCAACGAAAGATCCGGGAAACAATTATGACTGAGGGCCACCGCTTTACCGGGCAGATAGTCCATTGAACTCTCAGATCCCATCTGGATCATCGCATCGTAATTATCCTGCAGGTACCAGGCCGTAGCCAACCAATGATGCGTTGGGGGGATGTCTGGTTCGTGCAAAATGCGACAGACCTCACCATCACATTTTGGCCCCCAACAGCCCCGCTTTGCTTCGACCATTACCAATATTTTCCCAAAATGCAGCCCGGTAATGAGGAGTTCCGGTTCATCCTCATTTTCTGGGCTCACCATCGCTTTGCCGGGAAATTCACCCCATGCTTTATCAATCTGCCTACGTAATGTGGACGGTAATTGATCAAAGCGCTCCCTATAACGACTTTCATTAATCCGGGCAATAACGCCCCCCTTGGCTAAAATCGTTTCAGTATTGGTCCAGCGAAATTCGCTATGTGCTTTTCGTTCTTGAATCAGCTGTAAAAGAGCCGCCCCATCTTCCGGGATATCAGAGACATCGTACCCCTCCCAATGCATCCGATTCATCAGATCGACCGTGCTCTGGGCCGAGTTCAGGCCGGCCGCAGTTCCCAGGGTCGCTTCAACCCCTTTGCAGGGAGAATTATGCAAAACGATGGCAACGCGTTTCTCCTCATTTAAACATGTTTGCAGGTGGTGCCAACGTTTGACTCTCTGCATCAACCGATTAATGCGTTCCGCTACAGGAAAGGCCAAAGGTGTTTCTCCTTGGGGAAGAGTGTTCTTGTCCACCTCGTTACACGCGATGAGATGTGGCTCAATTGTTCCCAGCGTTTCTGGTTGGGCCACGCTGAAGTTATAAGTCATACCCAACAAAGAACGTCCGGAATGCTCCCACTCTTTTTGCGTTCGACTGTAATCCCGAATCAACTGAAAAACCGGCTTCCCTATTTCATTGAACAGACGATCAGGGCGTTCTTTTCCTGCCGAACTGGCAAAAGCCAAATTCAACAAAGCAACGATTTGCTCCTTGAAAGGCAGTAATAATTGGGCAACAGGATGATCGTGTTCATTGAGTCGATTGCCTAAGGAAAAATCACAATACACCGGGACCGGTTGAAACCCGGC
>JANQKU010000079.1 GCA_028280955.1 Opitutaceae bacterium
TTCCCTCATAGACATCGGAAAACTCAAATAAAAGGTCTGCCTCACATCTATCTCTCTCGGATTCTTTTTCCGAACCATTCCTTTCCAGAAGAACATCTGCTAATCGCTTCAGCGCCATCAAAGCTTCCACCGATGTACTCTTGCCACTCCCGTTTGGCCCTAGAATCAAGTTAAACGCCTCCAACGGTAAAACCGTCTCTTGAAGAACCTTATAGTTACGAAATCGAATAGACTTGATCATCGTCCTCAAAAAGCAGGATGCCTCTTATTTTAATTGATGTAAAGCATCACCACGCTCCAACACAAAAAAGGTGAAATCGTATCCATTATCAGAGCTACGTCTCTCTGAGACAATCCGTGAGAACTCGTCCCATTCGGGGAAAAAAGTATCTCCATCAAAGTCCCTATCAATCACCGTTAGATAGAGCCTATGGGTAAACGGCATTACCTGACGGTAAAGCTCCCCACCTCCGATAACAAAAACTTCTTCTTCACCTCTCTCGACTAAAGCTTTTAGCCCTTTATCAACACTGGTGAAAGTAACTGCCTTTTCTGCGGCAAAAGATTCGCTATGCGTTACCACTCCCTGCCATGAAACCGGTAATGGTAGAGGTAAAGCATCCCATGTTTTATGCCCCATCAGAATCGAGCAACCACGAATCTTATTTAAGAAATACTGCCAATCTTCCGGAATGTTCCATGGAACCTTTCCCTCTTTTCCGATAACTCGATTCCTGCCTAATGCCGCAATTTGACTGATAATTGGATACGTCATCTCACCTACCAAACCTGCCATTACCGCCCATCATCCGAAGAAAAAGCATCTTCCCAAATGGATCCTGCCGCTTTCTGTAATAGCTTCTTTAAATCTTTTGAATCAGGATCAGCCAATTTACCTGTAATTTCAAACGAATCTCTCATCAGAGAATACCCTGAAACAACATGACTGGGATCAAGTAAATCCATACTCTCAAGTAAATCCTTCAACCGTCCTCTTCCTCCCAGATGAAAGCGTGCCTTGAGGGCTTGTTCAGCCCAAGGCAACCCCTCTTCATAACCTACCTTGCCTCTGCCACGCAATAAAATCTCCGGCGACTGAAGAAAAAACTCGTCTAGAAATACGACTTTTGAAGCGTCTCGTTTCATCTCCAAGGACATCGCATCATACGGAATTTCTGCCAAAGAAGACGAAAACGCCGCCACTGCCTCTAACTTAGGAGAACGAATAAAACTACCCAAGAGTCCGGCCACTGCCTCCACTCGTCCAACCCTTCCATCCAAACCTCTAAAAAACCCGGCATCTCCCTTTAAGATAAGGCTCCCCTGCATTTCTTCTCCCAGAAAGACCGTATTTGTCGCAATTGACTGAAACGATCCCTTCCCAGAAAAAATGCCTTCAAGAACTGCCTTTTTTCCAGAAGGATTCGTTAACCAATCTTCTGCCTGCACCTGAAGAACATCAATTTCTCCCTGCAAAACGTAGGGAAATCTTTCATACGATTTAAAGGCCAACGTTGCCATCCCCCTTAGCTTATCTTCTCCATATGACAATTCAACATCGCTCAAGACAACCTCTTCTTCTGACACAGACAAAATACCAAAAATATCTGGGGCCGCTGAAACCCCTTCCAGAGAAACCTGCTTCAAATCAATTCTCACATTCCCTGACTTACCTGACCACGAAGGCCTTTCCCGTATGATCTGAGAGACAACAACACCCTGACTGTCATTAGCCCCCAAAGAACCCAGCGCAAATAACACGCCGACATCTTCTGCTGCCATTGGTCCTCCCTTAATCTCCAAATCAAACTCGACACCCAGATCCTTCAACAGAATCCCCCCCTCTATCGAAGCCTCGGAAAACATATCTTCTCTCTCCACCACAAACGGCACGGCTATCTCCAGACGTTCCCCCATTCGACCCTTGATCGATACATCCACCTTTATCAAATCTGCCTGATAATTCACAGGAATCGTCTGTATCTGCTCAATTCTCACCGATCCATTGACATCAAATTGCCCGGAAGGCTCATTTTTTAGAAGATATTCCCCCCTCAAAGCTCCTGAGTGAAACAAAGCCCCGTAAGGAACCTCCCAGAAAACATTTGATGCCACCATATCGAGGGAAAAATCTCCTGAAACAACCCCGTCGACACTCTCCATACTCGTTTTAAAAATCTCTCTTTCCCGACTCGAAACAGTCACCCTGCCTCCATAAAGACGCCCAGATGAATTGACATCCAAAGTCACTGCTATGTTTGCCGCAAATTCATCTCCATCCGCTCGCCAGGAAACACCCCTCATCCTGGTAGTTAGATCGAGGTGCCCTCTTTCACTCGGTTGAAAATTTTCTCCCTCGAACGTAAATAAGTAACTTTGTTCATTTATTTTCGAAGCATTGTAGACAATCCTTCCTTTTCCTGAAATCGACTTGCAATAAATAGGTAACGAAACAGCTGATAACTTCTGTAACCCCCAAACACCTCCTGCCAAAAGGGTAACTCCATCTGGAGAGCTATGCTCAATCACTTCCGGTCCCTCCAGATACAATTCGACTCCATCCGCATCAACCAACTGTAATTCGATCACATCCTCAAATAACTGCCACCAATCGCAATTCACCTGCAATCGATTGACCGTTAAATCAAAATCTCTGTCCTCCCATCGAACTCCCTCTAGTTCAATCTTTTGGCCTTCCCAGGCGACTTGTTCAATCGTGATTCTCCCCTCAGTTTTCGTATTGAGTAGATAAACCAGCATTATTCGCTGTGCCTCTGACGAAAAAAACAACACCGCGATCAAAAGACAAACAGTCAAAAATATCCCTACCAGGAACCGTAAAACTTTGGACCCTTTCCTCACTTAAAAACCTTTTAATAGACAACTTACTTCTTCGCCATTTTTTTGCGCTTAACCCTCGCCGCAACATCACTGAAGATCGTATAGACAACAGGAATCACAATAAGTGTCAGCAATGTACTGGTGGCCAACCCTCCCACTGCAGCCACACCTAGAGGTCGACGACCCTCAGCTGAAGCGCCAAAGCCAATGGCAATCGGAAGAATACCGGAGATGGTCGCCAAGCTCGTCATCAAAATAGGGCGTAATCGAATCCGACCTGCTTCCATCATCGCTTCCATAGCGGACATCCCCTGGTTGACTCGCTGATTGGCAAACTCCACCAAAAGAATCGAATTTTTCGTCACCAATCCAATCAAGAGGACAAATCCGATCTGGCTGAAAATATTATTCGTCATTCCCGATATTCGGGGGAAAATAGAAGACAATACCTTAGCATATCCGGGAGGATCCGGCATATAATTGGCAAAGGCATAAAACATCTCTCCTAGACCATTGATCACACTCAAAGCCCAGAGCAATCCCACTGCGCCCAACGCTGCCAAAGGCAGGGCCAGCATCACCGTAAACGGATGAATCAGACTTTCAAATTGTGCCGCCAAAACCATATAAACAATCAGGAGCGCCAGGAGAAAAACAAAAAGGATATCCTGACTCGTTTCTTGCAAATCCTTCGCACTTCCCTCCCATTCATAGCGAAAACCCGCTGGAAGATCTCTCGCCAACAAATTTTCCACTCGGTCAATAGCCGTTCCCAGAGTCACTCCGGAAGGAGTTCCCTCTATGGTAACGGAACGAAAACGATTGTAACGATAGATGGCATTGGGGCCTGCTCCTTCTTCATATCGAGCGAGATTGTTCATCTGGATCAACTGTCCGTCTTGGCTCCGCACATACAAACGATCCAAATCGGACGGAGTCAGACGAGATTCTCGATCAAGCTGCACGATAACATCGTATTCTTTCCCCTTTAATTTCACGCGGCTCAAATCCTGACCGCCAAAAAGGATCTGCAAGGAACGAGAAATCTGTTCGATCGAAACACCCAGAGAAGCCGCTCGATCTCGATCGACCATGACCCGCAATTCTGGTTTATTGACCTGAAAGTTCGGTCTTACATTGACCAAATAGCCCGATTGTTGCAATTGCTGGGTTAAGTTCGCTGCATATTGCCCCAATGCCTCTAAATCCTGACTTTGCAACACCAATTGGAATTCCTGGCTGAAACTCGTATCGATCGCTTTAGGCATAATCGGAATCGAGATAGCGCCTTCAATCGTTCCAAAAAATTGCGAGCCCAACCCCATCGGCCCTTCGACGATGTCCCTTAAATGTCGGTCTCTTTCCTCCGCAAACCGAATGAACATAAAACCCAGAGTCGCATTACCCGGACCATCAAAAGGAAGAGCAACCGCTGTGAAGTAACCCTCTGCTTCAGGTGTGGCCGCAACGATTTCCTCCATTTGTTGCATCATCCGATCGGAGTACTCACTGGTGGAGCCTTCCGGCGTAAACATGATACAGAGCAACCGACCTTTATCTTCATCCGGTATCAACTCACTGTCCAATCGACTGAAGAGAAAACCGGATAAAATAAAGGAACCCAACGCCAACATCACCACCCAAACCCGATGGTGCATGGCCCAACGAAGGATCCGTTCATAATGGTTATTTATCCATTCAAAACGCCGTTCGAAAAAGTTAAAAAGCTTTCCATGTCTTTCTTTCTCCACCATGCGCAGAGCCCGCGAAGCCACCATCGGAGCCAAAGTGAGCGCCACAAAAGCAGAAATCAAAACGGATCCTGATAAAGCCGTTGCAAATTCAATAAACAAACGCCCGGCCAGACTCGGGATAAAGGTAAGAGGCAAAAACACTGCCACCAGCGACAAAGTGATCGTAATGATGGCATACGAAATCTCCTTCATCGATTTCTGGGCAGCTTCGATCGGCTTCATCCCTTCCTCTATGTGACGATAGATGTTTTCTAGCACCACGATAGAATCATCCACCACGATCCCGATGGCCAAGATAAGAGCCAATAAGGTAATGATATTAATCGAATACCCGACTAGGTAGAGTATGCCAAAAGTCGCCAAAATCGAAACGGGAATGGCCAAAGTCGGGACGATGGTAGACCGCACATTTCGCAAAAAAATGAAAATGGTCAGAACCACCAATATAAAGGCGATACCAAGGGTTTCCCATACTTCAACCACCGCACGCTCGACATAAATAGCCTCATCATAGGCAAAAAAATACTCCACGCCCTCCGGCAAAAACGGTGCTAGACGTCGCATCTCTTCTTTCACTCCATTGGCCACCTCAATCGTATTGGCTTTGGACTGACGAACAATACCCAAGCCAACTGCCGGCTGCGAATTGTACCGGGCAATAGAACGTTCATCTTCCACCCCTATCTCTGCCCTTCCGATATCTTTCAAACGGATCAAAGTAGCCCCATCCTGCCGAACCACGATCTCATTATACTCCTCCGGCGTTTTCAGTTCACCCCGAGTCTGGATCGTCATTTCCCTCTCCAGGTTTTCCACTCTGCCACTGGGCAACTCTATGTTCTGCTCCCTCAAGGCATTGCCGACATCGAGAACAGTCACCCCTCTTGCCGCCATCTTTTCAGGATCCAACCACAAACGCATGGCAAAACGTTTTTCCCCGCCCACAATGACAGAACTAACTCCAATAACCGTTTGCAACCGTTCCTTAATAACATTGTTAGCCAGGTCCGAAAGCTCCAACGTACTGTAACGTTCACTGAACAAAGCGATCC
>JANQKU010000103.1 GCA_028280955.1 Opitutaceae bacterium
GCCGGCCATGCCATCCCTCCTGATGCAGAAATCTGGCAGGCCGGTAGCTGTGAAGAATGTAACCACAAAGGTTATAGAGGCAGAGCGCCTATTTTCGAAATTCTCGAAATCGATGAAGATTTCAAAACTCAAATCCCCAAAGGGGATATCGATCTTCTCAGAGAAACAGCCAAAGCAAAAAAGATGCCCTTACTTTTCGATGACGGCCTGCGCCGCGTTTTTAAAGGGATCACTTCACTGGAGGAAGTCTTCCGAGTCTCTCATTCGTCTTAACGTTTCCCTCTTCCGATCATGCCTAGCTACTCATATTCTGGAATAGACGCCAAAGGAAAAACGACCAATGGTTTTCTTCAGGCTGACAGTATCCAGGTTCTGGAGCAAAAGCTCAAAGAATCCGGGATCTGGATGATGAAGGCGACCCAAGATTCTAAAACGGTAGTTTCCTCTAAGACAGAGACCACCCAACAAAGCCGGGTAAAGGTAAAACGCTGGGAATTGATCAATTTTTATATTCAGTTTTCTCTGTTACTGCGTGCAGGGATCAACCTTCCTAAAGCTTTACGGCGTTTATCAGACGATCTCGGGGAATCACGTCTTGGCAAAGTCCTTCAAACCATTGCCGAACAAGTCGAAATTGGCGTCCCCTTGAATGAAGCCATCTCCTATTTCCCGAGGATCTTCCCCCCTGAAACCGTATCTATTATTCGGGCGGGTGAAGTCAGCGGAAATCTCCCCAATGTTCTCGATGAAATTCGGCTTCACCTGGAGTGGACCGATAAGCTTACCAGCGATATTCGGCAAGCGCTCATTTATCCCTGTATCGTTATCACAGCTGCCACCGGGCTTATCCTTTTTCTCTTTCCCTTCACCGTTCCTAAATTCGTGACTCTGCTCAATGAACTGGCGCTCGAACTACCTGCTCTGACTCAGTATGTCATGATCATAAGTGATTTCCTAAAGAGTTACTTACTTATCATACTGACAGTCCTTTTTCTCATTCCGGTTCTTTACAAAATAATCCGTAAGACAAAAAAAGGAGGCATCTTCATCGACAGAATGATGATGAATCTCCCCATATTTGGAAACCTGATACAAATGTTTGGGTTTTCCCGGTTCAGCAAGAATCTATCGATGCTCTATCGCTCCGGTATTCCTATTCTAAAAGGACTGCAAATTACCCAATCGGTCATGGGAAATCTCGCTATCCGGGAAGCAGTTACAGCCACTCGAAAAGCAGTTGAAGAAGGCACGCCTCTCAGCCAGGGCCTGGCTCGAATAGATATCTTTCCCAAGATCCTGGTCACCATGATCGCGACCGGAGAAGAATCAGGCAGTCTGGATGAATCTCTCAACAGTGTCGCCGGATATTACGACGAAATTATTCCGCGAAAGATAAAAGCCCTTTTCACCTTTTTTGAACCCGTCGTTATGCTCACTCTCATCGGGATTGTTGGCGCCGTCGCTCTTTCAGTAATTTTACCTATTCTTCAACTTTGGAGTGTTTAGTGCCGATAAGTAAAAACTAATGAGTAAAAACCACCAGATTGCCAGAAAAGACGGATTCTCTCTTATCGAGATGATAGGAGTTCTCGCTATTATGGCTATTTTGGCAGGGGCTATTGTCCCGAACGCTCTGAAGTCCATTGATCGTGCCGCTGTTCGCTCGGAAAAATCGAACCTGGAGAATCTCTCGAACTCGCTTAAACTCCATTTAAAAACCAATGGCAGCGTCCCCACCCCAGCGAACTGGGCATCCACTCTGGCAGCTCTTAACGACCTCAATGCCACCGATATTTCCCAAAACGATCGCAGAATAAGCAGATCTTTTATTCGAGATTCCAATTCAACCACACCCAACAGGGTTCTCATTCTCTCAAGTATGCGCACTGGACTGACCCTCCCGGCTGAATCAGCTCTCAACACGACTCGGTTCAATACAATTTGGGACACCGCTGATGGCAGCATTCCGGCCACCTCTTCATGGTCCGGTTGGACGAACTGGAACAATGTTTCCACTTCAGAAGATTATCTTCTGATCCAGAGGATTAATCTTTCTCAAATCTATCAAACAGATTTAGCGACCTTCACAGTCAGTTTAAACAACACATCCTCTACCACTGTGAGCTATACCATTACATCCAATGGCATCACCTCCGCAGCGATCAACATCGCAGCGACTCCTCCGGCCACTGCGACTATTACAGGATTGGCCAAAGGCGACCGGATGAATCTGTACACCGCCGCCAATGGCACATCTCTCGGCTATACCTATGTCATCAGTGAATCCGGAAAAACCTTTGATTTCGATGGAACCGGATGGGCCCCCCAATAAGACAGTCGATGAACGCATCTTCTAAAAGCTCCTCATTTCTACACAACGAGATTCTTGGAATTACCTGGTTCCATGGAAGCCTTTCCGTTCGTACCTTTAAAAAAGGAAACCTGCAAGGGTCATGGGATGCCCCCGAACTTGTGACCACCCTTGAAGGTTTCGAAACGGCCTTGGATACAGCTTTACAAGCTGTATCCTTCAAAGGAAAAACCGTTACCCTTATTTTAGAATCGGAAGATTTCGTCCATCAGACAGAAACGATTCCGCCAGCTTCTACTTCTATTCAGCGCAATTACCTGCAACGCTGCGTCGAGAGATATGAAAAAGCTCAAAATCAAAAGATGCTCTGGACCTATGAGACGATGCAGGCCAGCAAGACCGATGTCTCCGCCATACTCCATCTGCTGCCCTCTTCTTTCTTTGAGAAAATTCAATCCATCTTAACAAAGAGAGAGCTCGATCTCGTCCAGCTCCTTCCCGTCATTCCCACTCTTGGAAGGTTTTTGGAAACCACTGAGAATGATCCCTCTGAATCAACCCTGGTTGTGGCAGAGATCGGTGAGACCACCACCATCATCGCCGGGCAAAAGGGAGGTCACTTTTTCTTTGGGAGAACCATTCAGGCTTCCTGGAGCAATGATTCTTCCAGAGCTGTCACAGAAATTAACCGCTCAATCCATTACACCAGGCAACACTATCATTTCCCGGTTCAACATGTCGTTCTGATTGGTCATTCCGCCCATAAAATCATCGAAGAAGTCCGCTCGACCACAGGGATTGATCTAACCGTTACGGAAAAAGAAGAGACTTCAGAAAGCCTGCTCACAGAAGCAATTCATCTTTCGGATAAACATCCCTCAAATCTTATCTCTGGACACGCTAAAGAAAAGAAACGCAAACGTCTGATCAAAACCACTTCACTCAGTTTGAGCTGGCTCATCTTTTTCTTCTCACTCACTACCTTTATAACGAACGAATTTCGCTGGAACAGTCACCAGACAATGATGACATCTCTCGAGACAGATATCGCAGCTCTCGAAGAAGAAAAACTCCTTTTGGAAAAAAGGAATGAAACTGCCCAGCAGCACCAACTTTTTATCAAAAATGTATTAGAAGACAGGTTACATCCTGTAGCGCCACTGTTCCTTAATTACGTGGCAAAAAAGATCCCTGATGACCTCTTAATGACTGATTTTTCCGTTTTATGGGATCAAGACATTTCTCGATGGAATTTTGAAATTTCAGGAACGGGAAAAACAGGAAAATCATATTCTCCCAATTCACTGAAACTCTTTAAGGAAACCCTATCCCAAAGTCCTTTTTCTGTTCATTTTAATGACGATAAATCCTTAAACCAACTGGCAGGAATCCAAGTGATTATGCCCTCAAACGGTCAATTCACCTTGAAAGGAGATCTCTTTGCAAAATAACCTACAGTTAAAACTCCAGAGAGCCATCGGTTTTCTCCTCGGAGATGATGATTCTTTCGACCCAAAAGGAAAATTTGGTCGTTTTATCAAACGTCTGAGCCTCTTCCTGCCTCTTTTTCTCAGCATCTTCTTGCTCGGTTGGACGTACATCGTTCGGGCTCCCATGCTGAAAGAATCTCTGATGAATAATCAACCGTTCATCGAATTGCAGGAAACCATAGAGCAGGCTCGTATTTATTTTTCGGAGTCACAAATCAAGTCCCTTTCCGATGATGCTACCGAGGCTGCCACTCTACTGGTGCATTCACCGGCAGAAGTCTCTGCAACCCTCCAGGCTCTGAAAGCGATTGCGGGAAAACTGGGGCTTTCCACTGCTGTTTCAGAAATAAAGAAGGACGAGCCGGCTTCCCCGAAAAGGGACCTCATCCAAAGCAGTGAATATCGATTTACTCTCCGCCCGGAAAAGAACTTCGTATCCGAACAAAATGACCTTATCCGAATCCTCGAGTTTACCGTCAAAACTTCTGAATACAATAAGCGTATCGATTTAGTAAACTTGGATGTCCATGCCGTCGATAATACCATTAATACCGCAAACCTGAATATTCTGTTTTTCCAGCCCATTCATCATGAGAAAGCTACTCAATAATCCAGTTGTCGTGATCACCGCCGTCATCGTTGCCATTGTCGTAGGAGGCATGTCTCTTCTGGGAGATAATCGCTCAGGCTATACCTATGTGGAAGAAGAAGACTTCTCTCTCTCGCCGCTTCCTTCCTCATCGGATGGAAACGTTACCTACATGACAAAAGATGAAATTGAAAACGCTCTCAATCTGGCCGGACTCGACTTTTCAGCTCCAGACCCTTTCTACAAACCTCTCAATTCGGAGCATGCAGAAGATCTCACTGAAGAGCAGCCCGCAACCCAGGCAACAGAAACATACCACCTTTCCGCTATATGGGAACAAACTGGCGCCACTCTCCTTTTGATCAACAATCGGATCTGCACTTCCGGAGAACGTATTGGTAAGCTACTTCTGGATACTATTTCTAATGAAGGAGTTTGGGTTATCCGTAACGGCGACCGAAACT
>JANQKU010000105.1 GCA_028280955.1 Opitutaceae bacterium
CACTTCTGGTTTGCGAAAGACACATCCATCTTGCCTGTCGAGATTATTGCGACTGACTACAACTTATCAAAGCGAGGTCGATCCTCAATTGACAAAAGAAATTCGAAAGAGGCAAAGAGCAGTTTATCTCGTTTCGGTGGACGTAAAAAGGAAACTCACACTCCAATCGCTGAAAGCTCTTCCTTCATTCCCTATAGCGATGTAAATTTCGAGGGACTACTTATCGCACTTTTCTATGGCACACTGACACTCAATCATCCTGCTGCCATAGTGCCAATTACTCGGTATAGAGATGAGATGCCGCATGTCGAATCTCTCCACACACTTGTGGAACCGTTCTTAGGGGTTGATTTCGAGTTTATAGAACTCAACGACCGTCGCTGGGAGACCATACTCAAGGAAGGTGTAAAGAAACTCAAAGAAAGAATAGAAGATCTGTTCGAGAATGGAGACTTACTCATTTCTCTTAGCGACCTTTTAAATTTATCTCGAGATTCAAAATATCCTTCTATTAGAATTACATCTTCATTCGTATCCAAACGTTATCCGGTTCAAGGGTTATTCGTAGATACAAGTGAAGATATTCGGGACGAAAAAATCAGGGAATGGGCACATGATATTTTGCGGTCCGCGATGATGTCGGCTGGAACATTTACAGCAGCCAATGAACTGAGAGATAGGATTTGGGGTGCATACCTGAATGATGATTTAATAGAGAAACGTAAGAGGCTTTCCGAACTACTAGTAAACAAGTCTCGGGGTGAAAAGCATGATGCCGATGAGCTAGCCCATCTGGAAAGCGACAAAGAATTTGGTGTGGTCGAGTCCGAAAGAGGAGCGAACAAAGATGAATGTAAATCAAACTGGATGGACATAACTTTTGGAAGCAAGAAGGTTTATTCTGATCGAGTAAGGAGGTGGGCATGTATATTTGTCGTGTATGACCTACTAAAGCAGTTTTCGCTGCACCACCTCAGACTAAGAACTGAACTTTGCGGTGCAAAAACATTAGAGAAACAGGACTATGATATTGCATCATTTACCCTATCAAAAACGGACTTATTTTTTGCGATTTTCCCGCTTCCAAAAAAGCCCTTAATATATCCCTGGCACGTTGATGAAAAGAGATCTTTGGATTATTGGACCAAGGTAACAATGCGCTTCAAAGATCAAAATTGGTTCACGAAGAATAACAAGGGAGATATTGCTTTGAACCTAACTCATGTTTTCGAAGGACGAGAGTGGGATCACGATAATGGATCCTACGGACTTTTCAAAATTGAAAAAAAGATGATTCGAACATTAGTTGAGGAAGATGTGGACTTGGGCAAAACTCGGGAGGAAAGACTGAAAGTCTTTGAAGCGTGTGAAGACGCCCGTAGGATTTTCCTGCAAGGTCAATGAAGTCGAATGATGGAATCGTTTTATTGAAGTTATGAATGAACCATCAAACATCCATCCTTTCTGGAATTCAAAGAAACAAGCTAATCCTGATGATTGTTCTAAATTCGCTGAGCAATATATTGATATGGTTCATGAGGCAGCGCGGCGCTTTGTCAAGCGATACGAGGATGGGACTTATAGCAATCTCAAACCCGAAGAATTTCTTGCAACCGGTTGGCAAGCTTTGCTGCGATCTGTCAAGTATTACGATCCTCAAAAAGGTTCTACATTCAAGAAATACGCACAACGATGTATTTTGAACTCCTTTAATGATCAAATTAAAGAGTTGTATGCAATTCGTATCCCAGATCAAAAGCTTCGATATTACAAACAGGCATCAGATGAAATCCAAGAAGAAGGAGTTGAGCTTTCACCAAGAAACATTTTTTCAAGATCATTGTTGATCGCAAAACGAAAGCTAGCTGCACGCGGAATAGATAGACCATCTGAAAAAGAACTGGCAGAAAACTCTTTAACATCATACGAATCTGAAGCTATTTTTGCTAGTTACAAAGTGGTCTCAATTGATGAGGAGGGAAACGGCAGCGACAGTGCTTCGGTGGAACGTCTTTGCGACGAATTTCCTTATGATTCTTTCAATGGTCCTTTCATATTCAGAAACCGAATAGCTGAAGTTTCGAGATTAAATCCCTCAAATAATGGTTTTTCACTAAGCCGACCATCGAGGAATCCGTTTCAAGTGCGTCTGCAAATCCTATCCAAAAATGGAGGAGGCAAAGAATAGGGAAAAAGTGTCATGCTTTGAATTTTGATTAAAAGAACTGATCTTTTTCCGTTCACTACCAGATTAATCATGCTTTTGAATTTTTTCTGGCTCTTATAGTAAATTCAATCTGGTCGAGACCGAGTATCTGTTCTTCCTGAATTTCGAAATGAACTGCGCCGTATTCATCCTTCAATCCACTTGCTCCTGTTAGCTCGGCCGGACTTTCTATAAACGCAAAGGACAGCCAAAGAGGACAGCCAAAGAGGTCAGGACAGCCAAAGAGGTCAAAGGACAGCCAAAGAGGTCAATGTTCATATTTCATATTGAGGAGAGCTTTGAGGACAGCCAAAGAGGTCAATGTTCATATTTCATATTGAGGAGAGCTTTGGGTAGAGTAGCTAAGGGGAACCTTGATGTTCGCTATCACTGCGCTCGAGTATCAGCTCTCAGGAAAAGGACGAGCTATAGATTTTAGATAACAGCCAATTACACGCGTACCCCTTTCTTTCCCACTGAAGGCCTCCAAGAACTCACGGTATCGTCAACAGCTCTCCCGTAGCATCCATTTGGATTTTGAGGTCCGTAAAAAGAATACTTCCACTATTTTGGGAGCCACCAAAACCGAGGAAATCGACACGGGTCATACTCTCTGAAAAGCCCTGCTTATACGCTGAACCGTTGATGATCAGCTCGGCTGTCCTGGCATCCATATCCAATACCAACTTACACTTCACGTCGTCAGCACTGGTTTCGTATTTCTTGGTGGGCATGTCTTTCCAATTGGATGTGTTTTCAAACACACTCATTTGCCCTTCGTCCATCCAGGCTCCTGCCAGAACCGAGGACATACCCATTTGATCTCCGCTGAGCACGAGAAAACCGTTGTCACCTTCTTCGGGTTCTCCTGCCGGTTTCATCGTCCAGGTAATGGTTGCGCTGCCCGTTGAAATGCTATCCGACAGCTTCAGCAAGACCACCTGCGATGCTTTACGGGCAGACACATTATATTCTCCCCCTCTGGACCACAGTCGGGCTTCTTCCATAAACGGAGCCCCTTGATCGACAGCTGCATCAGCAACCGTCACGGGGTTTGCCTTGGGTGTAAACTCAGATCCGGCTAGGGGGAGTGATGGACCACTCAACTGAAGCACCATGCCAGGAGCCGAGAGGTCACCTGGATCACCCGCTGAAGTTCCAATCTCCTCGATCAGTTTTCCCGGAATCGTCAATCGCTTGCCATCCATGCTCACTTTGGACATCAGGTCGACCGCTTGATCAGCGAGCAGATCCTGGCCCCATACGTGTTCCAGGTTTTGGAGTGGTTTTGCAAACTCAAGAACCAGTTCGCGGTAATAACCGACAATGCCAATCGGTTTTGAGGCGTCCTTAATTTGCACGGTCACTTTGGCTCTGGGCTGGAACCACGGATGCTCAGGCGAAACGCGCCCTTCGGTGGCAATACCGGTGGCACCATTGGGATAGGTCGTGGCACAGACAAAGGGAGGAGGCCCCTCAGACTCGACCTCTGGCAAGGGCATGTTTCGCGCCATGATGGCAGGTGCGCTTTGACTGACCCGTTTCCCATAAGTGTTTTTTGCCCAGGTGTCCCAAGCCGTGAAGTCACACCGGTCGATCAACTCGGTATCTGAAGAGAGGTATGAACCTTCTCCCGCCGGGAATGCGGGCGCTATCCGCGACCAACGCCCGAAACG
>JANQKU010000176.1 GCA_028280955.1 Opitutaceae bacterium
CAGGGTCGATACCATCCAATCACCGCATAAATTGATGGATATCCGTTCCGATTTGGCCAGTCATCATATAAAGGTTGGAGGGATCGAGATCGGTAGCGAGCCGCTCATTATTGCGGGCCAATGTACCATTGATCCTCAGAACCCAAATCTTTTTTATGAGACAGCAGAGGCTGTCAAAGAAGCGGGAGCTCACGTTCTTCGAGGTGGTGTCTGGAAACCCAGGACAAACCCCTATAGTTTTCAAGGAGACACAAAATCATTGGAGATTTTGATGGAAGCTGCTCAGCGGACAGGATTACCCGTCAATACAGAGGTGATGGAGGAGATTCACTTAAAGTTGGCGTTGGAAGCGGGCGCTGAAATGCTTCAGGTGGGAACGCGGAATGCTCTCAATTATTCTCTGTTGCGAAAAATAGGTAAGGGAATAGAAGGGAGAGATACGGTTGTGCTGTTAAAACGTAGCCGACATATGGGGCCTTTGGATGAATTTATCGCGGCAGCGGAATATATCGCGAATTTTGGAAATCCAAATGTCTTGCTATGCCCACGTGGAACCATGCCTGCGTTGGAGGGTTTCCGTAATCATCCGGATGAATCGATTACCGCTTTACTGAAGGAGATGACCTGGGCTCCTGTAGTGGCAGATCCATCACATTCGGTTGGTAAGTCTGTTTACGTGGAAGCCTGTTCATTGGCTGCCATCGCTTATGGCGCGGATGGTCTCTGTATTGAGTCTCATGTGTCGCCGGCCAAAGGAATAGGAGATGATCCCAAACAGGCGGTAACACCTGATCAACTCGGAGTGATTATCCGAAAGGTTAAAGCTCTTTGGGAGTTAAGAGGGTAAGTTTGTTGGAAATGTGGTTGCCATGGATTCCCGTTGCCAATGGGAATCACTTGACTTGAAGTAGCATCGTGGAATCTGAAATCGATAAACGTATAATAGCGGGCCAAAGCGCAGTTTTAAGCCAGATTGATTTTTTACATGATCGGTTTGGAAAATCTGAGAGTTTTTGGAAAGAAGATGAGACGCGAGTAACGCCGGCCGATTTGGAAATTTCGCAAGCAATCACTGCACTTCTGGCAAAAGAATTTCCGGACGATGATATTTGCAGTGAAGAGACGGACCCCGGAGAAAATGTTACAGAATTAACTAAGCCGTTTGCGTGGATTCTGGATCCGATTGATGGGACCAATAACTTTGCCTTGGGCATTCCCTTTACGTCTATTTCGTTGGGTTTACTGAAAGATGGAGTTCCCGTATATGGCTTTGTTTATGATTTTGGCAGGCGTGAGCTTTTTCATGGAGGGCCTGGGAAAGGGGTTTGGTGTGGAGATGAAAAAATTGAACGCAGAAAGGAGGGTTCTGGAGGGAAGAAGAAAATCGTGTCGATTGGCACAGATATAGAGGCGAAAACTCTACCGTTGATTAACGAAATCATTAAGGGATCGATCTTGAGAAATATGGGAAGCGCTGCGCTACAGCTCACTTATGCGGCATTAGGGATGGTTGATGTTTATATGGATTTTAAAGTCAGGGTTTGGGATATCGCAGCGGCTTGTGCCATTTGTGAGGAAATGGGTGCTGAGATTAAATTTTTGCAACAAAACCCATTTCCACTTAAAAAATTTGATGTAAAAACGGCACCGGTTGAATTTGTGGCCGGTGAAATGAGCTTTTACTATGCTATTTTGAAGAAGAAAGTTTACGAACGGGATGGGGGTAATTTGTGGTTAAAAAAGTAATGCTTTGAGAATCAATACTTCTAGATAGCATCATTAGAGAATAGCTATTGCTATTGGCGGAAGCACTTTTTAGACAGATTTTTTAAGAACATTTTTTATGAAACCAATTGTTCAAATTTCTCTGGATCTCATCGAGATTCCTGAAGCATTAGAGACGGCTGAAATGGCCATGAGAGCTGGGATTGACTGGCTAGAGGCCGGGACACCGCTTATTTTGGCTGAAGGAATGCATGGAGTTCGGGCACTGAGGGAAAAATTTGCAGACACACCGATTGTGGCTGATTTGAAAACCATGGATGGTGGCTGGCTGGAGGCTGAAATCATGGCCAAGGCTGGGGCAACACATGTTGTCGTGATGTCGCAAGCGCATGAAGAAACGATTCGTTGTGTCGTTAAAGCAGGTAAGGATTTAGGGGTAAAGGTGATGGGAGATAATTTGGCCAGTCAGGATATGGTAGCCGGGGCGAAACGTCTCGAAGATTTGGGCTGTGACTATATCATTCATCATATTGGCTATGATGAAAGGCGTGGTATAGCGGCGAGGGGAGAGCGGCAACCTAATCCATTAGATCAAC
>JANQKU010000237.1 GCA_028280955.1 Opitutaceae bacterium
AGCGGGCCACGTTAACTACCAAGTCATCCCAAATGTTATCTACACGAATCCAGAAGTCGCAGGAGTCGGTATAACAGAAGCCGAAGCCAAAGAGCAAAACCTCGCCATTAAAACAGGCAAAATACCTTTTGCGGCAAATGGAAGAGCATTGGCCACAGATAGTAGCAGTGGTTTTGTTAAAGTCATTGCTGATGCCCAGACAGATAAAATTCTAGGAGTTCAGATTATTGGAAAAAATGCTTCTGAACTCATCGCCGAAGCAGTTGCTCACATGGAATATGGAGGCAGTGCCGAAGACCTAGGTAGAACTATTCATGCCCATCCAACTCTCTCAGAAACGCTGAAGGAAGCAGGAATGGCGGTCAGCAAAAGCGCCATTCACTCACTATAAAAGCTTAAAAACTGAATACAAAAAAGTGAACGACAACCTTCGTTTTTTTGTAGACAAACTAATCTCTTCCAACAATTTCTTAATCGGAAGAAACGTTTGTCACAGGCTGATCCTGGAGAAACACGAGATGATCACCATCTCGAGTAACCTTTAGAGGTTCACCATCTTTGACATCACCTCGCAAGAGAGCTTCTGCCAGAGGATCTTCGAAATGACGTTCTATTGCGCGCCGAAGTGGACGGGCGCCGTATTTCTCATCATAACCATGTTCCAAAATCAAAGATTTCGCTTCATCAGTAAACTCAACCGTAATCTTACGTTCATCCAATCGTTTAGCCACCTTCCCAATCTCAAGATCTATAATCTTAAATAAATCATCACGAGTTAACGGGCGGAAAACGATCTGGTCATTGATACGATTGAGAAACTCCGGTTTAAAGATACGCTTAGCTTCTTCCAAAACTTTTTCTTTCATCTGTTCATAATCATCCGAACCAGCTGAAGCGGCACCGAAGCCCATGGATGTTTGTCGCTGAATAATATTCGCACCAACATTGGTCGTCATGATAATGATGGTATTACGGAAATCAATGGTACGACCCAGACTGTCGGTTAAACGACCATCCTCCAGAATCTGTAACAAAATCTGCACAACATCCGGATGCGCTTTTTCGATTTCATCAAATAAGACAACAGAGTATGGTTTTCTCCGAACCGCTTCGGATAATTGACCGCCCTCATCATAGCCAACATAACCTGGAGGAGAGCCAATCAAACGGGAAACTGAAAATTTTTCCATGTACTCGGACATATCCACCTGAATAATCGAATCCTTATCACCAAACATGGTTTCTGCCAGTATCTTGGCCAGTTCTGTCTTACCGACACCTGTCGGCCCTAAAAACATTAACGAACCAATCGGACGGCGAGGATCTTTCAAATCCGCCCTCGAACGGCGTAAGGCCCGACCAATCGACACACAGGCAGTTTCCTGACCAATGATCAATTTCTGCAAATCGTGCTCCAGGCTGAGAAGCCTTTCAGTCTCTTTCTTTTCCAATCGACTGAGCGGTATCTTTGTCCAAGCAGAAACAACCTCGAGCATCTCCTCTTCATCGATTGTAACACGATTTTCCTTACGGCTCTCTTTCCATGCCGCCAAAATTTCTTCCTGCTTGGCCCGAAGCTGCTTTTCCTTATCGCGGAATTGGGCAGCTTCTTCAAAATGTTGTTCGCTGATTGCCTCTTCCTTCAAGACGCACACTTCTTCTATTTCCTTGGCCAAACCATCCGTTTCCGGAGGACGGCTAAGGGAAGCAATACGAGCTCGCGATCCAGCTTCATCCATGACATCGATTGCCTTATCCGGCAAATGGCGGGCCGTAACGTAACGATCCGAAAGCTTGGCCGCTGCTTCCAGAGCAAGGTCTGTAAAAGTAGCATTGTGATGATCTTCGTACTTATTGCGAATACCTTTGAGGATGAGAATCGTATCTTCAATAGACGGCGCATCAACCGTTACACTTTGAAAACGTCTGGCCAGCGCACTGTCTTTTTCAATATATTTACGATATTCATTAATCGTTGTCGCTCCAATACATTGAAGCTCGCCACGGGAAAGAGCCGGTTTGAAAATATTTGACGCATCCATCGCCCCTTCTGCAGCCCCTGCACCCACAATCGTATGAAGCTCATCAATAAAAATAATAATGTTTTTGGCACGTTTGATCTCATCCATGACCGCTTTGATGCGCTCTTCGAACTGACCACGATATTTCGTTCCCGCCACCATGAGAGCCAGATCTAACGTTACGACTTTTTTATCCGCTAAAATCTCCGGAACCACCCCATCAGAAATCTCCTGAGCCAATCCTTCGACGATGGCAGTTTTACCCACTCCAGCTTCACCAATTAAAACAGGATTATTTTTTGTTCTGCGGCATAAGATCTGAATAACCCGACTAATTTCATCCTTTCGTCCGATCACAGGATCCAGTTCTCCTTTTTTCGCCAAATCTGTCAGATCTCGACCAAAGGCTTTTAAAGCGGGGGTTTTCAGTTCCTTTTTCTCATCTGAAGGGCCTCTTGGAGAAGCCATCGCCTCATCTCCTTCTCCCTCACCTTCACCCGAAAATTGAGGATCGAGCTCACGTAAAATCTCGTTACGACTGCTCTCAATGTCAACGTCCAGTGACTTAAGCACGCGAGCGGCGACACCTTCACCTTCTCGCAAAAGGCCTAAAAGAATATGCTCAGTGCCCACATAACTATGATTGAGAGCCTTTGCTTCTTTTCCCGCCAATGCTAAGACTTTTTTCACCCGCGGTGTATAGGGAATACTTCCGACAGCCTTACCCTCCGGCCCTGAACCAACCTGCTGTTCAACAGCATTTCGAACTGTCTCAAGATCGAGACCCATTTTCTGCAAAACACTGACAGCTACCCCTTGTCCCAGCTTGATCAAGCCAAGCAACAAGTGTTCTGTTCCAACATAATTATGAGAAAATCGATCTGCCTCTTTCCGGGCCAAAGCCAGGACTTGCTGGGCACGAGGCGTAAAATTGTTCATTGGTTCCATTATTTTTAAAAGGGAGGTGGGACTTTGCTTATTTTTTTAAAGTAAACTCTGGTTTTATTAAATTCTCAAATTTTATCCGCAAATACTGAGCTCTGAAAATATCTCTTTGATTAGACTCTATCTTATTATCGGCAAGATATTGGATATGACCAGGCTGACAATCAATGAACAATTGATCAACCAATGAACGAACCTCTTCGGATATCATCTCCATATCAACTCCTAAACGCACCAGTGAGAGCAAATTCATCGCCTCGGAAGAGCTGATCAAATAACTGCTCTGGAGAATGCTAAAAGAACGGCTGATTTTATCAAAAAGCTTATTGGGTTCCGTCTCCAGGACCGTTTCCCGAGCATTGAATTCCTGCTCAATGATCGTATTTAACACCGAAGTTAAACGTTTGATAATTTCTTCTTCGGATTCTCCCAGAGTCGTTTGATTTGAAATTTGAAAAATACTACCACTGGCATCGGTTCCCTCTCCAAATAAACCTCTAACAGCTATCCCCAATTGATTAACTGCTCTGATAACCTTTTCCATCTGGTTAGAAATAACCAGTGCCGGTAGATGCATCATAGCAGATGCCCTCATCCCAGTGCCCAAGTTAGTCGGACAAGCGGTGAGATATCCCAGTTTCGGCGAAAAAGCATAATCAAGACATGCTTCAACTCCGGAATCCAATGCATTAATCGCATTCAGTACCTTACGAAAATGGAACCCGGGCAACAAAACCTGCATTCGTAAATGATCCTCTTCATTGATCATCACGACATTTGATTGATCCTTACTGATGACAAAACCGGACCCACTCTTAACTCCCATTAATT
>JANQKU010000258.1 GCA_028280955.1 Opitutaceae bacterium
TATCAGGGCTTGGAAAAACCGCAGATTTGGAAAGAAAAAGGCATCCCACAATGGGGCAGCGGACATTTGTTCATCGGTGACCAGGGCATGCTGCTGTCCAACTATAAAGAACACCTCTTACTTCCGGAAGAGAAGTTCGCCGGTTTCAAAGGGCCGGACCCCTTTGTTCCGCGCTCACCAGCCGGCCACCACGAAGACTGGGTCAGCGCCTGCAAAGGCGGGCCTCTAACCCTCTGCGATTTCGAATACTCCGGCTTACTGACCGAAGCCAACCACCTCGGCAACGTTGCCTATCGAGTCGGAAAGAAAATCCATTGGGATTCGGAAACGATGCAGGCCACCAACGCGCCTGAGGCCGAGCCCTACATCCGGCGCGAGTACCGCAAAGGTTGGAAACTCAGCTGACTGGCCCCCACCTCGGTGGCTAGGCCGCTCCGCTTTTATGTGGCAATTTGGAGAATTGAATACTTTAATACTAGAACCGTCCCGAATGGCACTCTATGCCGCTGAAGAGTCCAGGTCTCTAGTGTCTGGGGATGTGATTTCTGAGCTAGATCCATGGTAGTTTCTCAATTTGAGAGTGGTAGGTTAAAAGTGCCTTGCCTGAACCCTATCAATTTGTGACAAATTACTAGCGATTTTCTTTCGCATTTTTTGGCATTATTTCCCCCTGATGCGTTGCTGTTGTCATCGGATTTGTTTTTTTATTTTCTACATCGCCTGTCCGGCTCTATCATTTGCCTTTCCCGACAGCTTTCCCTTTCTCTTTGAGAGCACCGTAGGAGAAGAGGTTGAGTTTCAAATAGGTCCAAATGCCGATGAATTTACCTACGGTGCAAGCGGGCTCCCATATGGACTTACTCTGGATTCCGACACTGGAGTTGTCTCGGGAATTCCGATACTGGCGGGAACATTCACGGTTAACTTCCAGGAAAAGTCTGAATTTGGAAATATTAGTTCCCAAGCAATTCAATGGGACGTTCGAAAGGAAGGAGAGATTAGCAAGCGGCACCACCTTTCTCAAATTCTCGAGGTTGAGGTAGGTGAGGATCTATCTGTGTGGAAGGCTGGTTTTGTCAGCGAGGAAACAGTGAGTATCAAGGATCTACCTGAGGGAATCGGTTTTGATGTTGAAAACGTTCATTTTACAGGAAGCTTTTCCGAATCTGGAATATATGAAACTACCGTGGTTCAGCGTCGGGTGGGTACCCTCGTAGAAATCAAGTATAGCTTTATTGTTAAGCCTGCTACCGATTTCCCGAAGTTTACGTTTGAGGGAGTTGTGCCTGATGATTCCGGAGTTATTCTATTTAATGATCTATATTTCTATGGGGACAGAGCAAGCATTTGGAGATCCGATGCTGAGTTAAAGGATTGGATACTCGTTGATTTACCGATAGGTCAGTTCGCTTTTGACATCGAGGTTTTCAGAAACTCCTTGTTGATTGGTGTGGAGGGAGGGATTCTTAGGTCTGCAGATGGTGAGAATTTTGACCTGATAAGTTTACCGGACATCTGGAGAGTCAGTGACATCTGGTCTGGTGGACATGGAGTCATTGCTAGAGCCGTTATGGAATCCAACTCTGACCAACATTTTTTCTTTTCATCCAATGGAGAAGACTGGGCACGGATATTTCCTCCGACGTATTTTGGAAATGTCTTTGAATTAAATGGTAAGTTCTTTTTTCCAGATAGAGACCGATTCCATGTTTCTGTAGACGGTGCTGAATGGAATGAATTGCTGGTTCAGACTTCCTTTCCGGGAAATGATTTAAATAGATGTGTATCTGGAGATGGAAAAATTCTCACATTAACCAGTGAAGGTTATTTTTATTCCGAGAATGCGGTCGAATGGGAGTTTAAAGAACTTCCAGGAAATGTTTCCTGGTTGGATATAAACTTTTCAGGTGGGAGATTTTTTGTTTTCGGTACCGAAGGTGGCGACCCGTATTATGCACCGCAGCAGATTCTGAGTTCTAAGGATGGTTTGAATTTTTCGGCCCTTGAATTAGGACCAGAGGTTTGGCGAGTCGATAAGGTATCATTCTTAAAAGATCAGGTCTTCATAGCTTCTTTGCCAGTGGTTGGTCGTTTGGAAGTCTCCGTAGTGAGAATTGCTCCAAAGCCGTTCGTTTCTCTACCTGAAGCTGTTGTCGCTTTCAGAGGCTTCTATCAGCCCGTTAAAATTGAGGGTGAATTTGACTCTGTTCATGCAGTAGGTTTACCAGAGGGATTGACCTTCGATGAAACGAATGGGGTGATATTCGGCGATCCTATTCAGGAATATTCAGAGCGTGAAGTTGCATTCGTACCTGTGTTAAACGGTCAGTTAGGAGTGGTCTCTAAAACTCAACTTATCAGCGCAAACATCGATGGCCGACCCTTTGTAAACGATCAGTTTATTTTCGGAGAGATTGGCAGAGATCTATACCGAGAAAGTATATTAGCGGGTCCGGATGTGGGGCCAGAGGATAAATCGCTAAACCTGAAGGTTGAGGGCCTACCTGTCTGGATGAGCTACGACGTTGAGCGCAACCGCCTCGAAGGGAGACCTGACAAACAAATGGCTGGGACTTTTACTATTCGTGCGATTAATAGCTATGGCTCTGAATCGAAAGACGTTCCCATTGTCGTTCCCAATGAGCATGCCGAGGATGCCATTGATATGGAACATTTACATCCGTTTGTACTAGGCGACTCCGTAAATATCCAAATCCCCATGGCGCCTTTCATCACGAGGGTTGAAATTTTTAATCTTCCAGAGGGCTTAGAATTTGACGGCCAATCAGGCATCATTCACGGAAATCCAACGCAATTGGGATTTCATACGCTTATAATCGTTCCGTTTGAAAATAACATCATTCACAATCCTTTCGTGCTGGGCGTACCCGTGAGTGAGAAATTGGGATGGCCTCGTTTTCGGGAGACATCTTACTTCATTCGACAAGGAAGCGGATTCAATATCGACCTTGAAATTCCCGAGAATAGTTTTAGCGATTGGAGACTAACATCTGATAACTTACCTGATGGATTAAGCATCAACGGTTTAGGATTAGTTGGAGAAACTGAGCCAGGCATTCACATTTTCGATTTAAGTCTTATCTCCTCTAGTGATCAAATCATCGAATCTAAGCCGATAATCTTGGCAGTTTCCCCGGCATTGATTGGAGTAAATGCAGACAGGTATTTTTATCTGAATGCTATAAGAGGTATCCCTTTGACTGAATCGTTCATGATCGATGGGCCTGTTGAGGTTAGCGGCATCCCGGGATTACCACCGGGGTTGGAATATAACCCGTTAACAAAACAAATTATTGGAGTTCCTCTAGACACCGGAGATTTTCTTTTAGGGATATCTTTAGACGATTTCGACGAGAAGTGGTTTATCCGGTTACGAATCAAAGAGTATTTTGAAACAGAATCTCCCATGGGTTTTTACGATTCAGACGAAGAGCACTATGTATTCGAAATTCAGAATGTTGATTCCGAAGATACATCGATCGCTTGGCTCTACGACGGCGAACCAATTGTATCGGACGAGAATTTCATGGGTGTAGATTCCAGTACACTGCGTGTGCAGAATTTGGAAGGCTTGGATCCTTATCGATTTCAGGTAAAGCTGACCAGAAATGGTGATTCAGAGACATTCACTACGGAATATTTGAAATCAGAACGGGACCTTCAACGTTGGCTTGAATTAAGCGGCATCGGATCATTAGAGATGGATCTTGGAGAGCATTTGTATCAATCAGGTTTCTCGAACTTGTTTCTTTATGCTCAAGGGGTAGATAGTTTAAATGAATTCGTAAGACCTCAAATTTACAGGAATGGAGATTCGGCATGCGTCAGGTTTTTCACCGATCGTTTTTGGAAGAGAGAGGACCTGTCTGTTTTGGTCTACAACGATTTGTTTGGTACTCCAATTAGTTTGAACCCTGAGTATGCAGGCGAAGAAAATCAGTTAATGGTCTGGGAAAGTTCGATTCCATTAGTTGGAGACGAAGATTTGTTCTTCAATGTGAAGCTGAAATTAGACTTGTAATCCTCAATCAAACCTCCTTCT